>CAVFMX010000065.1:0-4641 GCA_963623745.1 Bulleidia sp.
AGACGCAGGAACCTTCCGAGGTGAAGGCCAATCCGTTCGGACTCAAGAATATGCTTGGCAACGTGATGGAATATTGCTCCGACCGGTATGCTCCGGACGCATATTCGAAGATCGCCGACGGCGCTCTGGATCCTAAAGGTCCGGAGAGCGGCGACGAGTTCGTGGTCCGCGGAGGATCGTATTCGGATGACGCCTCCCTTGTCCGCTGCGCCGCCAGAAACCACACCCGTAATGATGACTGGCTTCGCACCGACCCGCAGAATCCGAAAAGCATCTGGTGGTACTCTGACGTGAAGGGTATCGGTTTCAGGGTGGTGTGCGATGTGCCTGAAGGAATTCTATAATTTAATAACATAAAGACTATTGATAAAATGAGCAACAAAATGGACAGAAGATCCTTTCTTGGCAAAAGCGCCAAGATCGGTGTAGGTCTGGTGGGCGGAAGCGTTCTGCTGTCCGCCTGCGCTGGCGGAGACAAATCCGGCAAGATGATTCCTCTCAGGCAGCCGGGCGAGTATTATGTTCCGGAACTTCCGGACAAGGCCATTGACGGGAAGGAACTCAAGGTCGGCGTGATCGGCTGCGGCGGACGCGGAAGCGGCGCCATCGAGGATCTGCTGAACGCCGCCGACGGAATCAAGGTGACGGCTCTCGGCGATGTGTTCGCCGATCGGCTGAACAGTCTCCGTGACAGTCTCAAGAATAACAGGAATCAGGAAGTTCCGGAGGATCACTGCTTTGTCGGATTTGACGCTTACAAGCAGGTCATTGATTCAGGGGTTGACATGGTCATCGTGGCCACTCCGCCTGTCTTCAGGCCGGCACATTTCCAGTATGCCACCGAGAAGGGAGTCCATTCTTTCCTGGAAAAGCCTATCGCAGTGGACGCCAAGGGCTACCGTCAGATCATGGCCACGGCGAAGCAGGCCGAGGCCAAGGGGCTTTGCGTGGTGACCGGAACGCAGCGTCATCATCAGAGGCCTTATGTGGAGTCCTTCAAGAAGATTCAGGAAGGCATGATCGGCGAGATCACCGGCGGCAATGTTTACTGGAACCAGGGCATGCTCTGGTACAGGGAGCGTCAGCAGGGCTGGAGTGACATGGAATGGATGATCCGCGACTGGGTCAACTGGAAGTGGCTCTCCGGCGACCACATCGTCGAGCAGCATGTGCACAACATCGACGTGTTCAACTGGATGATCGGAGGGCACCCTATCAAGGCGACAGGCTTCGGAAGCCGCCAGCGCCGCGTGACAGGCGACCAGTACGACAACTTCAGCATCGACTTTGAGTATGAGAACGGAGTCCATCTGCACAGTATGTCCCGTCAGATCGACGGCTGCTCCAACAATGTCAGCGAGCGTGTCCACGGAACCAAGGGCTACTGGAGTTCTACGGATTTCGCCATCCGTGACCTTAAAGGGAATGTCCTTTGGCAGTTTGACGCCGAAGCCGAGAAGGCTCAGTACCGGCAGACCAATCCGTACGTGCTTGAGCATGTCGATTGGGTGAACCACATCCGTAAGGGTGAAACTCATGTTGAGGCAGGGGAGTGCGGCATGTCCTCTCTTTGCGGCGTGATGGGCCGTGAGGCCGCCTACACCGGCAAGACCGTCACATGGGACGAGATCAGCGCTTCCGATCTGGACTATCTCCCGGAGAAGCTTGAACTCGGCAAGATGGACATGAGCAAGTGTGTCGTTCCGGTTCCGGGTTCCGGAAAGTAATCGGCCGCTGAACTTAAGTAATACTTGTCGAAGAGACAGAATGCCTCAGAAAAGTAATCAAGTTATGGACAGAAGAAGTTTTCTGACAGCTGCGGCGGCCGGGTCGGCGGCTTTGGCCGCCGCCTCGGTGCTGCCGGGATGCGTTGCCGTCAAGGACGATAAGAAAAAGGCCGGGAATGACCTTGAGTTGAATCTTTCCTTTCAGGAAGGAACGGCTCCAGGAGAGACTCTGGCTGAAAGGCTGGACTTCATGGAGAGTCTCGGGATCACCGGTTTCGAGCCGGGCGGACATGGACTGGCTTCCCGTGTGAAGGAGATTCAGGATGCCCTCAGCGGACGTAACGTCAAGGTGTCGGCGATCTGTGCCGGTTTCGATGGTTTCATCCTCGCCGAGGATCCTGCGGTCAAGGAATTGTTCGACAAGACCATGCGCGAGATCGTGGCCGCCGCCGGAGAACTCGGCTCGACCGGAGTCATCATGGTTCCGGCGTTCAATCACCAGACCCCTTGCAGGCCTCACACTATGGACACCCGCAAATACCTTTGCGAGCAGCTCCATGACCTCGGAGAGTTCGCTCTTGAGCATGGTACGACCGTTATCCTTGAGCCGTTGAACAGGAACGAGGCGTTCTACCTCCGTCAGGTGGCCGACGCCGCAGCGATTGCCCGAGATTCCGACAGCAAGGGAGTCAAGGCTATGGGTGACTTCTGGCACATGTCCGAGGAGACCTCCGACTACGGCGCCCTGATGTCGGCCGGCAAGGAGTACCTTCAGCATGTCCACATCGCCAGCCGCGGCCGCCGCATCATGCCGGGCGAGGACGGTGAGAAGGACAACTACTTTGACGGATTCAGAGCCCTCAAGGAGATCGGCTACGACAAGTATGTCAGCTTCGAGTGCGGCACGAAGGGCGACCGCGCCACGACCGTCACCGCGGCCGTTGACCTCCTGCGCAAGCAGTGGGCACAGGCGTGATGTCCGCCTTTGGGCATCCGTTCGGGCTTTCCGCGGCCTTGGTCTATGTCTGCCTTCTGGCGGGCATCTACGCGTCGCGTGACCGATGGCCGTTGTACAGAAGTTTGGCCGGGCGGAAGGCTTGCATAATCTCGATTTCAATCGTACTGTTTCTGCTTCTCATCTTCGGACTCACACCGCAGGATGGAAGCAGAGACGGTTTTTTCGGCGTTCTCGGTTTCAGGAACATGAGCCGTTCGCCCATATTCATCCTTGCATTGTTCCTTTTGGCGACGACCGTCACGCTGAACACGATCGGGGATGTCCATAAATTCACAAGGCATCGCTTCGGCGTGACATGCGCTCATCTGGGGCTGTCGGTGATTCTCATGGCCGGGCTGTTCGGCAGCGGCGGAACCGTCCGGGCGAGAATGGAGGCGCATCCCGGCATTCCGGTCCACTATGGGCTGGACGAGCGGAGCGGCGAATCCCGTAAGTTGCCTTTCGAACTGACCCTCCGACGTTTTGTGATTGACGAATATGCTTCCGAGGCCTCTTTGGCTCTGCCGGACGGCCGCTCTTCCGAGGTCAGGATAGCTGTCAACCATCCGGCCCGAGTCGGTTCATGGTGGATCTACCAGACGGACTATGTGATGGACACCGGACGCGGGGAGTTCACAAGCATATTCAAATGTGTCCATTCCCCGTTGTCGGAGGTTTTCCGCATCGCCTTGTGGCTGCTGCTCGTTTCTGCCGCTGCGATGGCGTTCTTTTCTGGTTTCAAGCCTCGCTTTGCCGGGAAGAAGCCGATGGGCTTGTCCGGAAAGGCTTCTGCCGCAGGTAAGCTTGCGGAGAAGGACTTTTCGCCGGGACAGGATTCTTTTGAGAATGTAATCAGGAGGCGGTGATGGGGTGGGATTCATTCGTCTGGTTCGCTTTGGCCGCGTCGCTGTGCTGGATTTCCGGGGCGGTGGTCTCGGCGGTTTCCAGACGTAGGTTGCCGGCTGCGGTTCTGACCGGCTGCGGATCTGTCATATTCCTTGCATTCATTGTCGGAGTTTGGATCTCACTCGGTCGTCCGCCGCTTCGCACGATGGGGGAGACCCGCCTTTGGTTCAGCCTCTTCCTTTCGCTGATCGGTCTCGGGGTCTATCTCCGCTGGCGCTACCGCTGGGTGCTGCCGTTCGGCTGCCTGATGGCCGTGGTCTTCGCGTGCATCAACGTGTTCAAGCCAGAAATCCACACCGAGGAACTTATGCCCGCTCTCCGCAGCCCGTGGTTTGTCCCGCATGTCATCGTTTACATGTTCGCCTACGCCGTGATGGGCATCGCCACGATCCTCGCCGTCCGGCTTCTCCGGCTCTCACGTAAACAGGTCACCGAGCCTGTAGAAGTGACCGACCTGCGTCTCTGCGACACCCTTGTACGCATCGGCTGGGGCTTCCTCACGATGGGCATAGTGATGGGTGCCCTTTGGGCGAAGCAGGCATGGGGCGACTACTGGACCTGGGATCCCAAGGAGACCTGGGCCGCCGCCACCTGGCTGAGCTATCTGCTTTATCTTCATCTGCGCCAAGGTCAGGATTCTTTTATGTCTTCGGTCACTGAGCCTGCCGAAGTGACATCCCGCTCCCACAGATCCGTTCGCCGCGCTCTTCTCCTCCTGATCTTCTCTTTCCTGCTTCTCCAGATGTGCTGGTGGGGAGTCAACTATCTCCCATCCGCCCAAGGCTTCAGCCTCCACACCTATTGATTTTCATCACTCTCTCTAACCTATCTTCCAGCCGTCCACGCTGCGGGTCTTCGAGGAGAAGTTGATGCCGAGGCGTATAATCTTCTTCCCGGACGCGAGGAACGGCTTGTCGTAGCCTTTCTCCTCTATCTGCCGCAGGGCGACTTCTGGCGACTGATCACGTTTAATCTCGATGACATAGACATAATCTGCCGTGTCCATAATTA
>CAVFMX010000066.1:0-29222 GCA_963623745.1 Bulleidia sp.
TGTCTCGAAAATTCCGCATAATAAAATGCGGGAACCATTTTTAAACAGCTTCTTATCCGCAAAAATCCTTCACAAAAACTTACCAACTTATTTTTTCATCATCACTAAGAAGCTGTTTAAAAATAATTCCTCTTTTTTCTTATGCGGCCTTTCCGGCCATTTTCATCTTTCTCATCGGTCACGTAGCTACGGCTACGCTCCCTCTTCCAAAGCCGAAACTGTCTCAAAAATTCCGCATGATAAAATTCGGGAATCATTTCAAAACAGCTTCTTAAAATCTCAATTCTTGCAAGCAGGCGGCAGCCACAGGGGCTCCGGTTCAAAACCCCGCATCAAGTCCCAAGCGCACCCAAACACAGGGTTTTACTCCAGACCCGGTTTTGGACTTGGTCCCTTTTTACCCGTGATCCCCGGCTCTGACGTTCAAATTTAGTCAAATTCCAATAAACGGAAAAAGACCTCATCAGAAATTCTGACAAGGTCTTTTTTTGTGGGAGCTGAGGGAGTCGAACCCCCGACCCTCTGCTTGTAAGGCAGACGCTCTGAACCAACTGAGCTAAGCTCCCGAAGCGTTTCCCGTTGTTCTCCGTTCGGGTGGTGCAAAGGTACTACTTTTTTTGATTACCGCAAATTTTTTCAAACTTTTTTTTGAGGTTTTCGTCACCCGAGGCTTCGCGCATCCCCTACTGCATGTTGTCAGTCTTGGGTTTCAGGATGATCAGCTGCATGGAAAGCGCCAGGACAAGCAGCGCCGCCATCAGGGCGAAGCCAACGCCAAGATTCCCGTTCTCAGCCCAATGGCCGAGGGTCTTGGTGATGACGGCTCCGGCGAACACGCCCGTCATGTTCATCAACCCGTAGGCGGACGCTCTCTGGTGCGACGGCACGAACTGGCACAGGATCGGCATGTTGTTGGTGTCGAACATTCCGTAGCCCACTCCGAAGAACAGCCCGGCACCTATGGCCGCGGCCATGCTGTCTCCCAACCCGATCAGGACCAAGGCCGGGATCATCATGGCCATGCCAAGAGCGCTCACGTAGATGCGCCCGCGAAGATCGCGCTTCACCCAGCGGTCGGAAAGCGGCCCCCCGATCATCACTCCTATGAACGAGGAGAAGGCGGTGGTGAATGTGGAGATCGGGCCGGCCTGTGACATCGGAATATTCAGATTCTCGGCGAAAAGGGTTGGCAGCCAGTTTTTCGTGGCCCAGCCCGGAAGGGACGAGGAGGCGAAATAGAAGAGCAGCACCCAGAAGGCGACATTGGAGAAGATAAGGGCGAAACTGCGCCAGACAGGCTCCCGTTCCGTCTCAGTCTCAACCACCGCAGCGTCATTCCTCGGCTCACGACGCTTGTCATGCAGGAACAGGATCAGAATGAAAGCATAGGCGATGCCGATCATGCCGAACCAATGGAATGTGGTCTGCCACGAGAACGCGGAGGCGACCGTGGCTCCGAAGCCGCCCGCCGCCTGCCCGACATAGAGTCCGGTCATGTGGATCCCGATTGCAAGGCTTCTTGCCGAACCGGTGAAGTAGTCCGCGATGAGCGACAGTCCGGCCGGAATGTACAGAGCCTCACTGACTCCCATCAGGGCGCGAAGCCAGTAGATCTGGGAGAATGTGGATGAATAGCCCATCAGCAGGGTCACCGTTGACCAGACACCGAGACTTCCGACAATCAACCACTTGCGGCTTATGCGGTCGGCCACGGCCCCCGCCACCGGACTCATCAGTCCGTAGATCCAGAGGAAGACCGCCATCAGCCTGCCGAAATTGACGGCGGATTCCAGTTCCGCGATGTCCATCTGCATCGCGTCGCGCATCGTCGAAAGCATCTGGCGGTCCATGTAGTTAAGCAACGCCACCACCCACAACAGGCCGACCACCACCCACGGGTAGATCCTGCTGTTCTCAGTCTGTCCCATATTCCGAAACTTTTAGTGATGATGAAAAAATAAATTGTAAGGTTTTGAGAAGGATTTTTGTGGATAAATTTATTTGTGAAGAAGGAGTGTGCCGGTGGCACACGACTGATGAACAAATAAATTCAGACCAAAAAGACGAGCAAAAGCACCAAGTTATTTTTTAGGAATCACTTACCCTACTCTCACAAGCGGACAATCGTCCGCGGACATGTTGCTGTTTTGAAATGACTCCATGGAACCATTTCAAAACAGCTTCTAAAAAACTATTCTACATCAATCCGGAAAGTGGATGCCGGAAGGAGGGCTCCGTTCACCAGATTCGCGCGGGTGAAAGGCTGCCAGCCGTAGCGCACCCACTTGGGATCGGCGACTTCAGGGCAGCGCAGTCTGATCACCTGCCCCTCCACGGAAGCCTCGGCGGGACGGAACTGTTCATCCTCCCCGGCCAGTTCGAAAGTGCGGAGACTCTGTCCGTCAGAAGACCGGAGTCCGCCAGCCCAGCCGAAGGCAAGCACGACCATGTCCCCCTCCAGTCTTGCAAACTTGATCTCCGGACCTGACGGAACAACGTTCCTGTCACCATAGACATTGTAAAGAGCCAGAACCCCCAGGCGCCTTCCGACATCCAGTTTGCGGCGAGGATGCACGTCAAGGGAGTCTCCCCTGTCGCTGCACACCGCCATCGCACAACCGGGCACGGCCTCGGCAAGCCTTCTCTGGCTGTCCCTGAACCAAGGCCAGCTCGGGCGGTTCAGGCTTGAAAGCTGGACAAAGAGGAAAGGCAATTCAGGATCGCCCCACCAGGAACGCCAGCTTTTGACAAGAAGCGGGAACAGGCGCTCATGCGCCTCTATGTTGTGGGCGTTCGACTCTCCCTGGTACCAGACCACTCCACGGACAGGGAATCGTCCGAGCGGCTCCACACCGGTCTCGAAAAGGTAGCACGGCTCGTAAGGATGCCTCTGGAAAGGATTCTCGGAAGCCTTTATGTTCAATGAAGCGCGTTCACGCACCCACGGCTGGATGAAATCATTGCGCAGCCAGTCGTAAAGGATGTCGGGAAACTCGAACTCAAGGGTCCTGCGGTCAATCCACGATTCCGCCGGGGATCCGCCCACAGCGTTGAGAATCAATCCGACAGGCACATCAAGGGAATCCGCGAGCATCTGGCCGAAGGCAAGGCCCACAGCCGAGAACGAGTCCGCCGCTACGGCAGAGCAATGCTCCCAGACGGTAGGGTTGAAGTACTGCAGACGGTTCAGAGAATCACAGTCAGCCTTATCCCAGACAACATCGCCGGTGTGGCATCTCGGATTCATGTTGAACAGACGGACCGTCCTTTCCTGTCTTCCGGCCGTCTCCAGAGCCTCGGAACGCTCCTGCGGAACCATCGACTTCGTCAGGAAAGCCATGTTCGACTGCCCGGAGCAGACCCAGACCTCTCCGGCGGCGACATCATCGTACCGCAGGTGACGTTTCGGCGTGGAAACGCTCATAGTCAGCCCCGTGGCTGCGGAAAGAGGATCGAGACAGACGCTCCAGGCTCCGTCGGAACCTGCCACGGCACTCTTCTTCTGACCGGCGACGCGGACCGTCACCTTTTCTCCGGCATCGGCGGTTCCGCTTATTTCAAGAGGACGTCCACATTGCAGGACCATCCCGTCCGAATATGTTTCCGGCATCCGGAGACCGCCGTAATCCCCCATCAAAGCCGAGAACACCGCGCGCGCCACGATGCCGGCGCCCTCCGCATTCGGATGCAAGGCGTCAGGCAACAGGTCGGGGCGGGAGTACAAAGGCTTCTGGAGGTCTATCAATCCCGTCCCGGCGACCTTGGCCACAAGTTCTATGCGATCCTGCTCCATCCAGTACCAGTCGCGGGTTCCGGACTTGAAACGATGGTGGCGGTGCGAGATAGGAGTCATGCGGCAGACCCAGATCCGGCATTCCGGATTCGCCTTGCGGAAATCACCGATAAGCGCAAGATAGTCAGTAACGAACTCATCCCGGTAGTTCGGCCAGGCTCTGGGGTCGGTGTCGTTCAGTCCGAGATGGATGACGACAATGTCAGCCGCGAAATCAACGGCATCGACGTAGGCCTGCCGCTCCGTGTAAGGGCGATAGGCCCGGCGCATGAGGGTGGCGCCGGAATGACCGAAATTGCGGACATCATAGTCATCCCCCAGCAAGGCCTGAAGCCTTGCAGGGTAGCATTCCGTCTCCCGGTTCTCCAGTCCGTAGCCGTAAGTGACGCTGTTGCCCACGCAAGCCACCTTGATCCGCTCCCGCGCGGCGAGAGGCAAGAGCGTCAGCGACACAATGAAAACAAGAATCAATCGTCTCATAATCAACTACCTTATCTTATCCGGTGAATATTTCAACCCGTCCACCGCCCGACTTCCGTCCGGAGTGACGAACACAGCCGTGAACATCCACTTGACCAACCTTATCTCCGGCGTGGTGAAACGTCCGACAGGCAATTTCATGAACACTTTGTTCCAACCTTTGTCCAAATGGACCGGCAGAGGAGGACGGCCCGTACAATTCTCATTGGCCAGATCGATCTCAGTGGCTTTCTCCTTGCAGGTGTTGATCCAGACAGGAGGTGGCAGTTCCTTATCGTTCAGCCAGATCCTGCTGCCCTTGAAGTCCCAGTTCCCCTGCGGAGGCGGCAGATCGTCCACCGAGCGGCTGTAGTTCTGGAATTCGACCAGCATCCCCACATCCTGAGGTTCCGGTGAATATACCCACGTGTAGGCGTAGGCCGTGCTGTTCTCTTCCGGATCCTTGAACAAAGCCGGGATGGTGGTGCCCCAGACGTGACGCAGGTATATTCCCGCACCGGTGACGCGGTGAACGCCATATTCCTTGCCGTCGAAAGTGTAGCTGTCGGAGATTCCTTCCTCAGGCGGGAATGAACGGGGAAGGTCTCCCCCGTTGGGGAAAGCGTCCGTGACAGCCCAGCGGACATCCGTCTGCCTGACATAAGGGAACGGCTCCCCAAAGAGGGAATGTTCCTTGTGCCAAAGCATACGGCACTCAAAATCAGCGAAGTCCTTGAAGACGCTGCTTGTGTCTGACGGGAGGATCACGCCGTTCCCGTTGAAATACTCGCTTCCTCCTCCGAGCCAGGACCGCTCCGCGATGGCCAGCATGTAAGGATAGAACGCGTTCTGGGCGAGAATACTCCTGTCGTCAGGCAGTTTGTGGTCATTCCAGAAGGCCACGATCGTGCCGACGATGTCTTCGTTGCCATATTCCGTGTCATAGACCCGGCTGTTGTAGAGAGCCACGATGTCTCCGAACAAGTCAAAATGATTCGCATAGTGGAAACGGCAGTCTATGGCGGGGATTCCCGGCTGCGCCTTGCCGCGGCAGCTCCAGAGCTGGGTCATGTCGATCTCTCCGGGAGCATATTCATAACCCGGATTCCATGAGATCACTTTCTTGCCCCTGGAGCGCACGAAGGCCACCATCTCCGGGACAAAGCCCGGATCAGAGAAATGGACCTCGTCCGTACCTATATGGAAATAAGGGACTTCCGCAAAAAGTTCACAGGCCTCCGAGACGAGTTCCTTCAGGATCGCCTTCCCTTTGGGACTCTGCATGTCGCATCCGAAAGTCCTGACAAAGGCGGCGCTGTGGCCCGGCATGTCAATTTCGGGAATAAGCAGCACCTGATGCCGGCGGCAGCAATCAAGGATGTCACATACCTGATCCCAGGTGTAGTAGCGCCCCTGGTGACGGGTCATGTTCTCCGGCGAGTTGAGCTGCGGGTAGATCTTGCTTTCGAGCCTCCATGCCTGATTCTCAGTCAGATGCCAGTGAAATGTGTTGATCTTGTAGCGGGAAAGAAGCTCGATCTCGTGCTTGATCTCCTCCGGATCGATGTACGAACGTCCCGTGTCGTGCATGAAGCCTCTGATCCTGAACGCAGGCCAGTCGGTGATCCCGCAGCAAGGGATCCTTATGCCTTTCTTTGTCTTCACAGACAGTTGGCGCAACGTCTGGACCGCCCAATAGACTCCCCTCCCGGTCACAGCCTCTATGCAGACCGAGTCCGGAGAGACCGTCAGCCTGTAGGCTTCCTCCTGATTGACGACAGCTTTGTCGATCTGTCCGGCCAACGTGACAACGACCTGTTTCACGGCGGATGCCGAACAACCGACCCCGGATTCATCAAGCCAGTCACGCACGGTTCCCGTCACGGAAGATTCTCCGCACAGGTTCACCTCACGTCCTTGAAATGCTCCCCTTGACCACGTCACCTCCTGCGGTACGGGAAGCAGCGCCGGAGCCTGGTCGTACCCGACACAACCGGTCAAAGCCAACAGAACCATAGAGAATGTCAGCAGAAGCCTCATCTCACAATCTCTTTCAGTTCAATTCTTTGGAACGTCATGTGAGCCACGCTCGACTCGTACAGGATGCCCACCGTCTCCGGGTCAACCATCGTGAGGCAGGAGTAGCCCCAACCTTTCTCCTCGTCGAGCAACAGGCTGTAAGGCCACGTCACGCCTCCGTCGAGGCTGGCCTTTATCGTGATGTTGTAGCGTCCGTCGGTGGTGTCCGGGTTGGAGAACAGCAGCAGATCCTTGCCCAACACGTTCTTCTGAGCCGGCACGGAGATCAGACTGGCCATGCAGACAGGCTCGCGCAGGGTCGTCCTGTGCGACACATGCTCCGTCCAAGTGCGTCCCAAGTCCTTGGTGAGCATCACGGCGCGCGCCCCTCCCCGGTTGTCCCGCATGTTCAGCATCAGCACTCCCGGCTCCACCTCGGCAACCTGGGCCTCCGTAGTGTTAGGGCGGGCGGGATTATGGATATGCCATGTCTCCCCGTGGTTCTTGCTGTACATTATGCCGGCGTGCGGCATCCTGTCCTTGTCGATGAACTGGATGGCGAAAACCAATGTGCCGTCACGCATGGTTATGCCCCGGCCTGGTCCCTGAAGAAGGAAACACCATGAAGGATCCTTCACCTGTTTCGTGACATTGACCGGCTCGCTCCAGGTGCGTCCATCATCATCGCTGCGCACAAGCATAAGCTGCGGGGTCTCGATCGGTTCCATTCCGGGCATGGAGTTCGTCCAGGCTCTGCCGTTGCCCATCCCGTGAGTCCAGACAGCCACCGCCCAGACGGTTCCGGTGTTCTCATCGACCAGCACGGCCGGATCTCCGACCCCGTTCTGGCCGGAAGGAAGGCCATCGGCATCGGAGAACGACATCGCAATGCGCATAGGCTCCCAGGTCTGTCCCCTGTCCGTACTCCGGCTCACACCGATGTCGATGTGCTCCTGCAAGTCGGCGCTGTTGTTCCAACGCACGTCATAGACACCTATGAGGCTTCCGGAATTTGTCGTGACCAGCCCCGGAATACGATAAGCCTTGGAATGGTCATCCCCGGCGTGGCGTACTCCGTAGCCCATCCGGCGGACCACATACTGCCGATCACCGACAAGGGGAGCCTCCACCCCGTTTATCACGACCTCCGAGATCCTGGCCTTCAATCCTGTCAGAAGAGAAGCCTCGGGATCCATCCGTACACTCACCCAGTAATAGTTGATCCCTCCGGTCATCCGTTGCCCTGAATGGAGTACGACCTTGCGCCCTATCCGGTCCGTCTGTTCCTGAAGCACTGAATAGGAAGGGTTAGCGGACCGCGTGTTCCAGACATCATGGGAGGAGATGTACTCGACCGGGCTGAAATGCTCGCCTTGACGCCGCACCGCCTCCGTTCCCGAATAGAACAGACGAAGTTCGGCGACGGACCCGTGATCCGACTTCCCGTCGAACTCCACCGTGACAGACTCCAGCACATCGCCTGGCTTCGCGTCAGGGATGCGCAGCCGGAACAGGACATTGTCCGTGCGGTCAATGAGAATCGGAGTCTGCGGGCAGCGGACCTGAATGGTGTCCGCCGCAAGAAGAACCGAAGGCAGCGACAGAAAGGCCGCCAACAAAAGAAGCATTCTATTTTTCATGATGTCATAAAGATAGGAAATATTTCGGAACACAGCCCGTGCGCGCGCATCAGCATGCGGGGGATGTGGAACGGACCTTTGAACAGGTTGCCCTTGGCAGGCTGCGCCACGGTTCCGTCCCGGTGGAGGTAGCCGTACCACTCTCCGTACTCGGGATCAGGGAAATGGGCGTAAAGATAATCATTAACCATTTCGTGCATCCTGCGGTACTTTTCGTCACCGGTCAGTCTGAAAGCGTACAGAGACGCGATCACAGCCTCCGTCTGCGGCCACCAGAACTTCATGTCCTGCGAGTAGTCCTGATGAGGGAATCCCTTGCAGTCACGGAAATTGATGATTCCGCCATATTCCTTGTCCCAGCCCCATTCCCAGGACCAGTCGAGGATCTGAAGAGCGGTCCTCACCAAGGCCTCGTCGCCGCCGCAGGCCCGCGCGGCATCCATCAGGAACCATGAGGTCTCTATGCAATGTCCCGGATTGATCGTCCGGCCGGCGGACGTGTCGATGAACTCTCCGCCAGGGCCTACCGTCTCCAGAAGAGCCTTGAACTCCGGGTGCATGAAATCATAGGCTATCTCCCGGACAGACTCGTCTATCTGGCGGTCCAGCGACTCGTCCTGAATCACCTGCCTGATGACCAGCGCCGTGTTGACAAGGATCATTGACAGGGGATGCCCCTTGGTTCTGAAGTCCGGAAGATACTTAGGCTCCAGAAGTCCGGGAGAGTTCCTGTACCGGAGAATCAGACGGAACAGGTCCAAGGCCTTGCGGGCGTATTCAGAATCACCGGCCGCCAATGAATATTCCGCCATCGCGATCGCGGCGAAGCACTCGGAGAACAGGTAGCGGCGCTTGCGGAGCGGCGTTCCGTCCGCAGTCACCTCGAAGAACATCCTGCCGTCCGTGTCGGTGCAATGGTTCTCGATGAAGTCAAGCCCGCTCCGGCAGGTGTCCAGCCACTCTTGCCTTTTCTCGATGTGATTGAACGCATAGGCCAGAATGTAGGCGAAGCGTCCCTGGAACCACACCGACTTTGTCGGATCGTACAAGGTTCCGTCACGATCCACGCAAGTGTAGTACCCACCGTGCTCACGGTCAACGCCGTGCTCGAACCAGAACGGGAATATGTTGTCCAGAAGGTCGGTTCTGTACTTGGCAGCCCAAAGGGAGAAATAGTTGTTATCTTCCATGTACTTCAAATTGTCAGAAACGGTTGCAGCGATCGAAGAAGCCGATGGCATCCAGTTCGGACTTCATCGCCGTCTCCTCCTCCGCAGTCATGTTCCGGAACGGCACACGGTTCGGGCCGAGGTCAAGACCGATGAGCTTCATTATGCGCTTTCCGCCCACGATGTTGCCGCGGTAGTTGCAGATGACGTTGATCACCGCCTGGGCGAAGTTCTGCTTCTCCCGCGCGGTCTCAAGGTCTCCGCGACTCCAAGCCTCGATGATGCCCACAAGTTCGCGGCCATTGTAGTTGGTCGTGCCTCCGATTCCGCCCTGGGCACCGCCCTGAGCCAGTGACGGGAGGATCGTCTCGTCCTGACCGTGCAGCATGTCGAACTTTCCGTCCTTGTACAGCCGGCACTGGTTGTACTCGTAAAGGCTTTCGAACGTGTACTTTATCCCGGCGAAGTTAGGGATGCGGCCATCCACGGCCTTCAGAAAATCCAGCATCGGAAGGTGGGCTCCGTTGAATGCGGGGATATGATAGTAGTAGAAAGGCAGTTCCGGTGCGGCGGCTGCGATCGTCTCGCAGTACCTGACAAGTTCTTCGACCCTGCCGATCTTCGGGAAAGGCGGAGCCATCGCACCTATGCCCCAGGCACCGGCCGAAGCTGCGTGGGCAGCCAGCCTTTGACTTTCGCGGAGGCAGCAGCTTCCCACATGCACCATCACCTTGAACCCTTCGGGAACGGAAGCGATCCATTTCTCCGCCAACATGATCCGCTCGTCCGGAGCAAGCATGTACCCCTCTCCGGAAGAACCGTTGATGAACACCCCTTTCAGGCCGTTCTTCGCCAGCATGGCCGCATAGGCGGGAATGGGTTCCACATTGACATCACCGTTCTCAAGCATCGGCGTGAACGGAGCGTCTATCAGTCCTTTGATCTTTTGCATATCCTTGTCTTATTGTAAGAAATCATCAATTATCAAGTCCCTTGACGTTTACTAAAAAGAGGGATGGCCCTAAATGGTGATTTAAGGTCATCCCCCATAACAAGTTTCAATCAGGATTATTCACTGATCCCGAAAAGTTCGTTGTAACCCGGGTTCTGAGTGAGATTAGGATTCATGTTTATCTCATGAGTAGGCACCTGATCCAGATAGTAAGTGTCAAGCCATCCTTTTCCTACTGACAGCGGGCCGTGCTTTGTGTAGATCCAGCCGCTTCCCTTATCGTTGCCATAGGCTTCGGAATAACCCTTTTCACGTATTTCATTGTAATTCACGAACTGTCCGGTGTACACTCCTGTACCGTAAGGGACATTCTTGGCTGTGATCCATGCTCCACATGGCTGCCTGTTCACGTAGTACGGAGCCTTGTGCCATCTCTTGATGTCATAGAAGCTGAAGCCTTGGCCCATAAGCTCAACCATCCTCTCGCGTCTGATTTCCCAAAGGACAGGAGGTACCTCATAGTTGGTCTTGGCATCATAGCCGCTGGTCCATGAAGCTGTTCCCTTGTCCCGGTCAGGGTCGAAGTCGGCGGTGATGTCAGCCACAACCATTCTTGCGACTTCCGCGCGGTCACGGAGCAGGTTGATGGTCTTGTCCGCGACTCCTTGGTCAAAGCGTCCCAGTTCGTAAGCGGCCTCCGCATAGTTCAAAAGAACTTCCTCAATCGTAAAGATCGGCTTGTCAGATGTCTGGTAATAGTCATTGCTGCCGACTTCCCAACTTGTGTAGTGCTTCCAGAAGAAATAACCTGTCCAGCAGCGCATGTAGTTGTCCATCTGGATCCCATTACCCGTGATGTTCGGAGCGCTATGGGACATGGAGCCTCCCCAGTTATGGCCAGGCAGTCTCTTACAGCCGATGGACTCATCACCGGTGCCGTTCTCGCAGAACACATTCGGGCCGAAATAGTCGATGTACTCACGGAATTTCCGCTCGTATTCCTCAGTTATAGTGAAATTGCCCTTATCATTAAGGCTTTCACCCGCCTTCCAGAATGTCCATTTCTTGAAAGTGGTCACATTGTCCGCAGACGGATTGTTTCCTGTCACCTTGGCCTGTGCCGGTGGCTGGAAATTGATGTGCAGACGAGGATCCCGCTCTGAATAATAGTCCCAAAGATCCTTTCCTTCGCCGCCCTTGAATCCGGAATCCGAGTTGCCGATCGGTTTACCGTTCTTCATAAGGAACATGTCAACCGTCTGCTGCGGAGCATCCGCACGATGCGCCTCCACATGAACCAGATCACTGAAGCGATGCATCAGGATTCCTGTGAAATACTGTTTGAACATGATGATGCCCGGTTTTCCGGTCAGATCCTCAGATGTCATCACCTCATCATAGCCGGCGGCCGGATATTTGTTGATTCCGCCGCCATAGTACAGCGTAGGATATTTGTTCATGAGTTCCTGTGAAACAGCCAGACACTTCTCCAGGTACTGCTGATAAGGCTCATTCAAGCCGTGGTACTTTGCCCAGGTCGCCTCACGGAGCAGGAAACGGCTCAATGCGGCCTTTATGGCATCAGCGGTCAGGGCGTTATCTCCATCCTTGGATGAATCACCGATGTTCGCGGCGGCATATTCAAGTCTTGCCACGATACTGTCCGCAACCTCCGCGCGAGGAGTACGCGACATATAGGCCTCCTCCGACTCATCTGTCATGACAATGTTCACCCAAGGCACATCACCGTATCTGGCAATGAGTTCCATGTACCACCATGCGTGGAAGAAGTAGCCCACAGATCTCCAGTGACGCTGCTCGGCATCGGTCAATGTCCCGTCGCCAAGATGGCTCAGCATTATGTTGATGCTGCGGATCCAACTGAAATTCCATGATGAGTGGGTGGTCCGCGTCGTGATTGTCTGATAGCCGTAAGGATTGAAGGAATTATCCCTTGTCGTCATTATTCCGGAATAGTAGTCACTGCTCCACTGTCCGCCCCAATAATAGGACCCGCCTGAGAAATTGGTCATGATGTTGGCATCAGTGAACAATGAGTAGCAAGGGTTCATGTAGGCGTTGAAATTATCGTAGGTCTGGAATGCGTTTTTCTCAGTGAGGCTTGTGACCGGAAGTTTCTCGAGAAACTCGTCATTGCAGCTTGAGAACAAACCGGTGACGGCGGCCAGTAACGCCGCTGCGATTACGTATGCTTTTGTACTCATGATTCTTAATTGTTAGAAAGTTATGCTGGCTCCTACCGACCATGTGCGATAGAACGGATAAGACCATGAAAGGCTTTCCGGATCATAGCCCTTAGGCAACGACGTGAAGGTGGCAAGATTCTCCACACTCACATACACACGCAGCTGATCCAATGTAACCTTGCGGAGCAAGGATGACGGGAATGAATATGACAGCGTGACATTCTTCACGCGCAGGTATGCGGCGTTCTGAATATACTTGTCGCTCACTCTGGCGTTGGAACCGGCGTTGCCGTCCTGGCCATAAACCCTGAACAGTTTAGCGTCCGGATTCTTGGCGACCATGTAGTCAGGACTCTGAGGATCATAGCTGACCGCCGACCAATAGTCTGTCTGGTTGTAGTACAACGGCCAGAAAACGCCGTCCGAACCCGCCGCTCCAAACGGGAACAGAGCGGCTCCGCCCAGCCAATAGTCACGTTTGCCGACTCCCTGAAGGAGAACATTCAGGTCAAATCCTTTCCAGGAAACCCCAAGATTGCCGCCGAACTGATAACGGGAAGTGCTGTTTCCGATGATTTCCCTATCGCCAGGATTGTCAAGGGTAGAGCCTCCGGCATCGATCACGCCGTTGCCGTCCAGATCCTTGAACTTGACATCGCCAGGCTGTACGGAATAGCCGCTGATGGACGGTACCCCCTCTTTAAGCACCCATGTGCCGACCTTGGCCTTTTCCAGATCAAAGTCATCGATGGAATAGTAGCCGTCCGCTCTGTAGCCATAAATGGTGTTCAATGATTTCCCCACATAGTAATTGTCGATGGATCCTGACAGATTATTGTACTTGGTGATCTTGGACTTGTGGTCATAGACATTGAAATTCAGGCGGTAGCCCCAATCTCCGATGTGGTCGCGCCATCCGATGGAAAGTTCCCAACCGTCAGTCCGCATGTCAGCGATGTTCTGCAGAGGAGCGCTCGCTCCGACAAGGGCTGGAAGCTCGGCTCCGGCCGCAAGCATGCCTTTGGTGTCACGTCTGTACCAGTCAAACGTGGAAGTGAGTCTGTCGTTGAAGGCCGAGAAGTCGAAACCAAAATCGAGCGTCGTGACTGTCTCCCAAGTGTAGTTGGCACGGATAAGACCCGGTGTGGTGATGTAGATGGTCTTGTCATTGTTGTCCAACCGGTAGGTACCTTCATTGATGCCCATCGACGCGACAAAACCGTACGGACTGATGTTCTGGTTCCCGATTGATCCATAGGATGCCCTGAGCTTGAACTCCTGGAGCCAGCTGTCCGCCCAGTCCATGAACTGTTCCTTACCCAGACGCCAACCCACAGACACTGACGGGAACAGGCCGAAGCGGTTTTCCTTCGGGAACTTTGAGGATCCGTCGTAGCGGGCGTTCATTGTCAAAAGGTAACGGTCGTTGTAGTTGTACGTAAGGCGGGCGAACATACCCCTGATGGAATATTCAGAATAGCTGTCGCTGATGTTCTTGATTCCGGTACCTCCGCCAAATGAAGGGACTGTCGGCACGGACTGACCTTCGATCGACGTGTTCAAACCGGCATAGTCATAACTTTCCTGATTGAATCCGACCATCGCTGTCATGGCATGCTTGCCGATGTTCAGCTTGTAGTTGGTGTAAAGGTTCAACGCATTGTACTTGGTGGTGTACGATGTGATCGTGTACAGATCCCTGGTAGGATCGGTAGGGGTGGTCTTCACAGCCAATTGGACATCAGCGTAGCGGGTGATGCCCGAGTAGTTGCTGTACTTGTAGGAGTCTTGATTATAAGTGAACTCCGCAATGATCTCCCAATCCTTCAAAGGATGTATGATAGTCTTGGACTGGATGCGAGGAATCGAATTGGTGGTTGTGGAAGTCGGAGAGACAAGATAGGAGTTCTTAGGAGAATCTATGATCAGATCCTCACTTGTCCCGATGATCTCCTTCGGCATGTAGCCTTCAGGATACCAATTGACAAGCCTTGTCGCATACGGGTCGCGGATGTTGTTGGAAAGGGCGGTTTTCCTGATGTCCGTGTAGTACATCGTCAATTCCTGTGTCAGCCATTTCGTGACATCTCCTGAAACAAATGAGGAAATCGCCTTTCTGACGTATTTGTCCTTGTCAGTGATCATCGGCCCGTTCTCGTAGCCGTAGTTGCCTGACACCCTGAAACGAAGCCTGTCGGTTCCGCCAGTGACAGAGACCGCGTGGTTGGAAAGGAAACCGGTGCCGAGGGCATTGCCGGCCACGTCACCTTCCTTAAGATAATAGACACTGCCATCCGCCGCCTGATAGATGCCGTTGTCATAAACACCGTCGAGCGTTCCGGCCTTGTACTGCGAAAGCAGATTCTTCCATTCGCTTACTTGACCGTTTCCTGCCCAATACTGGGATGAGAAGCCAGCCTCTTCGTAAGCGGAAATGTAATCCGAAAGCGATGCCTGAACAGGTCTTGTCAATGTGTTCTCCCAACCCTGACTGAAACTGTAGTTGAGTTTGAACGAAGTGTTGTCCTTCGGGCGCTTGGTCGTGACAAGAATCACCCCTCCCGCCGCTCTGGCTCCATAGATGGCCGAAGATGCCGCATCCTTGAGGACAGAGACGCTTTCGATGTCATCAGGGTTAAGGCTGTTGATGTCTCCCTCGACATTGTCGATAAGAACCAGAGGCGAGCCTCCGTTGATTGACAAAGTACCTCTGATGTTGAAACTTTTCGCCTGTCCCGGAGATGATGAACCGGAGACCATCAATCCCGGCATGGCACCCTGCAAAGCCGCCGAGGCGCTGACAAGAGGTCTGTCTCCAAGAACATCCTCCATCTTCACCTGCGAGACAGCTCCTGTAAGATCGACTTTCCGTTGGGTGGCGAAACCCACGACAACGACATCCTCCAGTTTCTGAAGGTCTGACTCCAAGGTGATCTCAAGGGAAAGCTGTCCATTCCAGACAATCTCCTGAGAGACATAACCGATGCAGGAAATCTGCAGAATGTCCTTGTCATTGACATTCAGCGAGAAATTTCCGTCAACATCGGTTGTTGTTCCGTTCAGTGTCCCTTTGACAATGATGGACACCCCCGGAACCGGACCTTGAGTGTCTTTGATGACACCCGTCACCGCCGTGTTCTTCTGTCCTTGTGCCGTGAATGCCACAAGAGCAAGCAGCAAAGTCAGGACACAACGAATGATTCTGTTCTGATTTGTGGAAAACATTGAGAAAAAATTTATAAGAAACATAAAAAGTTATCAGTCAATAAAAAATCTTATTTCTTATCGGTTCTGTGTGGTTCTACAAAATCCAAGTTGTCGTTATCATGTGGTTCGGCGTAAAAGTATGGAGTTTTTCGTATTTTTACAAATATTACCTAATAATTTAGCTTTAAAAATTCTATTTGAATATATTTTACCAGTAAAAATTGGAATATGATACAAGGTAATTACTTTTATATCAATTAAATATTCTCAATACACCCAAAGAGTAGGCGCCTAACCACTTAATCCAAATAATTCAAAATACCCCCCCCTACGCAACCATATTCATAAAATATTTGGAATAATTCATAGTAGGTTTTCGCCAGAAGCAGAGATTATTCAACATAATGGATTATCTTTGTGTCTGAAGGAAAAGTACGAAAAGATGCTGACACAATTCAAACGGAATCCGGATGACCATTCGGTGGGAGGCACAATACGGAGGTGCATCCTCAGGCAAGTGATGCACAGCGGGGATTTCTCCATAGCGGAAATCACGGCGGACACGGGGTACAGCCCCACCACGATCTCCAAGTACGTCTCGGAGCTGCTGAAGGACGGAGTCATCAACGAGAAGGAACGGGTGAACCTGCACACGAAAGGCAGAAGGACGGTGCGCTACGGAATCGATCTTGATTCCTGCTATTTTCTGGGCATCGACATGAGGACCTTCAACCTCAACATAGCCCTGAGCGATTTCTCGGGGAATGTCGTGAACCTGGAAAAGCACAACGACTTCCGCTTCGAGAACACCTACGAGACTTTCGACAACCTCTGCGAAAAAGTGACCTCGTTCATCGGATCACTGGAAGAGAGCCGGAGGACAAGAATCGCGGGAGCAAACCTGAACATCCCCGGACGGGTGGACAGCCGCTCCGGGACGAGTTCCACCATGTTCCATTTCGAGGACATGGGCGACAACCCGCTGGCGGAGTACCTCAGCACAAGGTTCGGTGTGGTGACATTCATAGAGAACGACACGAAGGCGATGGCTTTCGGCGAATATGTGTCCGGACTGAACAAGAAGTACAAGGACGTCCTCTTCATCAACATCGGCTGGGGTCTCGGACTCGGAATCATCCTTGACGGCAAGCTGTACTACGGAAAGAACGGCTTCAGCGGAGAGTTCGGCCACATCAACATGTACAACAACAATGTCCTCTGCCATTGCGGGAAAAAAGGCTGCATCGAGACCGAAGTCTCGGGCCGCGCGATACTCCGCAAACTCATAGAACGCATCAACGGCGGGGAGTCCTCCGTCCTGTCCCCGATGGTGGCGCGAAGGACGGAAATAACGACCAAGGACATCCTTGATGCCGCGGAGAACGAGGACCCTCTCTGCATCGAGCTGATCAGCCAGACGGGGACGGAACTCGGGCGTCAGATAGCCGGATTGATAAATCTGTTCAATCCCGAGGCGATCATCCTCGGGGGAGCCCTGTCGCAGGCCAAGCCTTATGACTTTCTCCAACCGGCCGAACTGGCGATCCGGAAATACTCCCTCAGGCTGATGAGCCAGAACGTCCACGTCGCCACGTCATCCTTAGGCGACATGTCCGGTGCTGTCGGGGCGTGCCTGCTGGCCCGAAGCAGGATCTTCGGAGACATCTGATCCGGTCCTCGGCACGCCGCCCTCAAGACTCAAGGTCTGTCCGCAGAAGTTTCCAGCGTGCCTTTGAAAGCGGCATTTGCCCGGTAATGAGGGGCATAGAGGGACTCTATCGTCACGGTCGGAGCTGTGAAGATGCCCTCCTGCGTGATGAAGAAGTCCTCCGTCACGGCCGTCGTCTCCTCCGGACAGACATCGAACCAGTACTCCGTACGGTCTGTCCTGACGTTTCTGTAGCCCTGAGGGGTCACCGACCAGATTCCGTCCACGGCCACAGGACGAAGCCACCGGCCGCAGGCTCCGGAGAGCTGGTCAACCGGACGGAAAGCGGCCTCGCGCGGTGCGGTCAACTTCACGAAACTCCGGTTCTCCTGACTCCGGATCCGGTACTCCGCGGTCACCTTGTCTCCGACGCAGAGCCTCATTCCCGGGAGCACCTCAAGCCGTCCGGTCTTGCCGTACTCCCCCCTGACCTCCTTATAGAAGCGGCGTTCTACGGAGAAGCCGTTGCCCGCCGCCTTTACCTTGGAGAAAGGTGTAGAGTACGTCTTCACCAGGCTCACTACCTTTGTGGCGAGGATGTCCTCCGGACCGGTCAGCACGGAATTGAGGGCATCGGCAAATGCCGGGTCATCGCCCCACTTCTGGTTTTCCTTCTGGAGCATCAGCCAGAGACGGATTCCGTCGGCGATCTGTTTTGCGGTCACATCGGCCGAGGAGGCCGCTTCGACAAGCTCAGCGACCGGCGAGGACAGCAGATCGCAGAGGAGGGCGTGGGCATAGGCCTCGCTCTCCAGCAGGCCACGCCACGGCATCACGGCGTTAGGATAGTACCATCCCCCGTCCGGATGCCGCGCGGCATACTCCAGAAGCGACCGGACATCCGCGACAATCGACTGACTCATCTTCGAGGCGGCCGGGAACCTCAGCCCCCAGGCCGAAGCCAAAGCCGACCCGTCCTCATCGTCAACCAGATTCGCCAGTGTCCTGATCCTGCGGGCCTTTGCAAGGATCTGTCCGTCCAGCCCGCGGCCATCCTTCGCGGAAGGAACAAGATAATCCTTCACGGACTTCTTGAATTCCTTGAAGTTACGGGCGGATTCAGACTTGTCGTTCCCGGTCTGCGCCGAGATGTCGAACGGCACGCCGGAGTACATCGAACGCACAAACGCATACTGCTCCATAGACAGCCGTCCGCACCAGGCAGGGGCAGCGGAGCTACGCAGGAACTGATTGCGATCCAGCCACTTGACAGATGCTGTCAGATCCATCCCGCCAAAATCAAGACCGGCGGAGCGCATCTTGGCGAGACGCTCCAGCACGACAGCCGTCACGACCGGCGAGGAGCGCATGCCCTCGAACCATCCGAACCCACCGTCAGCGTTCAGACAGGCATTGATCCTTTTCGCAAGAACCTCGTCGGACATCTCCGTCTCAATTCCGGAACCGAGGGAGGCGGCCACCTTACGGACGTACAATGCCTCCGTCAGCGACAGCACATCCTGACCGTCCGGCTCGATCTTGGACGGGACAGCGTCCAGAATCATCCGTCGGAGGTCAATATCCTTGATCTCCGCGCCCTTGGAGGTTGTCCCGGTGAATCCGGCCTCCAGATGCCTGACAAGCGCGGCCTTGTCCGCTCCGGCCGGAAGAACGGCGGAATGGGACTCGGTCAGAGTCTGCTTCGCCTCGCGGATCGGGATGCTGACGGACACTCCGTCCGAGAATGTCCCGGCATCATCGGCGAAGACCACTTTCAGACCAAGTCCGTCATGCCCCTTCGGATCCACATCGAAGGACACGGCCACCGAACCCAGCGCCGGGACAGTCACCTTCTTCGACGCGGCCGCGAACGGCTTCGCTCCTTCAAGACCCTCCGATGAATCCGCCCGCAAGGCCGCCACTCCGGTCACAGGTCTGCCGGAACTGTTCGACACGGTGGCGCGCAGCACAAGCCTGTCTCCCTTGTAGAGATACTCCGGCTCGGCCACCGAGACTTTGACAGGGACAGTCACGACCATCTCCCGACGCACGGAGGCGTTAAGCATCTCCCGAGTGTGCGCCCAGAACTGCACGACGAAGGTGGAAAGCCTGTCGGAAGTCCGGAACTTGAGAACCACATTCCCGTCGGCATCGGAGCGCAGGAACGGCTCGAAAGCCAAGGACGACGAGAAATCCGAACGCACCGCGACATCCTCAACCTCATCCGCATCATCCGGTGCGCTCTTCGCCATCAAAGGCATGGTCTCCGCCACATTCCCGGCAAGGCCGTCACCCTCGGTGTCAGCCGCCAGAGCCATGCTCCGGACAGCGTTGACTCCTCCGGCCACCCTGATCCGGGCATCACGGGAACCGTAACCCAAAACCACATCAGGATGTCCATGCACACCGCCAAGGGTACAGGAGACAAAGACATTCTCCGCCCCCTTTCCGGCAAGACGCACCTCGGACCACACATTCGGAGAGACCGTCTCGGTACTCTTGTCGAACACAGCCGCCACCGCCTCGACCTCAGGGCAGGCTTTCAAGGTCAATGAATATTCAGTACCAGGCAAAGCCTTGTCCGTGAACGAAGTAAAGGAAAGCGGAAGTTCAAGGGAACGTCTCTCGCGCCTGAACTCCCTGTCGAACGAGCGGCTTGAGCCGTCACGGAAATAGAAGACCTTCAGACGCACGGCATCAGGATATTCTTCCTTGTACTCGTAGGCGATCTCCGCCAAAGACCCCGTCTCCCCCACCTTGCCGTCAAGGCAGATCATCCTGTGATCAAGCAATTGGCGCTTGTCCCCGAACAGTTCCAAGACCGCCCAGACGGGACCATCTCCGACCCCGAACTGAACCTTGATCTCCTCACCGTCGCGAAGCCGCCCGTCCGCGCAGTCCCCCACAAGCTTGAACACGTTC
This sequence comes from Bulleidia sp., assembly GCA_963623745.1. Lineage (GTDB taxonomy): Bacteria > Bacteroidota > Bacteroidia > Bacteroidales > UBA932 > Cryptobacteroides. The sequence goes on from CAVFMX010000066.1 coordinate 20,017, forward strand.
CTGACCTCCGCGTCAAGGACGGATGCCGAATCATCCAAACGAAGAATCATCATCCGATTCCTCGCTGTCACCTTCCGGCCCCTTTCACCGACTATCTCAGCCTCCGCGTCAAGACGGTACAGACCCGCCGCCGGAAGCGTCAGAGCCTCCGTCACGCCGGAAAGCACCCTTCCGGAAAGAATCTCCTTCCCTGAAGCGTCGGCCAACAAGTACTTCACCGCCACCGGAGACTTTATCTCATTTCCCATCAGATCCTTGGCTCTGAAAGACACTTCCGCCTCCTCTCCTGAGACCAAGAACGGAGTCCGGCCCCTGTCTCCATCATGAAGACTTACCTCACCCTCGGCAGCGTTCACCACTTCGGCGGCTAGGCTGAAACGGCTCAGCACCGGAACACGTCTTGAGAACTCCTTCGTCTCGCCGGTGCGGTCCACAACCTTGACCGCCAGTCTCAGGAGACCGCCGTCATTGTCATCCGTTCCGAACCTGATCACGAAAGAGCCGTCGGAATCCGGACGGATCTTCCCTGAGGCGACCGTTCTACCGCGTCCGGAGACGGAATAGGACATCGACACCGACGACAGAGGGTGTCCGCTGAAACTGAACACCTTGCCGCCGACCTTGACCGTGTCGCCAGCCATGAAGAGCCTGTCAACGCCGTCAAAAGAAAGGTCGTAGGTCGGAAGGATGAACTCGTCCACGACTATTCCTTTGGATGAGTTCACGCCCCCGCCCGAGATCCTGACCAGAAACTTCCCGTTCCTGCCGTCCGCCGGAAGTTCGAACGAACCTGCCGCGGATCCATAGTCATTGGTCAGCAGTTCCTTGCTGCCGACCGTCCGTCCTTCCGGGTTGACCAGTTCGGCTTTCACGCCCACGCCCGCTTCGAATGTGCGCAGACTCCCGCTCGGATCACCGTTGTAGAGGACAGCCTTGAACCCGACCTTTTCCCCGGGATTGTAGGCGGACTTGTCGGTGAACAACTCGCAGAACGCCCCGAGAGAAGCTTCTTCCGGGCCGGACGCGGAATCCTGATCACCGTAGATGTGATGATCCTCCGTCTTGTGAAGGAATCCGTCCTGATCACGGTACGAGGCCACAAGACAATTCGCCGCACCGGCCTTGAGCCCTCCGGTGACGGCTTCGGGCAGCGGAGTGAACCCGTCCCGGCAAAGCGTCACATCCTTGACCGTAGCGACGGTCTTTCCGGAGCGTGAAAGCTCAAGATCAACCTTTTCCAAAGGATTTCCGGTCAGATGGTCGGCTACGAAGAAGCGAAGATCCTCACTGTCCCGGCGCAAGGCGACCGAGAGGGTTCTCTTAGTCCAGACCGCCGTCGAGACCACCTTCCCGTTCCTCGCGGTGAGGATGTAGTCCCCGTCATCGCATCCCGGGAGTCCGATCTTCACCGTGTCCCGGACATAGAAACTCCGTTCCGGATTGTTCAAGGTTTCGCGGAGCAGAGGCTTGGCACCTTTGACATCCGGAGTGAACTCCACCCCGACCTTGGCCAGGTTGCGAAGCGTCAGGATCACCGCCCCTTTCTCAAAAGACACCCCTATCTCCTTTCTGTCAAGGGATTGCATCAATGATCCGAAATCCGTGATCTTTCCGGCGATCTCTCTGTCGATGCCTTTGTAATGTGACAGGCGTTCCTTTTCGGCCGCCTTGCAGTCGGCGTACAAAGACCTGAACGACCGCTCAAGATCCTCCCGGGAGCACCGGAGCGTGTCGCCGGACGGTTCTTCAATCCTTGACAGGCTGTCGAACCGGCTTTCCAGCACGGCGGCCTTGCCGAACAGGGACATCGCCCGCCCCTCGTACCTGTCAATGAACGAACGGAGCGCCGCCGCTTTTTCGGCACGTCCCTCATCATCGAAGGAATACTCCCTGTCAACTATCCGGCGGTAGTCTAGATAGGCGGCTTTCGGGTAGGAGTCACCGACATGGTCCTCAAGGAGCGGCATCGCCTTCTCCGAATGCCTGATGACCGCGAGGGTCCAGAGGGCATACTCGTAGTCATCCTTGATCATTCCTGTCCAGAGGTCATCCAGTCCGGTGTCGTAGAAGCCACCGTTTCTGGCCGCCTGAAGCCGCGCCCTGTTGACCATGACATAGTCCGTCAACGAGGCCGGACTCTCTTCTGACAGCCTGTGACGGAACGTGACGACAGGTTCGGAATATTCCTCCACCTCCTTGTCGAGCCACTCCCGGTACTTGTCCCGCAGTTTCCAGTCACGGCTGACTTCGGTCTCCATCTTACGGACGGCGGCGGTGTAGAAGTCGTAGTGCAGCCGTTCCGACCGGGCTTTCGAGATGATCGTGTCCAGAACGGCGGTCATCCTTTCAGGACGGTCGGCCTTCCGGGCGGAGGAATATTCCTTCCAAAGATCCGTCAGCACAAGACCGTCCTTGACCGGGATCCGGTCTTTGCCCTTCCCCGCGAAAGCGCCGGATGTCATGGACACAAGGCAAAGAATCGCCGCAAGGGCGGAAGTTATCAGCACATTGGTTCTCATCATTCGTTTTGTTTTGAAGCTGTTTTCTAAATCCCGACATCCGGAGAATCTTGCTTGAGGGAGCCGCCCAGCCAAGTCCCGGTCACTCCCGGACTACACCTGAAGCGACCCGAGAGCCCTTACGGCCTCGCTGACAAGGTAGGTGCTGCCGCCGACATAGATCAGCGGGAACGAAATGCCGGAACTGTCCGGCCTGCGGGAAGTCTCACGGGCCAGAGCTATCGCCATCGACAGAGCCTGACGGACATCAGGAGCATCGTAGATGCGGCTTGCCGACCTTCCGTTCGCCGCACAGAAGGCGCGGTAGCGCGCTGTCAGTTCCTTCTCCGGGAGGGCGCGGCGAATCTCAGGATTCGTGAATATGCAGGTGGCATCCTCCGGAATCAGCGGCATGATGCCGTCCAGATCCTTGTCGGCCATCACCGCATAGACCAGAATCAGGGAGGAACACTCCCCGCGCGCCACCATCGACTCCAGCTGGGCGAAGTTCTCTTTCAGCGCAGCCGGATTGTGGCCGATGTCCGCGATGATGGACGGCTGGACGGAAAGCCGCTCCCAACGACCGTGGAAGCCCATTCTGGATGCCGTACGGACTATCGCGGAGACCACAGCCCCGGAATCCGACAGACCGGAATATCCGGGCATATTCATCAATATGCCGATGGCGGCCAGAGCGGTGCGGAGGTTCTTCTTCTGGTACCTGCCCCGAAGATCCATGTTCCTTAAAATCTCTTCGCTCCGGTACCACAATGAAGGTTCCGCATCCTCAACGAACGTCAGCGGACAGCCGACCTCCGCAGCCCTGGCCTCGAACACTGGACGTGTCTCCGGAAGGTACTCCCCGACAAGGGCGGGGACATCTTTCTTGAATATTCCCGCCTTCTCGCCGGCGATCGCCTCCAGAGTGTTTCCCAACAGGGCGCAATGGTCCAGGGCAATGCCCGTGACTACCGAAAGATCCGGGGTTATGACATTAGTGCTGTCAAGGCGGCCTCCGAGACCGACCTCGATCACGGCCACATCCACTTTCTGATCGGCGAACCATTTGAATGCCATTCCGGTCGTGATCTCGAAGAACGAAAGTCCAAGGGCATCCATGTCCGCCTCGTACCGGCAGAGGAAATCGTAAACATATTCCTCCGGTACCAGTCTCACGGCTCCGTCAGACCGCCCTTCGGTCGCAGAGACTGTCGCAGTGGCCCTGGTCGGCCGGTACGCTTCGACAGGTTCGGCGACCGGACTGGCGGACTCATGCGCCGGACCGGCCACCCTCATGCGCTCACGGAAATCCACGATGTGCGGCGAGGTGTAGAGGCCGACCTTGAGACTGCAGGCCGACAATGCCGAGGCGAGCATGTTCGCCACCGACCCTTTGCCGTTCGTGCCGGCGATGTGGATTGTCCGCAGGGCATCGTGCGGATTGCCAAGGATTTCCTCAAAGCGCAGCATGTTCTCAAGCCCGGGCTTGTAGGCATCCTTGAACGGCACTTTCTGGACCGAAGGGAATCTGGAGAAGATCGCCTCCACCTTGTTCTGATAATTCTTCTTGGAAAACGGTTCCATTTATCGTCAGATCTTCCTGTTGTTTTTGAACTGAACTCAAATTTACCTAAATTTACGGACATATTCCAACGGCATGAAAGAAAAAACATCAGCGCTTCACTCGAAATACATCATTGACGGGGTCTCCAGACAGTTGACCCCGGCGGAAATGCTTGATGACTGCCTTGCGGTCCGGAATGAGGATCCGTCTCACGACGGCGATGGTTTTGAGCCTGTTGTCGATGAGAGCACGGATCCGTCACCATCTTTGAAAAAGTTTCTGAATCAGAATGTTCAAGGCTATCTTGCGACGGTTGTCCGGCTTTTGGACGAACCTAGGACGTTCCCTGCAGCGTTCGCCGACTCCTACACGAGAAGCCGGATCGCGAAAGCTCTTCTGGACGCGGTTTGGATGAACGGCCGCTTCAAGCTTTGCGACCTGACAATCGGTGCGAAATGGAAATGGAACGTCAAGCCTGTCGGGAACATGGCGGCGTTCTACTCATCCGCCGAAGCCACGGCCGACTACATCAGTGATTTGGGAATATGCCTGAGCGGGTACTCCTTCTCGGAAAGCGGACGGTCCTGCCAGGCTTCATTCAAGGTCGGAGCCAACGGGAAGGCGGACAGCCAGGAGGAAGACGAGGTCTTCCTGCCGGGCGACGCTCCGTTCGGCAGCGAGCATCCCGTGCTGGGCAAACGCAGGGCAGTCTCCGGCAAACTGGCGGCGGATCCGGACAGCTGGATCATCTACATCCCGTTCGACTCGTGCGATTTCCGGCTCGGAGGCTCGCTTCTTGGCGATGCACTCGGACAGAACGGAGACAACTTCCCGGAAATCGGTGACGCTGACTATTTCATGGACTGCTACGAGATCATCCGGGAATTCGTGGAAGACAAGGTCGCCATTTCCGCAGCCACGGTCAGCGACGGTGGTCTGCTGACAGCACTCAAGCTGATGTGCTCCGAAGACATCGGGGCCGACATCGACATCAGCGGGATAATGAGCGCCTACGGGGAGGACAACATTGTCAGGGTTCTGTTTTCCGAGGTCCCGGGAGCGGTCATCCAGATCAAGGATTCAGACTACGACTACGCCGATGCCGAGTTCCTGCTTCAGGACATCGCCTACTACCCCGTCGGCCATCCGGTTTCCGGCTCCGGCGAAGTCAAGGTGCACACCGGCGGACACGGACTCGCTGACATCCTGCAATCCCTTCTCGGCAGCCAGGCCTCGGAAGGGGAAGACTGACATTATGAATGACTATAATAAATTATGGCAAGACACTCAGACGCTCCGCAAAGCGGAGAGGGCGGCAGGATGCCCAAAATCTTTGTTCTTGACACGAACATCATCCTGCACGACCACAAGGCCATCCGAAAGTTTCAGGACAACGATCTGGTGATTCCGATCGCCGTCATCGAGGAACTCGACAAGTTCAAGAAAGGCAACGACAACCTTGCGTTCAACGCCAGAGGGTTCCTCAGGGACATCGACCGCATCACCGACGGAAAATCCTTCGGGAAACACGGGGTGCCGATCGGCAAGGGGCTGGGCAACATCATGATCGACCCGGGGCATCCTTTCCCGGAAAGCATGAAGGGGATGTTCTACGACGACATTCCCGACCACAGGATCCTCGCGACCGCGATCTGGACCCGCGACAACAATCCGGACAGGTTCGTGGCGCTCGTCACCAAGGACATCAACCTGAGGATGAAGGCCAAGGCCGCCGGGATGGAGGTGCAGGACTACCTGACCGACCGGATCGAAGAAGACAAAATCGAGAACTCCAACAAGGAGGTGCAGTACCTGAACGGTGTCTCTCCGGAGGCGCTCCGGAGTCTCGCCTACAGTCCGGAGACGGCGGTGGACTGGAAGGCAGTCTGCAAGGTCGAGCCGAAGCCGAACCGGCTTTACAAGATCAAGGGGCCGGAGAACACCGTCTGCGCGAGGTATGACGCGGACAGGGGCAGGATCGTGCTGGTCAAGAACAGGCAGGCCTACGGAATCCGTCCCCGCAACGACGAGCAGAAGTTCGCGCTCGACGCCTGTCTGAATCCCGCCGTCCAGCTCGTCTCGATGACCGGCGGGGCAGGTACCGGAAAGACTCTTCTGGCTCTGGCGGCCGCGCTTGAACTGGCCGGGGACTTCGACCAGATCATCCTCACAAGACCCACGATAGTGCTTGGCAATCAGGACATCGGATTCATCCCCGGGGATCAGAAGGCGAAGATGGGTCCGTTCATCCAGCCGCTGATGGACAACCTGAACGTCATCAAGGCCCAGTTCCGTCCTTCCGGCAAGGAGGCGCTCCGGATCGAGGCGATGCTCAAGGAGGAGAAGCTGCTCATCTCCCCTCTCGCCTACATCAGGGGCCGGAGCCTCGGGCGGGTGTTCCTCATCTGCGACGAAGCCCAGAACCTGACGCCGAACGAGGTGAAGACAATCATCACAAGGGCCGGGGAAGGCACAAAGATGGTTTTCACCGGAGACATATTCCAGATTGACCAGCCCTATCTGGACCAGTGGTCCAACGGGCTCTCACACCTGAACGAGAAGATGGACGGGCAGAGGCTCTTCGAGCACATATTCCTGAAAATCGGTGAAAGAAGCGAACTTTCCGACATCGCGTCGCGCCTTTTGTAGCAGGTGTTTTTTGGACTCAGGGCTGTTTTTGACTCCGATTTCGTGATTGGTATAACCAAAGATTTTTAGTAATTTTGCAGTCTGTTTTCATCGGAACGTCTAAAAACAAATTATTAATAATATGTTCGACAAAAAGAAAAGAGTCTATCGTTTCGGAGGCAAGACCGCCGAAGGCGATGGACAGATGCGCGAGCTCCTGGGAGGAAAGGGAGCCAATCTGGCCGAGATGAGCAAGCTCGGAATGCCGGTGCCTGCCGGTTTCACAATCACAACTGAGTGCTGCGCCGAGTATTACTCCCTCGGCGGTGGTTATACGGAGGATCTCAAGAAAGAGGTCGCCGAGGCTTTGAAAGCCACAGAGACTGTCATGGGCAAGAAATTCGGCGATCCTTCAGACCCGCTTCTCGTGAGCTGCCGTTCAGGCGCCAGAAGCTCCATGCCGGGCATGATGGACACCATCCTCAACATCGGCCTCTGCTCGGCCACCCTTCCGGGGATGATCCAGAAGACCGGCAACCCGAGGTTCGTCTATGACGCCTACAGGCGTCTCATCATGATGTACTCCGATGTCGTCATGGAGAAGGCCGAGGGCATCGAGCCTGCGGACGGACAGGGAATCCGCCAGCAGCTCGACAGGATGATGATGGATCTCAAGGAGAAGAAGGGCTACAAGTCCGACACCGACATCACGGCCGAGGAACTTCAGGATCTCTGCGAGAAGTTCAAGGCAAAGGTCAAGGAGGTTCTCGGAGTGGACTTCCCGGACACTGCCGAAGATCAGCTCTGGGGTTCGATCGGCGGAGTGTTCAAGTCCTGGAACGGCAAGAGGGCCATCGCCTACAGAAGGATCGAGAAGATTCCTGATGACTGGGGGACGGCTGTCAACGTGCAGTCGATGGTGTTCGGCAACATGGGCAACACCTCCGCAACCGGCGTGGCGTTCTCACGCAACCCTGCCACCGGTGACAACAAGTTCTACGGAGAATGGCTGATCAACGCGCAAGGCGAGGATGTGGTGGCCGGAATCCGCACCCCTAACCCTCTGAACGAGGCCACAAAGACAGAGAAGAACAAGGATCTACAGTCCCTTGAGACCGCCATGCCGGAGGTTTACAAGGAGCTTGACGGCATTCGCCTAAGGCTTGAGCAGCACTTCCACGACATGCAGGACATCGAATTCACCATCCAGGAGGGTCATCTTTGGATGCTCCAGTGCAGGATCGGCAAGAGAACCGGTCTGGCCGCCCTTCAGATGGCGATGGACATGGTTGACGAGAAGATGATCGACGAGAAGACCGCCGTGATGAGGGTTTCCCCTGCACAGCTCGACGAACTTCTCCACCCGATCCTCGACCCTGCGTCAGAGAAGAAGGCGAAAGTTCTCGCCATCGGCCTTCCTGCGTCTCCTGGCGGAGCCGTGGGTCAGATCGTGTTCACCTCCGAAGCCGCGATGGAGGCCAGCGCCAACGGCAGGAAGGCCATCCTCATCCGTGAGGAGACTTCCCCTGAGGACATCGAGGGCATGCGAGCCGCCAACGGCATTCTCACCACCCGCGGAGGCATGACCTCGCACGCCGCCCTTGTGGCCCGCGGATGGGGCAAGTGCTGCATCGTGGGCTGCGAATCAATGAAAATCAACTTCGAGGCGAAGACCGTCTCCTTCGACAATGTCACATTCAAGGAAGGCGACTGGATGAGCCTCAACGGCACAAAGGGATTCGTTTACGGAGAGAAGATCGACACGATGGACGCTTCCGAGAACCCTCTGTTCATCAAGTTCATGTCAATAGTTGACAAGTTCCGCAAGATCGGTGTCAGAACCAACGCGGACACCCCTGAGGATGCGCAGAAGGCCCTGAACTTCGGAGCCGAGGGGATCGGACTGTTCCGTATCGAGCACATGTTCTACGGAGCCAACTCCGAGCAGCCTCTCGCCAAACTCCGCAAGATGATTCTCTGCAACACCGATGCGGAAAGGAAAGCCGCCCTCGCCGAGCTTGAGCCTTACATCAAGGCCTCGGCCAAGAGCACTTTGAGGATCATGGACGGCAAGCCTGTCGTCTTCCGTCTGCTCGATCCGCCTCTCCACGAGTTCGTCCCTAAGACGGAGGAGAAGGAGAAGGAGATCGCCAAGGAACTGGGTGTCACAGTCGAGGACATCGAAAAACGCGGCGAGGCACTTCACGAGGTCAACCCTATGATGGGTCACCGAGGAGTCCGTCTGCACATGTCCTACCCTCTCATCGCCGAGACCCAGTACAGGGCCATCTTCACCGCCACGGCCGAGCTTCAGCAGGAAGGGTTCAACCCTCACCCTGAGATCATGATCCCTGTGACCATCTCCGCCCGTGAGCTCAGTTTCCAGAGAGCGATCTGCGACAGGGTGAAAGCTGAGGTCGAAGGCACCACCCGCCAGTTCATCCTCTATAACTTCGGGACCATGATCGAGATCCCTCGCGCCGCGCTGACCGCCGACAGGATGGCCCGCGCCGCGG
>CAVFMX010000067.1:0-10237 GCA_963623745.1 Bulleidia sp.
CGAAATATTCAACGGCGTTGGACGGGAAGAAACTCTTGAACTCCCCGTACAGCTGCGCCGCAAGGGTCTTGTTGTGGCTCAAGATCAGCGCCGGCCGCTGGAGCCTCTCGATGACGTTCGCCATCGTGAAGGTCTTTCCAGACCCCGTCACCCCCAGCAGCGTCACATCCCCCACGCCCTGCCCGAGCGCCTCGCAGAGTCCTTCTATCGCCTCCGGCTGATCCCCCGAAGGTTTGTATGATGATTCCAGACGAAATTTCATGGGCTTTTCCTTATCTGTAAACCATTTCCTACCGGCGGATGTCGATCACGGACTTGCCGGCGAAATAAGGGTCTTCCAGCCATGTGGAGACAGGCCAGATGGAGACGGAGCCTTTGCCGAGGCGTTCCCGGGACATCAGGTCGCAGACTTCCCCGTTGATGTCTCCGCCTTTCAGGTAGAGGATTGAGCGGGAATATTTCCCCCTCACCCAAGGATGGAAGTCGGTGAGAGAGGCCACGGCGCGGGAGACCACGAAGTCGAATCTGCCGGGGAGGCTTTCGGCGCGGGCGTTGACAACCTCCACGTTGTCCAGCCCGAGCATATTCGCAATTTCTTTTGCCACAATGGTTTTCTTGCCCACCGAATCACACAGCACGAACTTCGTCCGAGGGAACATCACCGCCAGCGGGATGCCCGGGAAGCCGCCGCCGGTGCCCAGATCCAGGACCTTTACCTGATCCTCGGGGGCGGTGAACAATGAATATGCTTCCGGACGCTGCGTGCGGAGATATTCGGCTATGGCAAGGGAGTGGAGGACGTGATGGTCGTAGAGGCTGTCGATGTCCTTGCGGGAGATGACGTTGATCTTGGCATTCCAGTCACGGTAGCCGGCCTCCATCAGGCGGAAACGCTCTGCCATCGCCTCTGTCACATCCGGAAACGATGTCTTGAGGAGAGCCTCGAAATCAGCGAATGTCATCATGCTTCATCCTCCTGCTTCCTCAGTTCGTCGATCATCTGCCTGGCGCGGCGTATGCGTGTCTTCACCGTGTTGATCTCCATGTCAAGCGCCTCGGCGATCTCGTTGTACTTCATCCCCTCTATCAGCCTCCTGCGGGCTATCTCACGGTAAAGTTCCGGAAGCCTCTCGACATATTTGGAACGCTCCTCCTCGTTCTCCGTCTTGATCAAAGTGTTGAGTGCGTCATCGGTCTGGTCGGGGATGACATCCACTCCGGAAGGCTTGCTCTCGTCGTCAAGGTAAACTATCTGATTCTTGGGATGTACCCTCCGCTCCTGTTCAAGAGTGTCGAGAGCGGTGTTCTTTGCGATCGTGCAGAGCCAGGTCAGAAACCGGCTCTTGTATTGGTCGTAGGATCGGATCTGCCTGAAGGCCTTCTCGAAACTGCGGCTGCAGATGTCGTCGGCGGCGTAGTCGTCAATGCTCTTGAAGCGGGCTTTGATGTAGGATCTAAGATGTTCGATGTGGCGGTCCCAGAGAGCCGTGAAAGCCAGACCGTCGCCACTTTGCGCCAGGATGATCAGCTCATCAGTGGGCTTCAAGCCAGTTTTTCCCATAGTTGCATTCTACTGTCAGTGGTACTGAAAGGTTTACTACATTCTCCATTCGGTCGATCACGATCCGCCGCAACTCATCGATCTCTTCGGAAACCGCATCGAACACAAGCTCGTCGTGGATCTGGAGAACCATGCGGCTTCTCATTCCGGCTTCGGTCATGGATCTGTCCACACCGATCATGGCCATCTTGATGATGTCCGCCGAGGTCCCCTGAATCGGAGCGTTGACGGCATTCCTCTCGGCCAGCGCCCTCATCGTCCCGTTCTTGGAATTGATGTCAGGTATGTACCGTCTTCTGCCGAACAGAGTCTCGACATAGCCGGTCTCTCTTGCCGCCGCCTTCGTGTCCTCGATGAACGAAAGGATGGACGGAAATCCGGCGAAGTAGTCGTCAATGATTTTCTGCGCCTCCTTCCGGCTGATTCTGAGCCTCTGCGCCAGACCGAAAGCCGAGATGCCGTACATGATTCCGAAGTTGGCGGTCTTGGCGATGCGGCGCTGGTCGGCGGTGACCTGTCCGTGGGGGATCCCGAAAATCTTCTCCGCCGTGGCCGCATGGATGTCGATGCCCTGTTTGAAGGCGCTGATCAGATGCCGGTCGCAACTGAGGTGCGCCATGATCCTCAGTTCGATCTGCGAATAGTCCGCCGAGAGGATCAGCCCGTCCGGAGCGCTCGGTACGAACGCCTTGCGGATCTCCCGCCCCCTGTCGGAGCGGATCGGGATGTTCTGGAGATTGGGGTTCGATGAACTCAGACGTCCTGTCGCCGTAAGCGACTGGTTGAAAGTCGTGTGGATCTTGCCGTCGGAAGGCTCGATGTAGCCCGGGAGCGGTTCGATGTAGGTGGAGAGCAGTTTCTTCACGGCCCTGTACTCCAGAATCTCATCGACGATCGGATGTTTGTCGGCCAAGTCCAGAAGAGTGGACTCCTCTGTGGAATAGGTTCCGTTGTTGTTCTTCTTCGGCTTGTCAGACAGGTGCAGCTTCTCGAAAAGCACTTCTCCGACCTGTTTCGGAGACGAGATGTTCAGGGACGGTTCTCCGGCCATCTCCCTGATCCGCGCCTCCCTTTCCAGCATCTCCTGGCGAAGATGTTCAGTGAAGTCCTTGAGAGACCCAAGGTCAACCTTGACTCCGTTTCTCTCCATCTTGGAGAGAACCTTGAGAAGAGGCTCCTCCATCGTGTCATAAAGGCCGGCGACCGAGGCTTCCTCCATGTCCTTACGGATCTTTTCGGCAAGCAGGAGCAGCACCGCCGACTCCTTGCCTCTGTCCCGGCTCACCTCATTGGCCGGGATGTCTTCGAAAAGCGAGCCTGTGGACGGCACGGCATCATTCGTGGCAGCATCCAGAGACACCCCCAATAGGCTCTGCGCCAGAATTTCAGTCTTGTGGCTTTTTTCCGGATCCAGAAGATAGTGCATGAGGGCGATGTCATCAAGCCTCCCCCGAAGAGTCACGCCACCGGCCGAAAGGATGTTCATCTGCCTTTTGAGATCATCGCCGCATTTGACCACATCCGCATTCTCCAACAGAACTTTGAAATCCTCCAGTCCGCCTTCCGCGACCAGAACGCTCTCCCCGGAACGCGTTCCGATGACGACCCTTGCGGTCCTTGTGAATATGCTTCCGTAGGCCCCTTCCGTGATGACCGAGCAGAGACCGGCCTTGACCGCCGCATTGACGACCTCCTCCGGACGGGTCCTGACGGTCTCCGGCAATTCCTTGTCCGGCTTCTCTCCGGCTCCGGAGACATGTCCGATGAACCTGTTCAGGGAACTGAATTCGTATTTCTCGAAGAGATCGGTAAGTTCCGGGCCGTAGTCCTGATCGGCTCTCATCTGCCCTGTAGGCAGATCGACATCGATGTCCGTCTTGATCGTCACGAGTTCGTGGCTGAGTCCGATGTGGTCCCGAGCCTCCTCGAACTGTGATTTCTGCCGGGGCGTCAGGTCGTCCAGATGATTGTAGATCTCCTCCACGGAGCCGTATTTCGCGACCAATTTACCCGCACCGACCTCGCCGACACCTTTGACTCCCGGCACATTGTCGGCAGTGTCTCCGCAGATTGTCAGCATGTCGATGACCTGGGCCGGAGACTGGATGCCGTACTTCGCACAGATCTCCTTCTCGCCTATGATTTCATTGTCATTGCCCGCCTTGCCCGGCTTGTACTGCCAGATGTGCGGCCCGATGAGCTGCCCGTAGTCCTTGTCAGGGGTCACCATGTAAACGTCCAGTCCTTCCCCGGCGCAGCGTTTCGCCATGGATCCGATCACATCGTCAGCCTCGAAACCTTTCAGCATCAAGGTCGGGATGTTCATCGCCTTGCAGAGTTCCATCAACGGTTCCAGCGAGTCGATCACCAGCTGCGGGGTCTCCCTGCGGTTCGCCTTGTACTCCGGGTACATCCTGTTCCGGAACGTGCCTCCCGGCGGATCAAAGGCCACGGCGAGATAGTCCGGCCTTTCCCTGTTCAGAAGTTCAAGGACATATTTGGTGAATCCGTAAAGAATCGACATGTCAGCTCCCTTGGAGTTGATCATAGGTCTTCTGAGAAACGCATAGTACATCTTGAAGATCAATGCGTGTCCGTCTATGAAGAAAATCTTTTCCGGCATCGTTTTTAAAAGCTTTTTTGATAAGGACGGTGACCGCACCCGGTCGTGAAACATACAAAAATACGGAATTGTTCCGTTGTTTCAAAACCAAGAACCGCACGATCCGCCAAGAGACAATCGGCAGTCGGAGAATCTGGCTCCGTCATGGATGTCGTGGGTGGAGAAGATGACCGTAGTGCATGTGATGCGTGCAAGTTCTTGAAGGGTACGCAGAACCATCCTCCTGTTGTCCACGTCCAGAAAGGCCGTCGGCTCGTCCAGAAGAATCACGCCGGCTTTCCGTGTCAGTGCCGTGGCTATGCACGCTTTCTGGAACTCTCCGTCGGAGATGAGACTGATGTCCTTGTCCGCCAAGGCATCAAGCCCGAGAATCCTGATCGACTCCTCCAGCGACCTTTCAGCCTCCGAGTTCAACCTCCGGAACATGCCCGATGCCGAAAACAGGCTCGTACGGATGAATTCCCTGACGGAGAAGCCTTTTATTTTAGGAATATGCGTGGGTACCATCACGACGATCCCTCCGGCCGAGAACCCGCCGGACATGGGAGGAATCAGGCCGGCAAGGGTCTTCATCAGCGTACTTTTTCCGCTGCCGTTCGGTCCGCAAAGCATCACGGACTGTCCGTCGGAACATTCGAAAGTCAAAGGTCCCGCAACCCGGATGCCTCTGTGACCGATGATCAATTCGTTTGCTTTCAACATGTTCACCTCCTCCTCATCAGAATTGCCAGAATGATCGGAATGCCGATGAGCGCCATCGTGCTTCCGACAGGCAGCGGAGCCGGAAAGACATTCGAGAGGATGTCGGCCGCAAGTGACAGCCCAGCACCCGTGAGCATCACAGCCGGGATGACCTTAATGTGAACCGAGGTTCCGAGAAAGCCTCTGGCGATGTGCGGAGCCACGATTCCCACGAATCCCAACGGCCCGCAGAAAGCCGTGACAGTACCGGCCATCAGGCAGCTCCCGGCCATTGCGATGTTTCTGATCCGGCGCATGTCAGCTCCCGCGAGGCTGGCATATTCGTCGCCGAAAAGGGCTATGTCGAGTCCTCTGTTATTGATGATCGTCAGTAGTGTTCCGAAGGTCAGCGCGCCCGCTACCATCGCGACCTCCCCCGGACGGATTCCCGAGAAACTTCCCGCCGACCAGCTGTAGAAGACCTTCAGGCTTTCGGCGTTGGCGGAATATTCAAGGATAGAGGTCGCCGCGCTGAAGATGAAGCCGAGCATCACGCCGAAGATCAGCAGGGTGGTGGAACTTTGGACTCTTGACGCCACGGCGACGGCCAGCATGGAGGTCAGCAGCGCACCGAGAAAAGCCGCCGCCGCCACTGTCAACCCCGACAGAGCCGCGGGAAGCGACGCTCCGAGCAGAAGAGTCGCCACCGCCGCTCCTGTCCCGGCTCCGGCACTCACACCCATGATGTGCGGGTCGGCCAACGGATTCCGGAAAACGCTCTGCATCTGAAGTCCGGCGAGGGAGAGAGCCGCTCCGGCGAGAACCGCCGTCAGCATCCTCGGAAGCCTGAGTTTCAGGAATATGCCCACGTCCATTCCGCACAGACCCGCTCCTCCTGTAAGCAGGTCGGCACCGGCGAGCAGCAGTGTCACGGCGGCAGGCAGGAATATTTTCGAACAGTTCCTCATCCTGAAAACGATCTTTTGCAGACCAAAAAAACTTCCATTTAACCAGAACCGAAAATTTTCGTTAAATTTACACCAAATCTTTGAATGTTTATGAATAAAAGAACACTAATCCTTGCGGCCGCGCTTCTGTTTCTTTCCGGAATCGGAGCCTCCGCACAGAAACAGTCCGGAAATGGAGGCATTTCCGCCGAGATGCTGACCGAAATCCGGAAAGGCTATGAAGGCACAGCCTCCGACAAGGCCGTCCGCAACGCCCTCAACGCCGCGGCCATCAATGTCCTTGCGGCGAATTCCGAGAACATCGCGATGATCGACACCCACTTCTCCGACGAGGTGAAGACCAAGGGACGCACCAACCAGAAATCATCCGGCCGCTGCTGGCTTTTCTCCGGCCTCAATGTCCTCAGATCCAAAATGATTGACCGCCATGACCTTGGTCCGTTCACGTTTTCTCAGAACCATGTTTTCTTCTACGACCAGCTTGAGAAGGCCAACCTCTTCCTTCAGGGTGTGATCGACACGAAGGACAAGAGCTTCGATGACCGTAAGGTTGACTGGCTGTTCCGGAATCCGATCGGAGACGGCGGACAGTTCACCGGTGTCTCCAACCTCATCATGAAGTACGGTGTGGTTCCATCGGACGTGATGCCGGAGACCTATTGCGCCAACAACACTTCCCAGATGCGTACACAGATCGCCACCAAACTGCGTGAGGACGGTCTGAAGCTCCGGGAGGCTTCCGCCAGGGACTGCCAGGCGATGAAGACCGGAATGCTCAAGGAGATCTACAGGATGCTCGTCCTCTGTCTCGGCGAGCCGCCGGTGGAGTTCGAGTGGACACGCTATGACTCCAAAGGCGACTTCGTCAGCACCAAGACCTACACCCCAAAGTCCTTCTATCAGGAATATGTCGGATCGGACCTTGAGAACAACTACATCATGGTCATGAACGACCCTACCCGCGAGTACGGCAAGGTTTACGAGATCGACTACGACCGTCACGTTTACGACGGACAGAACTGGATCTACATCAACCTTCCTGTCGACAGGATCAAGGAGATGGCCATCGCTTCCATCAAGGACAACACCGCCATGTACTTCTCCTGCGACGTGGGCAAGTTCATGGATCGCCAGAAGGGCACCCTTGACCTGAACAACTTCGACTACGGCTCCCTTTTCGGGACGACATTCCCGATGGACAAGCGCCAGAGAGTTCAGACCCACGCCAGCGGCTCCTCCCACGCCATGACCCTCATCGCCGTGGACATCAAGGACGGCAAGCCGGTGAAGTGGATGGTCGAGAACAGCTGGGGAGCCGATTCCGGCTACAAGGGCAACCTCATCATGACCGACGAGTGGTTCGACAACTACATGTTCCGCCTTGTGGTCGAGAGGAAGTATGTTCCTGCCGATGTCCTGAAGATGCTTGAACAGAAGCCGACACTGCTCCCTGCCTGGGATCCGATGTTCCTTCCTGAGGAGTAAGACAGTATAACACAAGCATCAGATGAAAAATTCACTCTGCGTATTTTTTACGTTTCTAGTCCTCTGGCCCGTGAACGCCGGAGGACGTTTTGAGAATCATCCGCTTCCTTCCGATCCCGACACGCTCAGGATTCTGGCCGTCGGGAACAGCTTCTCTGACGACGGAACCGAGTATCTTCCCGGACTTCTGGAGGCGGCAGGCATCCGCCACGTCATCGTGGCGAGGCTCTACATCGGCGGCTGCTCTCTGGAAAGACATTGCGATGAATATTCCAAGGGGCTGAACAACTACACTTATTACAAGTCCACCCGCAACCATTGGGAGACTGTCAGCAGGAACGCCACATTGCTCGACGGGATCAAGGACGAGCCGTGGGACATCATCACGATCCAGGAGACCTCCGGTCATTCGGGAACTTACGGGACTTACAAGGAATGGATCCCCCGGCTGGTGGACATCATCAGAAAGGAGGCGCCAAATCCTGAGGCGACCATAGCCTGGCACGAGACGTGGGCCTATGCCGCCAATTCCGATCACGAGATGTTCAGGTTGTACGGCAATGATCAGAAGACCATGTACAATGCGATCGTGGACTGCGTGAGACGCGCCCGTGACGAGTTCGGCATCCATGTGGTGATCCCGAGCGGGGATGCGGTGCAGATTGCCAGAGGCACCCGTCTGAACAATCAGGACGAGGTTCCGGCCACATGCAAGGTTTACCAGCTCACCCGTGACGGCTTCCATCTGAGCCGTCAGTTCGGACGTTACATAGCGGCATGCGTCTGGTTCGAGACGCTTATAAGGCCTGTCTTCGGCAAGTCTGTAAGCGGCAACGGCTATCTGCTGCGCGACACGGAGTACAGCATCACCCCTAAGGATGCCCGCCTGTGTCAGAAATGCGCTGTCAAGGCTGTGAAGACATGGTAGGCTTCCAGGTATATTCAAAACGGACTGAACAATGAAATCTCTCAAAGAACTTTACAAGATAGGCAAAGGACCGTCCAGCAGCCACACGATGGGTCCCAACAAGGCGGCCGGGATGTTCGCCGAAAAGCATGCGGAAGCGGCTTCTTTCGAGGTGACGCTTTACGGCAGCCTCGCGGCCACCGGCAAGGGACACATGACAGATGTGGCGGTCATCGAGGCGCTGGAAGGCATCGCTCCCGTGCGCATTGTCTGGAAACCGGAGGTCTTTCTGCCTTTCCATCCGAACGGAATGTGCTTCAGATCTTTTGACTCTGAAGACCGCCGGACCGATGAGTGGACTGTTTACAGCGTGGGCGGCGGAGCGTTGTCCGAAGGACAACCTGATGACCGGCTCTCGACTCCGGAGGTCTATGGGATGAACCATCTTGCCGAAATCCAGAAATGGTGCGAGGACAAGGGACGCAATTATTGGGAATATGTCGATCTCTGCGAAGGCCCCGGCATCTGGGACTATCTTCAGGTGGTCTGGGAGGCCATGAAGGCTTCCGTCGAGAGGGGGATCGACCACGAGGGGGTTCTCCCCGGTCCTCTGAACCTTCCGAGAAAGGCTCCTACCTATTATGTCAAGGCTACCGGCTACAAGCAGACCCTTCAGACCAGAGGGCTTGTCTATGCGTATGCCCTTGCCGTGAGCGAGGAGAACGCTTCCGGCGGCATCATCGTCACGGCTCCGACCTGCGGTTCGAGCGGGGTCATACCGGGAGTGCTGTACCATTTGGCGAAAGGCCATGATTTCAAGGACATACGTATGCTTCATGCGCTGGCCACCGCCGGACTCATCGGGAACATCGTAAAGCAGAACGCCTCCATCTCCGGTGCCGAGGTCGGTTGCCAGGGAGAGGTCGGCGTGGCATGCGCGATGGCCTCAGCCGCAGCGTGCCAGCTTTTCGGGGGCAGCCCCTCGCAGATTGAATATGCCGCAGAGATGGGGCTTGAGCATCATCTCGGCATGACATGCGACCCGATCTGCGGACTTGTGCAGATCCCGTGCATCGAGAGGAACGCTTTCGCGGCCACCCGCGCTCTGGACTCGAACCTCTACGCCGCTTTCTCCGACGGCAGGCACCGCGTCTCTTTCGACCATGTGGTCGAGGTGATGAAGCAGACCGGCAAGGATCTCCCATCCCTCTACAAGGAGACCAGCGCCGGCGGTCTGGCCAAGGACTTCAGAAAGATGCTTTAGCCTTCCAAATTCGACATAATGACAGTCCATGGCGACATTTTGTCACAGTTTTGTGACATAATGTCGCCCTTTTGACATCTTTCAGGCATCGGCACATCGATTGATCATTGTTCAGATGTCCGTCCGGAAGGGCGGGCGGAAAAGACAAGTGAAACTAAAAAATAGGAGATTGGATTATGTTACCAGTATCAAAAAAGTACAATAACCAGAATTGGTTACCGAACATCTTCAATGATTTCTTTGACAATGACTGGATGGTCAGGACAAATGCGACAGCCCCGGCGATCAATGTATTGGAAAACGAGAAAAGCTACGACATCGAGCTCGCCGCTCCGGGCATGACCAAGGAGGACTTCAAGGTCAGCCTTGACGACAATGGAGATCTTGTCATCAACATGGAGAAGAAGGAAGAGAACAATGAAGAGAAGAAGCACGGCCACTATCTCAGGCGCGAGTTTTCCTACTCAAAGTTCCAACAGACTATGGTTCTCCCTGATGATGTTGAGAGAGAGAAGATTAACGCCACCGTTGTCAACGGTGTTCTCAAGGTCAACATCCCGAAGATTCAGAAGCAGGAAGCCGCTCAGGCGAAAAAAGTCATCGAAATCAAATAAAAAGTTTGCAGGTAATGCAAAAATGACTATCTTTGCATCCGCATTCGGGTTCCCGACTGGGACAGCGGATGCAAAGATTTTCGCAAGGTGCGGTAGTTCAGCTGGTTAGAATGCCGGCCTGTCACGCCGGAGGT
>CAVFMX010000068.1:0-17661 GCA_963623745.1 Bulleidia sp.
AAACTTTTAATAAAGAAATCAACGCTCTTCTTTCGTTCTCGGTACTTGTTGTACTTCCTTCAACCTTTTCAATGATCTTCATCTGATCGTTTTCAAGTCGGGCTTGCGTCCTATCCCTGAAAGCGGGTGCAAAGGTAGCACTTTTTTCTTTCCCGCCAAACTTTTTCTGACATTTTTTCAGCGATAGTTTTCAACATCGCGATGTTTAAACCGCGCCTAAACCGATGTAAGCATCCAATACTTTGGGAATTATAAAAAAAAAGATGATGACCGGAGTGGCCACCATCTTTCAGAACTTACTCCCCTCTCCTTTCAAATCCCTGAAAGGCATGAGGGAAGGATGATTCATGGATTACATCATTCCGCCAGCCGGCATTGCAGGAGCGGCCGGCTCCTTCTCAGGAATGTCAACGATGCCGCACTCAGTGGTGAGGAACATTCCGGCGACTGACGCGGCGTTCTCAAGAGCCACACGAGCCACCTTGGTAGGGTCGATGACACCTGCCTCAAGCATATTCACATACTCATCCGTGCGTGCGTTGTAGCCGAAGTCTCCCTTGTTCTCGCGGATCTTCTGGATGATGACGCTGCCGTCAACACCGGCGTTCTGGGCGATCTGGCGGAGAGGCTCCTCAATGGCGCGGGCGATGATGTGAATACCGGTGGTTTCATCCTCGTTCTCACCCTTGAGATTCTTGAGAGCCTCGGCGGCTCGGATGTAGGAGACTCCGCCTCCAGGAAGATAGCCTTCCTCAACTGCGGCGCGGGTGGCGTTGAGGGCATCCTCAACCCTGTCCTTCTTCTCCTTCATCTCGATCTCGGAGCCTGCACCGACGTAGAGCACAGCGACTCCACCGGCGAGCTTGCCGAGTCTTTCCTGAAGCTTCTCCTTGTCGTAGTCCGAAGTGGTGTTCTCTATCTGCTTGCGGATCTGAGCCACCCTGTCAGCGATGGCATCCTTCTCACCCGCTCCACCTACGATGGTGGTGTTGTCCTTGGTGATGGTGACCTTCTCAGCCTTACCGAGCATGTCAGGGGTCGTGTTCTCAAGAGTGAATCCTCTTTCCTCGGACACTACGACGGCACCTGTAAGGGTTGCGATGTCCTGAAGCATCTCCTTGCGGCGGTCTCCGAAACCAGGGGCCTTCACGGCGGCGATCTTCAATGTGCCGCGGAGCTTGTTGACAACCAGTGTCGTCAGAGCCTCGCCGTCCACATCCTCGGCGATGATCAGAAGAGACCTTCCCTCACGGGCTATAGGCTCAAGAATAGGAAGCAGATCCTTCATCGTGGAGATCTTCTTGTCAGTGATGAGGACAGACGCATCGTCCAGGACAGCCTCCATCTTGTCGGAGTTGGTCATGAAGTAAGGAGAGATGTAGCCCCTGTCGAACTGCATGCCCTCTACAACCTTGACCTCCGTCTCTGTGCCTTTGGCCTCCTCGACAGTGATCACACCGTCACCCTTGACCTTTGACATGGCGTCAGCGATGAGCTTGCCGATGGCTCCATCGTTGTTGGCGGAGATTGTGCCGACCTGCTCGATCTTGGAATAGTCGGAACCGACCTTCTTGCTGTTCTTCTTGAGTTCGGCCACAACAGCGGCGACAGCCTTGTCTATACCCCTCTTGAGATCCATCGGATTGGCTCCGGCCGTGACATTCTTCAGCCCGACATTGATGATGGCCTGGGCGAGAACCGTAGCGGTCGTCGTACCGTCACCGGCCTGCTCGTTGGTCTTGGAAGCGACTTCCTTGACCATCTGGGCACCCATGTTGGCGTACCTGTCAGCGAGTTCAACCTCCTTTGCGACAGTCACACCGTCCTTGGTGACCTGAGGCGCACCGAATTTCTTGTCGATAACCACATTGCGCCCCTTCGGGCCAAGAGTCACCTTGACAGCGTCCGCAAGAGCGTCAGCTCCTTCCTTCATCTTTGAGCGGACATCCACATCGAATTTTATTTCCTTAGCCATAATGATTTCCTCCTAATATTTTAATTAAAGAATAGCCAGAATGTCTGACTGCTTAACGATAAGATACTTCTTACCCTCCACGGTAACCTCCGTGCCGGCGTACTTGCCATAGATGACCTTGTCACCTACCTTGACCTCCATAGGTTCGTCCTTTTTTCCGGAACCTGCGGCGATCACCTTGCCTTCCTGAGGTTTCTCTTTCGCTGTGTCAGGAATATAAATACCTGAAGCTGTCTTTGTCTCGGCCTCCTTAGGCTCAACCAAGACTCTATCTGCCAATGGTCTGATCATAATATGAATTTTTTAATGTTTTTAAATCTTCGCTCCGGCTCACTCCGGAGTCTTCCGAACAAAATCAAAGGATGTGCCATCCGTCCTTGGCTGACATTTTGTCACGCGCGGGCATATTCATGATTGATTATACGAAAAGAATTCCTAAATTTGAGGGTTACATGAATGCTTTTATCTTATATAAGGTATAGAAATGAGAAAGACCGCAAAAACCTGCATAGCCATCCTGTCAGTGATCCTGCTGACCGCAACATATTCATCTTGCAGCCGTTTCGGAAGAAGCAAGGGACAGAGTACCGAATTCGCGACCTTCATCAAGGCCTACACGGGAGGGATAATCTCGGACAAGTCCACGATACGCGTGGAGCTGGCCTCGGACATCGCGGAAGCCACTCCTGGCGCTGATCTGAAAGACGGAATACTCTCCTTCACCCCATCGGTAAAAGGCACGGCCAGATGGCTGTCCGCCAACACGATAGAGTTCATCCCGGAAACCGGGGCGCTGAAATCCGGGCAGGCCTACACAGGCAAGCTGAGGCTGGACAAGATCCAGAAAGTTGGGAACAGACAGCTCAAGAGGTTCTCTTTCAAGTTCCTGGTAGCGATCAAGGAGGCCGTGCTTTCATTGGACGAGATCATCATAACGGGAGCGTCACCCGACAAGGCGAGCGTAAAAGGCACAATCTCCCTGACGGAGGAGCTGCCTCTTGAGAAAGTCCGGGGAATGCTTGAATATGACTACCCTGAACGCGGCGCGGAGGTCAGCATGACAGCCGGCGCCAATCCGAGGAACTTCCACTTCGAGATCATCGACCTGCCCAGAGATACGAAGGACAGAAAGCTGAAAATCAGCCTGAAACCGGCCGACACAGGCTTCGTGACGGACTCCAGACTTGAGATAGCAATCCCGGCGACCGGTAACTTCAGGGTACTCGACGCGGAGATGGTCGAATCCGATGACCCTTACATCGACGTTTACTTCACCGAGGCCCTCGCCGACGTAGATGACAATTCCGGCCTCTTCACGGTGGAAGGCGCGGGACACCACTACATCCAGGCGGAGAACGCACATGTGAAGGTGTTCTATGACAATCCTTCCGGCGGTCCCGTCACTTTAAGGATCTCCGAAACGGTCAAGAACCATGACGGGGCAAGGCTTGGACAGGAATATTCAAAGAAATTCTCCGCCACAGAACTCAAACCGGCCGTTGAGATTCCCGTCTCCGGGACTGTCCTGCCTGATTCAAAGGAACTTGTCCTCCCGTTCAAGGCAGTCAATCTCAATGCTGTGGACATCAATGTCATCCAGATCTACGAGGCCAATGTCCTGACCTTCCTCCAGGACAACACCCTTTCCGGAGACAACTCCCTCCGCCGCTGCGGCCGGTTGGTTTACAAGAGATGCATCCGCCTGGACTCGGATCCGTCCAAGAACCTGCACAAATGGCAGGATTACTCTGTGGATCTTTCAGGCCTGTTCAGACAGGAACCAGGAGCGATCTACCGCATACGGATCTCCTTCAAGCAGGAATATTCAGTCTATGGCAGGAACGATTCGTTCAAGAGCGGCACTCCGTCCGACAAGATGGTGAACCTCTCCGCCGAGAACATCACGGATGAGGACAACGACAGCTGGGACAACCCTATTCCTCACTATTACGAGGGGTTCTACAACTGGGATGAGTACATCTGGGAAGACAGGGACAACCCGCTCAAGCCTACATACTACATGGAAAGCTACCGGTTCCCGGCCATCAACCTGCTCACATCCAATCTGGGGGTCATCGCCAAATACTCCGGCGGAGACCGTGTCTGGGTGAGTGTCAGCGACATCCTCTCAAGCGATCCTGTTTTCAACGCCGAGCTCTACGTCTATAGTTACCAGCTCAAGGAAATCGGCTATGCCAAGACCGGGACTGACGGAATGGCAGAGATCACGCTCTCCGGAAAGCCTTTCGTGGTTGTGGCCAAGAGGGGCGGATCGGCAAGTTACCTGAGGGTGACGGAAGGGGCTCAGAATTCCCTGAGCAGGTTCGATGTCGGTGGCAAATCTCTGGAGAAGGGTCTGAAAGCTTTCATCTATGGGGAAAGAGGTGTCTGGAGACCTGGTGACACACTTCATGTCACAATGATTCTGGAGGACAAGGAAAACAGGATCCCGGACAGTCATCCTACCGTGATGGAACTCTACACTCCTGAAGGCCAGTTCTACACTAAACAGATCAACAGCAACGGAAAAAACGGTTTCTATGCGTTCACCATCCCTACAGATGAAAATGATCCGACCGGAACTTGGAATGCCTATCTCAAAATCGGAGGAGCCACATTCCACAAGGCCTTGAAGATTGAGAGCATAAAACCCAACAGGCTGAAAATCAACACAGACTTCGGGACGGACGTGCTGGAAGGAGGCAAGACGGTTCCTGTCTCCATCTCTTCTAACTGGCTCACGGGGCCGCCGGCCGCCGGGCTGACCGCAAAGGTCAGCATGACCCTCAGGAAAGGACCTTCGACCTTCAAGGGCTTCAAGGACTACTCGTTCTCAAGTCCGCTGTCCGACTTCACATCCAGCGAACACAGACTGATGGACACTAAACTCGACAGGAACGGACAGGCCAAGGTGAATGTCGCGATGCCGGCCGCCTCCGACGCTCCGGGTCTGCTGAGGGCCGACATAATCTCTTCCGTCAAGGAACAGGGCGGTGATGTCAGCTTCAACTCAAGGACAATGACATTTTCACCGTATTCATCCTATGTCGGTGTAAGAATCCCAAAGGCCGGGGACAGTCCGTTCCTGGAGACTGACAACGACTACAGCATCGGTGTCACCGTCATCGACAGGAACGGCTCAAGGGTCGCAGGACACAATCTGGAATATTCAATCTACAAGATGAAGTGGAGCTGGTGGTGGGAAAGCCGGGAAGAAAGTCTGGACTCCTATGTCAACAGCCCGTCAGCCGACATCATAGCCTCCGGCACCTTGAAATCAGGGAAGTCCGACATCTCCATCCCGTTCAGGGTGGACTACCCGGACTGGGGGCGCTATCTTGTTCTTGTCACCGACACTGAAAGCGGACATGTCTCGGGAGGCATCGTCTATGTGGACTGGCCGGCATACAGGGGAAGATCCTCGAAAGCCGATCCGGATGCTCTCACAATGCTGTCATTCTCAACCGACAAGGATTCCTACAATGTCGGCGAGACCGCGACCGTCTATATTCCCGCCGCTTCGAAGGGGCATGCCCTCGTCTCCCTTGAGAACTCCAGAAAAGTCATCTCCAGAGCATGGGTGAAGACTTCCGGAGAAGGTGATGTGACATATTCATTCAAGGTGACACCGGACATGGCACCTGATTTCTACATTCATGTGACGCTTGTGCAGCCTCATGAGAAATCAGGCAACGACCTGCCTATCAGGCTCTATGGAGTGCGGCCGATTCTGGTCGACAACAAGGATTCGCATCTGGAGCCTGTCATCAGCATGCCGGACGTGCTCCGGCCTGAAGAGGAATTCACGATCAAGGTCAAGGAGAAGAACGGAAAGCCGATGACCTACACCATCGCTGTGGTTGACGAAGGGCTTCTTGACCTCACTGCGTTCAAGACTCCGGATCCTTGGAACTCGATGTATGCGAGAGAGGCGCTCGGCGTCAGCACATGGGATCTTTACGATGATGTCATCGGAGCCTACAGCGGCAGGTTCTCACCTATGTTCAGCATAGGAGGTGACGAGAATCTGATCGTCGGCGCCAAGAAGGACAACAGGTTCAACCCGGTGGTCAGATTCCTTGGCCCGTTCACGCTCCAGAGCGGTTCCGCCACGCACAAGATGAAGCTTCCGATGTATGTCGGCAGCGTGAGGGTGATGCTTGTGGCTGCCAAGGACGGAGCCTACGGCAACGCAGAGAAGGCTGTCCCTGTCAGGTCTCCGCTCATGGTGCTGCCGTCGCTTCCAAGAGTTCTCGGGACAGGCGAGAAGGTCACTATGCCGGTCAACGTGTTCGCTCTTGAGGACGGAGTGAAGAATGCCGAAGTAAGCGTGAAAGTCGATGGGCCTCTCCGGCTGACCGGCGGATCCAAAGCCGGTGTCAAGTTCGCCAAACCCGGGGACAAGATTGTCAACTTCAGTCTTGAGGCCACCGGAACCGGAACCGGAACCATTCGCGTCTCAGCCATAGGCGGCGGACACAAGGCGGAAGACAAGATCACAATCCAGGTCCGTCCATCCGGCACTCCTGTCATTTCAGTCAGAAGGGCGGTGATCGGAAAGGGCACGTCAAAGCACCTCGGTTTCACTCCTTTCACCGCCGATGAAAGCCAATGGGCGACCTTGGAGCTGACCGGATTCCCGTCCGTTGACTGCGGAGGGATCTTCACATTCCTGAAGAATTACAACTACAATTGCACTGAACAGCTCTCTTCAAAGGGAATCGCCTTGCTGGCGATAAGGAACATGCTTCCTCAAGACAAGCAGAAGGAGATCGACTCGATGATTCCGGATCTGCTCCGGCAGCTCTACCAAAGACAACTTGGCAACGGAGGGTTTGTCTATTGGCCGGGAGCCGCTGAAGCCAACGGGTGGGTCAGCTCATTGGCAGGTCAGTTCATGATCACCGCGGCACGGAACGGATTCTCAGTCAGCAAGGGAGTGATGGCGAGCTGGTCCAGATTCCAGAAAAGGAACGTTCAGGACTACCGGAATTCCGACAACGCCGGTCATGGAGACCTGAATCAGGCCTACAGGCTCTACACTCTGGCCTTGAACGACGAAGCCGAGAGCGGGGCAATGAACAGGCTGAAGGAGAGCGAGTCTCTCTCGAACCAGGCCGGATGGATGCTTGCGTCAACCTATGCCCTGTCCGGCAAGAAGGCCGTGGCTGAAGAGATCATCGCAAAGTTGAAGACCAGCTTCCAGGATCATCGGGAGAAAGATGAGTCCTTCGGTTCCCCGACAAGGGACAAGGCGATGGCTCTTGAGACTCTGGTACTCATTGATGCCATCCATGAGGCGATGGATCTTGCACAGGAAGTGGCAGAATCCATGTCAGGAGGTTGGTACATGACTCAGGAAGTGGCGTTCGCGGCAACCGCGATGAAAAGGCTTGCCATGAAAACAGGCACAGGCTCCCTTTCGGCGGAAGTGACCCAAGGGGGGAACACCGCCAAGGTCAAGACCGCCAAAGCCGTCGGCAGTGTGCCTGTCAACACCCAGGACGGCGACATCAAAGTCACGAACACGACGGACGGCACCATCTACGCGACTCTCATCACCTCGGCAAGACCGGAATTCGGAGACAATGTCGAGGCAAGATCCAACGGCCTCAATCTGAGAGTCAATTATTTGACAGAAAGCGGCAGAGCCTTGAATCCGCATGACATTCCTCAGGGAACCGACTTCACGGCGACCATAACCGTCGGCAACACCGGCGGTTCAAAGGACTACACGAATCTGGCTCTGACCGGGATGATTCCTTCCGGATGGGAGATTGTCAATGACAGACTGGCCGGAGGCGAGGTCTCCACCGCCGCATACAGCTACCGCGACATCCGGGATGACCGTGTGTCATGGTTTTTCGACCTGCCGAAAGGCTCAAGCAAGACGTTCAGAATCAAGCTGCACGCTTCCTATCAGGGAGAGTTCATCCTGCCCGCCATAAAGTGCGAGGCGATGTACGACCCGCACACAGCCGCCAACACCGCGTCAGGCAAAGCGAAAGTCTCGGAATAGTCCATGCGCAGGAAAATGCTTTCAAGGTTGACGGGCGGCATCATAGCCGTCCTCTTGATCGCATATTGGCTGTGCCTTCCCAAGGACATATTCAAAGGTACAAGCTATTCCACGGTTGTGACAGACCGGAACGGTGAGCTTCTCGGCGCAAGGATAGCAAGTGACGGCCAATGGAGGTTTCCCCCTTCGGACACCGTCCCGCTGAAGTTCCGGACGGCTCTCATCGAGTTCGAGGACAGATGGTTCGCATTCCATCCCGGAGTCAATCCCGTGGCGATAGCGAGAGCAGCCGCAGGCAATCTGCGCGCGGGAAAGGTGACAAGCGGAGGCAGCACCATCACGATGCAGGTGATCAGGATGTCCAGAGGGAAAGAAAGGACTGTCCGTCAAAAAATCATAGAAGCGATCCTCGCGACGCGTCTGGAATTGAGGCTCGGGAAAAAGGAGATTCTCGCGATGTACGCCGCACACGCTCCGTTCGGCGGCAATGTGGTAGGTCTGGAAGCGGCCTCGTGGCGTTACTTCGGGAGGCCTCCTGAAGAACTTTCCTGGGGAGAGGCCGCCACACTGGCCGTGCTGCCGAACGCCCCGGCAGAGATCCACCCCGGAAAAAACAGGGACAAGCTTCTGGCCAAGAGGAACCGGCTCCTGCACACGCTCTGCGAACGGGGGCATCTTGATTCTCTCGATCTTGCTCTGGCCTGCGACGAGCCGCTCCCGCTCAAGCCTGTCGCCCTTCCGCAGGAAGCCCGCCACCTGACCGAGTACTACTGGAAGACATCACCCGGAAAGCGGATCCGGACCACCGTTGACATCAATCTTCAACGGCGTGTCCAGGCCATAGCCGACCAATGGAGCGGAGAACTGGCCACTACCGGAATAGGTGACCTTGCGGTCATCGTGAAGGATGTGAGGACAGAGGAGACGCTTGCCTACGTCGGAAATGCGGATCCGGACCGTAAACGTCCGGGAAGCGAGGTGGACATCATCCGTTCCCCCAGAAGTACAGGAAGCATCCTTAAACCGGTGCTATACTGCGCCCTGCTTCAGGACGGGGAGATTCTACCGAACACCTTGCTTCCTGACATCCCGATCAACATCAACGGATTCTCTCCGCAGAACTTCAACCGGCGGTTCGACGGTGCCGTTCCGGCCTCCGAGGCCTTGACCCGTTCCCTGAATGTTCCCTCCGTCCACATGCTGAGACGTTTCGGGGTTCCGAAATTTCTGGATCTGCTTAGGAGATGCGGAATGACAACGCTTCACGGAAGTGCCTCACACTACGGGCTTTCACTGATTCTCGGAGGGGCTGAAGGAACCCTCGGAGACGTGACCACCCTGTACGCCAGACTGTCCGCGTCCTACCAGAGCGCCGACACTTCGCACACCGGCAAAGGTGACAGGCTGCACGGATTTCCTCTGACAGACAAAAGCGCTCTTTGGTGGACGTTCGATGCGCTGAAAGAGGTCAACCGGCCGGACGAGATGGACTGGAGACTGGTCGGATCGATAAAGAAGGTGGCCTGGAAGACGGGCACCAGCTACGGTTTCAGGGATGCGTGGGCGGTCGGAGTCACGCCGGACTATGCGGTGGGTGTCTGGGCCGGCAACGCTCAAGGTCAGGGAGTGCCTGGACTGACAGGCGCCAGAACCGCCGGGCCGGTGATGTTCGACGTGTTCAACATGCTCCCGTCAAAGGAATATGACCGTGAATATTCAAGGAACGGCTGGTTCAAGGAACCCGTGTTCGGAGATTACGTTCTTGCCGAGGTCTGCAAGGAATCAGGCCACCTGAAAGGGCCTGACTGTGAGCGCATCGACACCCTGCCGCTCCCGCGCAAATCCGTCAGAAGCGCGCCATGCCCCTACCACAGAACCGTAGGCGGGGAGGTGGTGTTCGTCCTTACTCCGTCAATGGAATGGTACTACCGGCAACACCATCCGGAATATTCGCCCATCATCCGGAAAGGGACTGAGGCCGTGATGGAATTCATCTACCCCGAGAACGGAGCCGTGATCTTCATCCCGCGACAGCTGGACGGAACAATCCGGGGAGTCACCTTCAATCTGGCACACAGGAATCCATCGACCGCAATCTACTGGCATCTTGACAATGAATATGTCGGACAGACGCGAAAGATTCATCAGATGACACTGATCCCCGAGGTCGGCAAACACACGGTCACCGCCGTCGATGAGTCCGGGAACACCCTCTCCGCAGGTTTCACGATAGCCGATGGGAAGCAGTAGTCCTCCATGCCCATCTGAATCCACTCCCTCAGCCAACAAAGGGTTAACGGAGAATATCCCTTATACGGAAATCGGCTCAGACTGCGAATTTCTTTGGCGCAAATCTGGCGCAGTATTTTGACAATTTTGCCGCAACTTCCTGATTTACAAGACGTTGCGGCAAATTCGTAGCGGGGAGAGGACTCGAACCTCTGGCCTCCGGGTTATGAGCCCGACGAGCTACCAACTGCTCTACCCCGCGATGTTGGACTACAAAGATACGGATTTTTTTCGGAAATGCAATCCTTTCTGCGAAAAATCTCCTCTACGAATCCTGCACGTTACCGGAACCTACCGGGAAGATTTCTCGCAGACTTATGATATTCAAGAATTTACAAACAAATCGAGAGTCTATGTATTCATGAATGCTTTCATTCCCGAGATGTCGGTCTTGGAGAAGGATTTCTGGTCGCCTGTAGTGAGGTTCTTGAGCTGGACGGTACCGGCCTTGGCCTCGTCGCCGCCGTTGATGGAAAGGAACGGGATGGACTTCCGCTCGGCGTAGTCAAACTGTTTCTTGAGCTTGGACGGCTCCGGATAGACCTCGACCGAGATACCCTCCGAACGCAATGCGGCGGCGACAGGAAGGACATAGCGAAGCTCATCGGCTCCCATGCAGGCGAACAGGAGAGACGTGCTGGAGGCCAGCGACTCCGGGAACTTGCCCAAACCTTTGAGGACATCGTAGATCCTGTCGGCACCGAAACTGATCCCTACGCCGGACATGTCGGGAAGGCCGAATATTCCGGTAAGATTGTCGTAACGGCCACCGCCGCAGATGCTGCCGATCGGGAAATCTACAGCCTTGACCTCGAAGATGGCGCCCGTGTAGTAGTTCAGTCCACGGGCCAGGGAAAGGTCGATCTCCACAGGACACTTCACTCCGGCCGCGTCAATCAGGCCGAACAGTTCCTCAAGCTCTTCCAGACCCTTGAGACCGGTCTCGGATACGAGTCCGGAAGCGGAACCGCCATTCATCAGGGACCGCATGGAAGCCAGTTTCTCAGAAGTGGATCCGGACAGCCTCAAAATCTGTTCGATCACGGCGATGGCGCTGTCGGTCAGCCCCTTCCCGTGCATCTCCTCCTCGACGCTCTCAAGTCCGATCTTGTCCAGTTTGTCGATCGCGACGGTGATGTCAACCACCTTGTCAGGGAATCCGCAGATCTCGGCGAAGCCGGTCAGAACCTTGCGGTTGTTGATCTTCACGAGCACATTGATGTCCAGCAGGCTGAACACCTTGTCCACGATCTGCACAAGTTCGAGCTCATTGACCTGGGACCTGCTGCCGATCACGTCAACGTCACATTGGTAGAACTCGCGGTAACGTCCCTTCTGCGGCCTGTCGGCCCTCCAGACCGGCTGGATCTGGAAGCGCTTGAACGGAAAGGAGATCTCGTTCTGGTGCTGCGCGACGAAACGGGCGAACGGAACGGTCAGATCGTAGCGGAGTCCCTTCTCACAGACTTCCTTGGAAAGAGCGGTACTGTTGACCCCGCCGTCCTCCGTACGATAATCCTCAAAGTTGACTTTCGAGAAACAGTCTCCTGAATTCAGCACCCTGAACAGAAGCTTGTCCCCCTCCTCGCCATATTTCCCGAGCAGAGTCGAAAGATTCTCCATAGCCGGAGTCTCGATCTGGGCATAGCCGAAAGTCCGGAACACATTCTTGACGGTGTCAAAGATATAATTCCTTTCGGCCATATTCCGCTGACCGAAATCACGTGTCCCCTTCGGGATTGACGGTTTCTGACTCATGATGTTATTCCCCTACTTTTTCGGCCTTGTAGCCAAGTTTTCTGACAGCGTCCGCAAGAGCCTTCTCATCGGTCTTGCGGCCATCGTACTTGATCCTGATGGTCTGATCCTTGAGCGAGACCTTCAAGTCCTTGACCCCTTTGATGAACGACAGGTTCTCATTTATCTTGTTCACGCACTTGTCACAATGCATGTTTGTCGCAAAAACCACCTCTCTGACATTCTTGTCGGCAGGTTCCAGGGAGGCATATTCAGAAACCGGAGCCTCAGCCAAGGAAGAAGGCGCGGCCAACATCAAAGCGGCCAACGCTGTCAATAATATTCTTTTCATATTGCAAAGATAATGATTTAATCGCTCTTTGTCGCCCTCCAAAGCGTCAATCTCACACCAAGATTGATGCGCCTGCCCATAATCGGCCCCCAGACGCAGCTGGCATCGAATCCCGGAGTCCAGGGAGTCCCGAGATCTCCCACCAGGACATGCTTCTGAGTGAAATCCGTGATGTTCTCAACTCCGGCATAGACGTCAAACCCGTGGAAGCGCCTGGTAATCTGGGCATAAAGCAGAGGATAGACAGGAGTGCGCCCGTCAGGGTAAAGCAGAGATCCGTCATCGTCCATCAAGTCTTTCATGAAGGCATACACCCTCGCCGAACCGTTCACGGAAGCTGTGAAATCGAATATCCAACGGCTCAGATTGGTCTTGTACTGAAGGTTCAGAACCCCCTTGAAGCGGCTGAGCATAGGTTTCTCAACCAATTCGCCGCCAAAGTTCTCCTGACGGGCATCAGTGTAGCGCCCTGTCAGAGCCACGGTAAAGCGGTCGAACGGCTCGACATTGAAATCCACCTGCCAGTTGTCCGAGCATGACCGCCTCCCGTCGGAATCAAAGAACCGGATGTCACGGCCTCCGTCCACATCGGCTCCGGGCACCTCGTAATCCACCATCAGCTGACGGGAGAACCGGGTATGGAAATAGTCGAAACTGATGTAGGTCTTTGAGGGATCGACCCCGAACGGCAAATAGAACGTCACATTTCCTCCGAATGTCCACGAATCCTCCAGCAGCCGGTCCATACAATCCCCCTTCAGCCTGCTGTGGGTGGACATCACCCCTATGTTGTCAGCGACAGGATCGGCGTATCTCAGTCCCCTGCCGCCGTTCACCCTCGCCACGAGCCATTCAGCCGGTGAATATTTCAGAGTCACCCTCGGAGCGGCCTTGAACCCGTTCCCCTTGTACCAGTTGAAACCGGCGCCGGCAATGGATGTGAACCTCTCCCCGGCGTGGAAGGTATATTCCCCATAGGCTCCGCCGAAGAAATGATCCGCGATTCCCGAATATGGACGCGGAATGTACCCGCCCTTAACATTCCACAGGCCATAGTCCAGTTTGGCTACAGTCTCGTCAATGTGGTCGAAAGTGCCTGAAAGCCCTACCGTGAAGTCATGGGTCTCGTTCAACATATTCCGATAAAGCAGATTTACGAAACCCGATTGCTGCTCAGCAAGATAGGATGACGCACCGAACCACGAATCGCTTTTCTGCCACGACCAGTCCGCTATGGCTGCCACACTGGACGAGCCGTCCTCTCGGAGAGGTTTGCCGACTTTCAGATAGGCGTTGAGGAGACGGTTGTCTATGTCGGTGCCCCAAGACTCGTGCGACAGTCTTTCGGATGAGACTGTCCCTTCGACAGGCTCGGGTGCAGAGGTCGTCGCATCAGAGACCAATGCGCGCACCCGGTCTTTGTCGTAGCCTTCCATTCCGCCTTGCCTGCGGTCGCTCACAGCCTTCACGCCCCAACGGACCTGAAGTTCGGGAGTGTAGTAGAGCCACCTGTTCGCCACATTGAACTGCAACATCTTCGGATCGTCACGGAACCCGTCGCGGTTCATGTCATAAGTCTTGAAGTTCCCGCTCGCATACCCCAAGAGAATCGTGTAAACCTTAGGGCTGATCTGCCATGCCGAAGTCGCGTTGAAATCCGCCTTCGTGTCGCTCATCATCGAAGTCTGGATGAACAGAGGCTTCTCCTCGGTCGGTTTCTTGTGCTCCAGATTGATCTGTCCGGTCATCGATTCCGGGCCGTTGATCACCGACGGAGAGCCTTTCGCGATCTGGATGCTCTCCAGCCAGGGGCCGGGTACATAGGAAAGCCCGTAAGGAGCCGTGATTCCCCTCATCACCGGACGGTTCTCGTCCAGCATCTGCGTGTAGGTTCCGGATAGACCCAGAAGCCGGATCTGACGGGCTCCTGTCACGGCATCGGAATAGCCCACGGTCACACTCGCCGAATTCTCGAAGCTTTCGGCAAGGTTGCAGCAGGCCATCTTCTGAAGCCCCGATGCGGAGATCAGTTCTGTCCTCAATGTCTTGCCGCGGGAGATGCTGTTCTCCTGATGCCCCACGAACACTGTGGCGTTCAGACTGTCCTTCCTGTCCTTGTAGATTAAAGATGTTTCTATCGTCTGTGCGAAAGCGGCGCCTGCCATCACAGCCGCAAGAATGGTCGTCAATACCCTTTTCATAAATCCAAAAACACTATGGCACAAAGCCAGACAGGCAAGGGCATTCAATTAATATGCCATCGGAGACCCTCATCCGGCAGTGCACTTCGGCAAAGGAACGGGTGCGGAACAGGATTTGTGAAAGTGACGCGGATTTGCGATATTTGAGGCAAGATCGGGATTCTTCGGGCATGCGCCTTCCCCCGAATGCCGATTGGAAGCCCCTGAAACAACAGAACATGCGGAAAAACAACGGATGGATAATACACGTGGCGATCTGGGCGGTGATTCTGGCGATGCCGTTCTTCTCGCCGCAGCCGGGCAGGCCGTTGCACGGCGGGCTGGACTATTCCCGGTTCCTGCCGGTGACGGTCTCGTTCGTCATCGTGTTCTACACCAATTACCTGTTTCTGATAAAGCACTTCCTGTCCAACAGGAGGTTCGGGGCGTTCCTGTTCTGGAACGCACTGCTGATAGCCAAGGTAAGCATTGCCGTCCATCTCTTTTCCAGACACATCATCTCCCCGGACATCGCCCTTCCGCCTCCTTCGACGCTTGACACCATCAGTTTCACGGTACGCAACACAGTGATCTATCTTACGGTGGTCGGGATAGCGGTCGCAGTCAGGATGACAGCCGAGTGGTACAGCAACGAGGCGCAGCGCAAGGAGATCGAGAAGAACCAGGCGGAGGCCGAGCTTGCGAGCCTGAAGAACCAGATCAACCCGCATTTCCTGTTCAACACCCTGAACAACATCTACTCGCTGATCCAGATCGACCCTGCCGAGGCGCAGAAGGCCGTCCACGACCTCAGCGGAATGCTGCGCTACGTCCTCTACGAAAGCCGGAAAGACACCGTCCCGCTCTCGAAGGAATGCGAATTTATCAAGGAATATGTCAAACTGATGAGTGCCCGGCTGACTTCGGGAGTGAAATTAAGCGTCACCCTGCCGGACTCTCCGTCAAACCGGCAGATAGCTCCGCTGCTCTTCATCCCGCTTGTCGAGAACGCCTTCAAGCACGGCATCAGCGACACGGCGGAATCCTTCATCAGAGTCGGACTCAAGGAAGAGGGCGACCATGTAGTCTGCCTCGTAGAGAACAGCTGCTTCCCGAAGGACGACACCGACCGGAGCGGCTCGGGAATAGGAATCACAAATCTCAGGCGAAGGTTGGACCTGCTCTACCCGGGGGCATATTCATTTGAACTTGGCAGGGTGCAGAGCGTTTACCGTTGCCTGCTTAGAATCAAGACTGGAACATGGACACCATCAGCTGCATAGTCGTTGACGATGAGCCGCTGGCTGTCAGGCTGCTGGAATCGTACGTCGCAAAGACTCCGTTCCTCTCGCTCAAAGGAAGTTTCACGAGCGGGACGGCGGCCTGGTCATTTCTTCAGTACAATCCGGTGGCTCTGCTTTTCTGCGACATCCAGATGCCGAACCTAAGCGGGATGGAACTCTCGAAGATGCTGCCGGAAAGAACCAGAATCATATTCACAACCGCATTCAGTGAATATGCCGTCGAGGGGTTCCGGGTGCGGGCGCTGGACTACCTTCTGAAGCCGATCTCGTATGACGATTTTCTTTCGGCGGCCTTGAAAGCCAAGGAATATTTTGATCTCGTTGATGACGGGTCAACGGTTCGGCAATGCTCTCCAGTCACAGACGCTGACACGCAACGAAAAATCAAGAGCATCTTCGTAAAGACCGAGTACCGCCTCCAGCAGATTGACCTCGACAGGATCACCTACATCGAGGGTCTGAAGGACTACGTGAAGATCCACCTGAACGACGGTTCCGACCCGATCCTCTCCCTGATGCGCCTGAAAACCCTTGAAGACACCCTTCCGAAAGAGGATTTCGTCCGCGTCCACAAATCCTTCATCGTCCGTCTGGACCGCATAGAGGCGATAGAGCGCAGCCACATCCTCATCGGCCGGGATCGCATCCCCATCGGGGACTCTTACCAGTCAGCACTCTATAAGGTGCTCTCAGACAACGCTTTCCTGCCGGACAAGTGACAATCCGGAGCTGAAACCGACACTTCGCACCTCAGAACACCTTGGCCAACACGTCCCCGATGACCTGAGGAAAATGTTCCATCTCAAGGACGTGTTCCTTGGCGGCGATGTCTTCAGTGGTGTCATCGGGATTGATCGGAGTGCGGAACTGGGCGATGATCCCACCGCCGTCCACCTTGCCGCTCACCCAATGGACGGTCATTCCGGTCTCGGACTCCCCCGCCGCCTTGACGGCCTCGTGGACATGATGGCCGTACATCCCCATCCCGCCGAACTTCGGAAGAAGGGCCGGATGGAGGTTGATCATCCTGCGGTCATATTCACGGATCAGGAAATCAGGGATGACGAGAAGGAAGCCGGCAAGCACTATGAAGTCGATTGAATATTCCTTCATCAGCGGCAGAGCCACCTCCTCCCGGTTCAGTTCCGCCTTCGGCAGCACGCGCGTCGGCACTCCGAGCCTTTCAGCCTTTTCAAGGGCGGGGATTCCGGGCTTGTTCGCCACCACCAACGCGATGCGCACCTTGTCGGAGCCTTTGAAGTACCTGATTATGTTCTCACAGTTCGTGCCGCCGCCGGACACGAAGATCGCCAAGTTTATCATATTCATTCACCATTATTTACCATTTTGATCCGGCATCCGGCGGATGTTGATGTCGCGCTGAGGGAACGGGATCTCGATGTCCGCCTTGTTCAAAGCGTTGTAGATCCGCTCGTTGGCAGCGGCGATGTAGCCGGTGCGCTGCTCCACCAGAATGTACTGCTTCACCACCAGATCCACGCTGCTGTCGCCGAAACCGTTCAGCACCACCTGGATTCCGTACTTCTCCTCGACAACCTGACGGCCGAATCTGTCCGGTCTGCACAACGGAGCCAGAGCCTTGACAATCACCTTTCTCGCCTGCTCGACATCAGTTCCGTAAGCCACGCCGACAGGCAGACCGAGGAACTCGTAGGAATTGTTGCGCGTCAGGTTCTTGAAGTTCTTGGCGAACAGGGAACTGTTCGGGAAAGCCATTATGCTGCCGTCGGTGGCCTCGATCTGGGTGCTCTGGTAAGTGATGCTGTCCACCTTTCCGCGGATGC
>CAVFMX010000069.1:0-5574 GCA_963623745.1 Bulleidia sp.
CTTGTGTTCTCATCAATCGGTTTTGTGGCGCAGGAAATCTCCGTTTCCGGCAAGACGAGGATCGATGTGGTTCTTGCCGAAGACAATGAACTTCTCGACGAGGTCGTTGTGGTCGGCTACGGTACGATGAAGAAGAGCGACCTTTCCGGAGCCTCGGTCTCCATGAAAGAGACCGACCTCAAAGGTTCGGTCATCACGAACCTTGACCAGTCGCTCCAGGGCCGCGCGGCCGGTGTGTCCGCCGTGCAGACTTCCGGAGCGCCGGGATCGTCATCTTCCATCCGCGTGCGCGGACAGGCTACCGTCAACGCCAACGCGGAGCCTCTGTACGTCATTGACGGTGTCATAGTCCAGGGCGGGGGCAACTCGGGCAGCGACTTCGGTCTCGGCGGTCTGGGCAACGGAAAAGTGTCCACGATCTCGCCTCTGGCCACGATCAACCCTTCCGACATCCTCAGCATGGAAATCCTCAAGGATGCCTCCGCGACCGCGATCTACGGTGCGCAGGGCGCCAACGGCGTGGTCCTCATCACTACCAAGAGAGGAAAGGCCGGCGAGGCGAAATTCACCTACGACGGAATGTTCGCGGTTTCCCGCCAGACCAGCCGCATCGACATGATGAACCTCCGGGAATATGCCGAATACTACAACGACATGGCCTCTCTGGGTGAATATGCCGCCAACTCCTGGTACTCCGACCCGTCCGTTCTCGGAAAGGGGACCAACTGGCAGGACGAGATTTTCCGCACGGCTCTCCAGCACCAGCACCAGATCAGCGCGCAGGGCGGCACCGAGAAGGTCCAGTACTACATTTCCGGCTCCTACATGGATCAGGAGGGTACGATCATCGGTTCGGACTTCAACCGTTTCTCTGTGCGCACCAACATCGACGCACAGCTTAAGGACTGGTTCAAACTCGGTGTCAACGCCACCTTCGCGAACACCAACGACAACCTCAAGCTTGCGGACGGCGGCGAGGGTGTGATCTTCTACTCCCTTTCGTCCCTGCCTGACATCCCTGTCTATGACATCGACGGCAACTACTCTACGACTGTCCGCGAGGGCTACACCAGCGCGAACCCTGTAGCTCTCGCCATGCTGGACGAGTATCTTCTCGGCCGCCAGAAGCTCACCGGAAACATCTACGCCGAGCTTACTCCGGTCAAGCACTTCGTGTACAGGGCGGAGGTCGGCTTCGATGTGAGCGCCTCCGACGCCAAGACCTACAAGCCGATGGTGAATCTCGGAGGATGGACCCGCAATTCCAACTCCATGAGCTGGCAGAAGAACAACAGCAAGTTCTGGCAGCTCAAGAACTATCTGACTTATTCCAACGAGTTCGGAAAACACAGCGTCACCGCGATGGTCGGCCAGGAGTGCTGGGAGTCCAACTACAACTACCTCAGCGGCACAAACACCGGTCTGCCTTCGGATGAGATCCACAACCTCAAGCTCGCCACCGGCAACCCGAGCGTCAACTCCGGTTTCGGCTCTTCGGCGATGGCTTCGTTCTTCACCCGAGAGACCTACAACTACGACAACCGCTACCTGTTCACCTACACCTACCGTTACGACGGTTCCTCGAACTTCGGTCCGGACAGCCGTTGGGCCGGATTCCACTCCTTCGCGGGCAGCTGGAGATTCTCCAACGAGAAGTTCCTTCAGGGCTTCACCCAGGCCGTCAGGATGAACAACGGTAAGCTCCGCATCGGCTGGGGACAGACAGGAAACGCCAACATCGGCTCCGGAGCCTGGGAGTCAGGAATGAGCAAGATGCCTTCCGCCCTCGGCGACAGCCAGCGTCCTTCCAACATCCCTAACACCGGAATACACTGGGAGAAACAGGTTCAGACCAACATCGGTCTCGATCTCGGATTTCTTGACGGAGCCTTGAATGTCACGATCGACGCTTACGACAAGAAGTCGTCCGACATGCTCATGTCCTTGACCCTGCCGGCCTACATGGGCACGCACGGCAACGGCTCCTCCGCACTTGCAGCCCCTAAGGGAAACTACGGAACCATCGAGAACAAGGGTCTTGAGATCACTCTGGACACCCATCCGATCAACCATCAGAGGTTCGGCTGGGACAGCAACTTCCAGATTTCATTCAACACCAACAAGCTCGTGTCCCTCGACGGCACAGCCAACGCCCAGCTTGTGGGCTACGGCCAATGGAGCGATATCGTCAGCGTCACCGAGGTGGGGCAGTCCCTCTACAACTTCTACGGCTACAAAGTCGTCGGAGTCTATACCTCCCTGGAGGACATCCAGAACTCCCCGAAGGCGGAGAAGTACCCTTCCGACGGAGTGTTCAACAAGAACACCACGGTCTGGGTCGGTGACCTCAAGTTCGAGGATGTCAACGGAGACGGCGTGATCAACGAGAAGGACAAGACCAACATCGGTTCGCCGCTTCCTAAGTTCACCTTCGGATGGACCAACACCTTCCGTTACAGGAATCTTGACCTCAGTGTCTTCCTTAACGGCTCCTACGGCAACAAGGTGCTGAACTACAACATGATGGGTCAGGGTTTCAACGGCCTTGTGCACATGAACAGCGCCTGGGTCAACCAGCACGTCTCCGTCAACGAGCGCGCCAGACTCGTCCCTGTCGACGCCCAGAAGACCTACACGAGCGGCAACTGGTACGAGGACATCACCAATGTGACGGTCTCCAACCCGAACACCAAGACTCCGCGTCCTACCGTCTCCGACCCTAATGACAACGACCGCCTCAGCGACCGCTACATCGAGGACGGAAGCTACATCCGCATCAAGAACATCACCCTCGGCTACACATTCCCGAAGGCGGTGCTCAAGAAAGTGAAGATCGACAACGTGCGCGCCTATGTCAACATCCAGAACCTCTACACGTTCACCAAGTACACGGGCTACGATCCGGAGGTCGGCGCGAGCACCCAGGACTCGACCGGTCTTACCTTCGGTGTGGACAACGGACGTTATCCTTCACCGATGACCTGTTCCTTCGGACTGAACATCACATTCTAACACAAGGAGGAAATGACAATGAAAAATATCATAAGAACATCCGTGGCTCTCGCCATCGCGCTGATGACGCTTTCATGCACTGATTTCCTGAACCGTCCTTCGGAGGACAGCTACACTACGGAGCAGTACTACACCAACGACACACAGTGCGAGCAGGGAGTCAACTACCTGTACAACTCTCCGTGGTACGACATCATCCGCTTCTACATCTACGGTTCCGAGACCATGTGCGGCAATGTCTATCAGGGACAGAGCGCTTACAACACCCTCACCGTCAACGGAACGGACGGAGACCTCAAGAACATGGCCTACTCCCTCTGGGCTGTCAACGCCCACTGCAACACGGTGATCAACAACATCCTCAAGTCCGAGGGCCCTTCCGAGGCGAAGAAGCGCCAGTGCATCGGCGAGGCCCTTTCGTGGAAAGCGATGGCTTAT
Organism: Bulleidia sp.; assembly: GCA_963623745.1. Taxonomy (GTDB): domain Bacteria; phylum Bacteroidota; class Bacteroidia; order Bacteroidales; family UBA932; genus Cryptobacteroides. The sequence continues at coordinate 3,451 of CAVFMX010000069.1, forward strand.
TTCCTGCTGGTCAGGACTTTCGGCGATGTGCCTATCATCCACGACAACACAGAGTCCATCAAGGCGGGCGACTACAACCAGATCGAAAAGGTGGAGAAGGCCGATGTGTATGAATATGTCATAATGACTCTCGAGAAGGCGTTGGAATTCCTTCCGAAGAATCCTTACATCGGAGTTTACAACCGCATCGACTACTATGCCGCCGAGGGACTTCTCGCCAAGGTCTATCTGACCAAGGCGGGTGTTAGCGGAACGCTTGACAGCGAGGATCTCGCCAAGGCACGTGACTACGCCAAGGATGTCATCGACAATTCCGGCAGGTCTTTGACACCTTCATATTCAGACGTTTTCCGTCTTTCCCCGAAGGTCTTCCAGCAGACGGGCGAATGCCTCTTCTCATGGCTCTGGACTTGCGATCAGGGGTACTGGACCTGCCAGAACTCCATCCAGTGTGATGTCGGACTTACCGGCTTTGACGAGTTCGGCGACCTCTGGGGTGACTGGAGGGGACCTTCCGTTGACCTTCAGGACGCTTTCGGAGTGTCCGCGGCCGATGATCCGGAGGTCAGGAAGTCCAAGGAGAAGGATGACCGCCGCGCCGCGACGATGATGATGTTCGGCGACCGGTACAGCTATTACTGGGCTGATCTGGGCGGATTCGACTTCTACCGTTTCTTCTATGATTCGAGCTATTCTCCGAACAGCACGAACGGCGATTGGGCCTGCGCATCGGGAGCCAACTACTGCAAGCATCTGTACGGCAACGACACCGACCATGTGACCGCTCTCGGAGTGCATGCGTCTAACATGCGCAACCAGCTCCCTACGCACATCCTCAGGCTCAGCGACATTTACCTTGTCTATGCCGAGGCCTGCGTGCTGACCGGAGACGCATCCTCCGCCCTTACCTATGTCAACAAGGTGCGTGAGCGCGCCGGAGCCGACCTTCTGACCTCCGTCACCTTCGACGATGTCTGGAAGGAACGCCGCCTCGAACTCGCCCTTGAGGGAGACCGCTGGTACGATTTCGTGCGCCGCTCCTACTACGATGTGAACGGCTGCATCGCCGAGCTGAAGGCACAGAGGCGTTCCTCCTATGACGGTCTTGCGAAGGCCTACTCCAACTATGTTCTGGATTCTACGGGAGAATATGTCGGCCCTGGAGCGAATCCTTGGGACAACTCCGGAATCAAGTACAAGGGAGGCGAGGAACTCGTCGATGTGAAGGCTTCCATGTTCACCCTGCCGTTCCCGAGCGAGGATGTCGTGCTGAATCCTAACGTCGGCTCCGATGTCCCTGGAGTGCACGTCGATGTGCGCGAGACTTACAAGTATAATTTTTAACCACAGGAAGCAATGAAACCTATCATAAAATATTTTGCGTCTTCTTTGACCGCCGCCCTCTTCCTCGCGGGCCTTTCTTCCTGCGACAGGGTGGACTATCCTGACCGTTTCCGTCAGGCCGACGGCAAACCGACGATCGACTTCGTCAGGGAGGCCGACAATGACATCGCGATCACCCAGGCCAGCCTTGAGCAGATCGTCTGCATCGTGGGCGAGAACCTCAAGAGTGTCCACGACATCTACTTCAACGACCAGAAGGCGGTTCTGAACACCAGCTTCATGACCGAGAACACGATTCTCGTGGCTGTCCCGAAGAACCTTCCGAATGTCACCAGCGACAAGATGTACCTCATCACGAAGGACAGCACCGTGGTCGATTACGGCTTCAAGGTTCTTCTTCCTTCCCCGAAGATTTCAGGAATGTCCTTCGAGTGGGCCGAGCCGGGACAGACCGTCACCGTCACCGGCAGCTACTTCGCCGAGCCTCTGACCGTGGAGTTCCCGGGCGCCGAGGCGACCGAGATCTCCAACGTGACGATCGGTTCGTTCGACGTGGTCGTTCCGGAGGGGGCGCAGCCAGGGAAGATCAAGGTCACGACGGCTTCCGGAACGGCCCAGTCAGTCTTCCAGTACAAGGACAGCCGAGGAATGCTCTTCAACTTCGACAACGCCCGTCTGAACCACGGCTGGCACGACCAGACGATCCAGTCCGACGAGAACTCGCTTGACGGCAACTATCTCCAGCTTTACGACGCCGCCACTGTCTTCAAGTGCGACGGC
>CAVFMX010000069.1:6057-11080 GCA_963623745.1 Bulleidia sp.
ACCCCGTTGATCCAGATCGACAACATCCGTGCGGTCCCTTACAAATAATGAAAGGAGAACATGAATATGAAAAAGACATTAAGATATTCAGCGCTTGTCGCTCTTTGCGCCGCGTTCGCCGGTCTGGCGGGCTGCGGACAGAAGGAACTCGACACTGATCCGTATGGAGACGGAGTCACATTCGCTGCTTTCGCACCGGATCCGGTGATGCGGGGAGGTGAGCTGCGCATTCTTGGAAGCAACCTTCAGGACGTGTCCGAAATCCGTCTTGCGGGAGGAGTCTCTGTCACCGACTTCACTGTGGTGGAGTCGGGCAGAAAGTCCGAGATCCGTTTCACGGTGCCTCTTGAAGGCCCGGAACCTGGGAAGATCACCATCGTGGACAAGAGCGGAAAGGAATATTCCAGCCTTTCGTCCATCAGTTTCACCGAGCCGATGGAGATCGCTTCCTTCGCTCCCGCCGAGGCTCTTTCCGGGGAGGTCATCACCATCATGGGAGAGTACCTCAACATCGTCCGGGAGGTCATCTTCGGCGGCGATGTCAGAGTGACCGAGTTCGTCAGCCAGTCCCGTCACGAGCTGAAGGTCAAGCTTCCTTCAGACGCCTTGGGCGGATTGATCCGCGTGGGCGACGTGAACGAGCTTGTGGACGAGCAGACCATCCCTAACATCATCTATTCCGAAACGGAGCTGACTGTCGGCGACCCTACTGTGGTCACCGCGAAGAAGGCCACCTACAAGTCCGGTGATGTCGTCACCGTCACGGGTGAGCATCTGGACATGATTCAGACCATAGACCTTGCTGGCGCGGCCGGAGTGGAGTTCACCTGTAGTGACGACGCCACGGAGATCACGTTCAATCTCCCCGCTTCTGCCACCGACGGAGAGATTACATTGACCTCTTTCGCCGGCAAGGCTTTCAACGCCGGCGAGATCGAGACCGTCACTGTGGCGGAGCTCGGAATCGCTTCCATGGCCAAGGACGGACGCTATAAGGCCGGCGGCTCTGTCGAGATCACGGGTGATAACCTTGACCTTGTCACCAAGGTGGACTTTGTCAACGCCGAGGCTTCCTTTGTCCTCAAGGACGGAAAGATCTACGCGGACATCCCGGCGGCTGCCAAGGACGGAGCCGTCACCGTCACCCTCGGATCCGGCAAACAGGCCTCGACTCCTGAAATTGAGGTCGTGAAGCCGGTGGTGACAGGTTTGGACAAGACCGCTGCCGTGGCCGGAAAGGACAAGATAGAGATCGTCGGAACCGACCTTGACCTCGTCACCGATGTCAAAAACGGAGACGAGCCCCAGGGGTTCATCACTTGTGAATATGTCATCGACAGCCCTGAGAAGCTTACAGTCACCGTGGCCCGCGATGCCTACAACGGACCTTTCACCGTGACCTCCGCGGCCGGCTACGAGTCTGTCTCCGCCAATGTCGAGATCACTTATGACGAGGCGGTGTCCATCACGTTCACAAAACCTTCGTTCAGCGTGGGACGTTCTGTCTCGATCACCGGAACGAACCTCCAGAACATCGAGTCGCTCACCATCAAGGGCAAGAAGGTGACCTCGTTCGTCGGCAGGTCGGACGACGCCATGTCGTTCGGCATCCCTGAGGGAGTTGGTCCAGGAGTCTATCGCCTTGGAATCACACTGGTGAGCGGCGAGACATTCAACTGGCCTGTTCCGTTCGAGATCACGGCTCCTTACACCGAGACGTACATCTGGGAAGGCTCCGAGGATCTTGCAGGATGGGGCAACTCCCCTTATCTGGGCGCGCCTAACGCCTTCCAGGAGATCGGAATAGCAGAAGGAGACGTCATCAGGGTTTACTTCACCGCCTACAACGACAGGTGGCAGTTCAAGACCTACGCAGGTCACTGGGGAGACGCGTTCAAGTTCGCCGAGATCGGCGGAGGCGATACGATCAACCCTGACAATTGCGACACGTCCGGCGGTTACTTCGCGTTCAACGTGACGGCTGAGATTCTGGCCGCTCTTTGCAATCAGGACACCGGCTGGGGCGGAGCGTTCCAGTGTCAGGGTGAGGGCGTTGTCATCAAGGGTGTCAGCCTCGTCCACTACGGAGCGACCGAGAAGGTCATCTGGGAGGGTGAGGAGTACACCGGAGACAACTACGAGAACAACCTCTCGCTCGGAACGGAGGACGATTGGGTGAACGCCGGTCTGGAAGAGGACTGCGAGATCCGAATCTACTTCTCCGCCAAATCAGAGACCGACTGGCAGATCCAGCTTTTCGACGGTCATTGGAACGGTCTTTCCGAGTTGAACATGCCTGGGGATGCAGCCAACCAGTTCAATGCCGGGAACTCTCCCGAGGCCTTCGGCAAGGGTTACATCAGCTTCAAGGCGACAGCTCCGATCTTCGCGAAGCTGACGACCAAGGCTTGGTGGGGCAGCGCCATCATCGTACAGGGCAAGGGTGTCACCGTGAAGAAGATAGCCTTCCTATAGAATCGAAGGGTGCGGGGCCGGCCTGTCGGTTGACATTGTCCGGCGCCCGTACCGTTGAATAATAAGCTGTTTAAAAATGGTTCCCGCATAAGAAAAAAGAGAAGTTATTTTTAAACAGCTTCTAATTCCGAGGGAGGGTGAAACCTCCCCCGGGATCCAAAAAAACACAGGCGGTTGTCCTGGTATGCCGCGGATTCCGCCTGAAAAGGACAAAGTGAAACGGACTTGAAAAATTTTAAAGGATTATGAAATTGATTTTTTCGGCGATATTCTTCGCTGCCGCGATGTTCTGCTCCTGCGGAGAGAAAGAGAACGGAACACCGGTTCCTGAGCCGGAGGTTCCCACGAAGATGACCGTGTCTCCGACAAGTTACGAGGCTGCTGTCGAGGGTGGAGAGTTCACCATAAGCGTCACGGCTTCCGCCAGACCGACCGCCGTGTCCGGTCAGAACTGGGTCACTGTGACTGACGGGACATATTCAAACTACAAGATTGACTATCCTGTCAAGGTCGCTTCCAACGAGACCTATGAGGCTCGTACCGCGGTCATCACCATCAAGAGCGGATCTTTCTCGCAGGACGTGACCGTCTCGCAGCCGGGGAAGGAGAAACCGGTTGATCCGGATGAGGTCGGGATTCCTCAGGAAGGTGACAATGAAGCCTGGAAGATGGCGAAAAAGCTTGGCTTGGGATTGAACATCGGCAACCAGATGGATGCTTTTGACAGCAAGTCGGAGTTGGCGACTGAAGGCTATTGGACAAACGGGCAGAAACTGACCAAGGCTGTTTTCACGGGCCTGAAAGCCAAAGGATTCAAGTCCGTGAGGATTCCTGTCACCTGGCTGGGACACATAGGCGAAGCCCCGGACTACAAATTGGATGACCGTCTGGACAGGGTGGCCGAGCTTGTGGATTGGGCCGAGGAGGCCGGTCTCAACACGATCATCAACATCCATCATGACGGTTCCATCGACCACAACGGAGGCTCGTCCTACACGACCCATTGGCTGGACATCAGGGGAGCCGAGGCAAGCTCCGCCGCCAACACGCTGATAAAGGCCGAGATCAAGGCTGTCTGGTCGCAGATCGCCGAGAGATTCAAGGACAAGGGCGACTTCCTTATCTTCGAGTCGTTCAACGAAATTCAGGACGGCCATTGGGGCTGGAGCGACGACTATCAGAGCGCCGCGGGAAAGAAGAAACAGAACGACATACTCAACGAGTGGAACCAGACATTTGTGGATGCCGTGAGGGCGACCGGAGGCAACAATGCCACAAGGTGGCTGGGAGTCCCGGGCTATGCCGCCAGTCCTGATTTCACACTGACGGACGGTTTCGAGTTGCCTGACGATCCTGCGGACAAGATAATGGTCAGCTTCCATAACTACACCCCTTACAAATTCTGCCAGACCGGCGAGGACGATGACTGGGGACACACCAGACGCACCAACCTGTCCGACTCGAACTACTCGGAGGACTACCACGTGGGGATCTGTTACAAATTCTACAAGACCTACGTCGAGAAAGGCATCCCTGTCTATATGGGAGAGTTCGGTTGCACGAACAGGACCGACGCCACGGCGCGCAAGTTCCAGCTCTATTGGCTTGAATATGTCAGCAAATGCGCCCGCTCGTTCGGAATGTGCGGATTCATCTGGGAGAACGGAGCGGTGGGCGATAATGGGGAGACTTACGGCATCATCGACCACGAGACCGGGGAATATCTTGACGCTGAGTACTCCAAGTTGATTGTGGAGACCTGCTCGAAAGGCTTCTATAACGAGGGTGTAGCCTATACTCTTGAGTCAGTCTATAACAAAGCTCCGAAATATTGATCATGAAAAGAATATTGGCAATGATTTCAGTGGCGGTTATTGCCGCCGGATGTACCACCAAGGCCGGCCGGCCTCATCTTGACAAGGGCGCTAACGAGTTGATGGCTGCATTGAGGACGGCTTCGTCAGAAGGGAAGTTCCTGTACTTCCATCAGGATGATCTTGTCTATGGCCACACATGGAAGGTTGAGGATGCGGACAATGACCCGCTCGACCGTTCGGATGTCAAATCGGTCTGCGGACAGTTTCCTGCGGGGGTCGGCTTCGATCTTGGCGGAATAGAACTCGGAGACTCCGCCAATCTGGACAACGTTCCGTTCGACCTGATGCGCAGGGCTGCGGTGACCCACTACGAAAGGGGAGGGTTTGTGACTTTCTCCTGGCATCCGCGCAATCCTCTGACAGGAGGGGACTCCTGGGACATCAGCAGCGACAAGGCTGTGTCATCCGTTCTGGAAGGCGGCGAGAACCACGAAAAGTTCATGGGTTGGCTTTCGAAGGCTGCGGACTTTCTCGGTTCGCTGAAGGATTCCAAAGGTGATCGTATTCCTGTCATATTCAGACCTTGGCATGAGAATCTGGGTTCCTGGTTCTGGTGGGGCGGCAATCTTTGCACCGCTGACGAGTACAAGGAATTATATTCGTTGACCCATAGGTATTTGGTGGAGGATAGGGGTCTTAGGAACCTTGTGTGGGCATATTCCCCGAACTCC
>CAVFMX010000070.1:0-8977 GCA_963623745.1 Bulleidia sp.
TCAGCCTCAACGAGGACTGCACCAGGTACATCGACAACTACAGCAGCTTCAATGTTCCGCGCGTCACCGACATCAGTACCGCCGACGGAAAGCTGATCCGCAATCTCATCACCGCCGAAGACCCGCTCAAGGACTACAAGACCGGAGAGGTCCTCTTCGGGACAGTCAAAAGCGCCGACGGCAGGTACGACAACTGGTACAGGCTCTTTCTGCCAACTGATTTCGATCCCGCGAAGAAATACCCTGTGATCCTCTATGTCTATGGAGGCCCTCACTCCCAGATGGTTCAGAACGCATGGCTCGGCCAGGTGCGCATGTGGGAGATGCTGATGGCCCAGAAAGGCTACATCGTCTATGTCCAGGACAACAGAGGGACGCAGAACAGAGGAGCCGACTATGAGAAAGTCATCCACCGATGCTGCGGGCAGAACGAGATGGCCGACCAGATGGTGGGCATAGACATGTTGAAATCCCTTACGTTCGTGGATTCCGACAGGATCGGAGTCCACGGCTGGAGTTACGGCGGATTCATGACCATCTCCCTGATGACCACCTACCCTGAGACATTCAAGGTCGGTGTCGCCGGCGGTCCGGTGATTGACTGGAAATGGTACGAGATCATGTACGGAGAGCGTTACATGGAGACCGGGGCCACCAATCCTGAGGGATTCGCCCGGACAAGTCTCATCGGCAAGGTGGACGGCCTGAAAGGAAAGCTGCTCATCTGCCAGGGGGCTCTTGACAACACCGTGGTCTGGGAACACAGCCTGAGTTTCGCCCAAAAATGCATCGAAAGGAATGTCCGGCTGGACTACTTCCCTTACCCATGTTCCGAACACAATGTCTTCGGAACATGGAGAATACATCTCATGGACAAGGTCACGGACTACTTCGACGACTATCTGAAGTAACACTCCTTACGGCAGCGGCGCGCTTACGGCATCCTTGATCGCCTGAAAAGTGTACGTCTTGCCGTTGATCGTACATGAGGCCGTGTAAGGGGATCCTTCATAGATGAACTGACCTGACAAGGAACCATAGTACGCGTCATGGAAGACAAAGTAAGACAAATCAATGTCGAACCGGTTGTAAACGTTCCGGATCAGAAACGAGCGGAATTTCATCGTGTTTATGACACCGTCGCTCACCGCCAGATGAATGTAGGCCGTGGTGCTTATGTTCGTTCCGTTCAGTTTGCCACGGTTGCCTATGGTCATGACACTGGCATCATTATCCGTAATTCTCTGATCCGCAAGATATTCCAAAAAAGTATCATACCTTTTGAAGCGATAGGTGTCCGTGTCGGCATCGTAGTAGGCCTTCTTCAGATAGACATGTCCGAAAGAGGAGTAGTCCATCGAGATGTTTAAGGAAGTCTCTCCAAGCAGCAGTTCATAGTTTGTCAGGTTGACAGGCACCTTTGTCTCGCCATCTTCTCCAAGAACAAGTTTCCCGTTATAACTTGTGTACTGACTGTCACCTGTCCCTCCTTTCAGACCTGTCACATCAAGGTCTCCCACCTTGCAGAACTCAGGGATGATGGTTTTTGAGGCTGAGATCCTCTTAAGACCATAGTCCGGCAAATGTCCGAGATGGCTGTAGCTGCTTCCCGACCGGGTCACAGGGAGATAGCGCACATCAACCGTGGCCGGCGAAGCTCCGTCGCCGAAGACCACGTTCTTGGTCTGCCCGCTTGGTGTCGTTCCCAGATACCTGTCCCAGTACGACTCGACATAGACGTTGCTGAATCTCAGGAAATGATCACCCAACGCCACATCGTCGAGTGCAGGATTGGATCCGCTGAAGCCAAGGCCTCTGTACCCGGACATGTCCCCAAGACTTCTGTAGAAGAAATAGCCCAGCCCGTTCCCGCCGGAGCTGTTCGGGAAGTCATAGCCTCCCCACGACTTCTCCTCCGTCCCTTCCACACTTCTGATGATCTCATACTCGGCGTAAACCATGGTTGTCATCCATGCGGAACCTGTCATCTTGACCATAATGTCCACCTTGTAAGGGACTCCGCAGGTGGCCGCTATCCTGGACGCGTCATCAATCGTCTTTCCGCCGAACTCAAAACTTTCCGGACGTGTTCTCGCCGAGAGATCCGCGACACTTGGCGAGCCTCCAGACCAATCTGGCAGTTCATCACGGAGAAGATATATGTAGCCGGACTCGTCCGATGTCTTGGTGTAGGATTTCCCCGTCTGGTCTTTGAACACGACCTTGCAGTTAGGAATTATCACGGGGCCCGGGCCGGTGACAATCAAGGAACAGCCGCCTGTGTAGGGATTGACATATTCATAGGTGGTGTCCTTGACCGCGCCGTTCTCCTTCACTTTCGCAAGCGCCCTGACCGGAGCGACATTGTACTTGCTCCAGTCCGCCTCCTCCACATACAGGGTGTCCAGAGATAAAGAGGAGATCCCCGGATCCCCCGCATCTCCGTCACGTCCTCTGAGGTACCTGAAGAAGTCCTCTATGGAAACAGCATCCACCGGCCATTTGGGATATTCGGTGATGTCGTACACTCCATTGTCCGGATTGTCCAACCCCGACGCGCTGAGTACCATCTCTTTCCACAGATCATAGGCTGATTTGCCGGAAGAACCGTTCTGACCATCCTCACCGTCAACGCCGTCTTTACCATCTTTGCCGTCAACGCCATCCTTACCGTCCTTACCATCCTTACCATCAACGCCGTTGATACCATTAGTACCATTGGTACCGTTGGTACCGGCAGCGCCACGGAGATAATCGTAGAAATCCATGAGGGATGTCCGGGACGGATCCCACTTGGCTTCAGGATTCTTCGGATCCTCAAGACCGGCCGGAGAGGTGACCTCGGCCACCCATAGCTCGTAGGCTGACTTGCCGTCTTTAGCGTCAGTTCCGTTTCTGCCGTCCTTGCCATCAACTCCGTCCTTACCGTCTTTTCCGTCAATCCCGTCCTTGCCATCAGCTCCGTCTTTTCCGTCCTTGCCGTCAATGCCATCCTTACCATCTTTACCGTCAAGGCCGTCTTTTCCGTCCTTACCGTCTTTGCCGTCTTTGCCGGATTCGCCCTTGTCTCCATCGGAACCGGTCTGACCGGTCAGATATTGAAAGAACCGGAGGATTGAAAGATCAGACAGGGTCACAACATTTCCGTTACAGTCAGACACGATCCCTCCGGCAGCTATGCTGGATGTGACATATTCCTTCCACAACTCATAGGCGCTCAAGCCATCGGCGCCTCTGTTTCCTGTCAGGAACCGGTAGAAGTCTGCCATAGAAGTCTTTGACCTGTCCCAAAGGATGTCCGGATCGTGAGGATCCTCGACACCCGAAGCGACATATTCTTTCCACAGTTCGTAGGCGGACTTGCCGTCGATTCCATCCTTGCCATCCTTGCCGTCGTTTCCATCCTTCCCTTTAAGATAAAGGAAGAAGTGAGCCATGTCCACAGGTCCGGAATAGTCAATCAGCTTGTCCTGTACGGCCTTGACCCACACCTCGTAGGCCGACAGCCCATCCTTGCCGGAGAGACCCTGCTCGCCTTGCGGACCGACAGGCATCGTCACCTCAAGGGAGCTGCAGGCGGCCAGTACCGACAATCCGGCAAGGACCGCGATCAATAATCTGAATTTAAGTTTCATAGATGAATATGATTTATTGTTGGTTACGATAATTCCGCGACGGTGTGTGACAATCAGTGAACGCCTTGCCCCTGTCAGCACCGCCAAGTCTCAGGACAATGCCGGCGGAGGTCTGGACGAAATTCACTCCGTCAGTCCCGATCGAACGGTTGTACTGCCACTGGACATGCACACCGATCCTTTCGTTCATCCAGCAGACTATGCCGATCCCGGCAGAAACCGGGAAAAATGTGTCCGTGTCAAATGTATAGCCCCTGTTCCATGAGTCCTCCGCCCTCCAAAGAGCCTCTTTGGTGACATCCCCGGCAAACTGCCCGAAGTAAGACGTGGGGAAATTCTTGTGACAGAGGTTGAGTCCAAGCCGGAGGTAAGGCTGGAACCGCCCGCTCCCCGGGAACGGACGGAACCGGACACCCGGGCCGACCATCAATGAATAGCCCTGCCTCATGCCTTCGGTTCCTCGGTATCTTGCCAAACCCAAGGTCCCCTGCAAGTCGGCACTCCATTTTCCGTTCAATTCCATTGACGAGTAGAAATCAAGCCCGCCGTAAAGCATCTTCCAGTCGAGATTGAAGATGTAGTCTCCGCCCTGTGTCTGACGGAAGTCTGACAATGTGGTTCTTGTGAGGCTCATGACAGCGCCGCCAAGGCCTAATTCCCACGTCCGCGAAGCCGTCCGGGACTGCGAATGTCCGGCCACCGAGCAGATCGTCGCCAGCACGGCGGCCGCGACCGCCCTTTCCAAATTATTTCTCATAAGTGATGATTGATTGGGAAAAATTATTTCAGAACATATTCAGTGACATTCTCCACGCCGGGGATGCCGTAGTACGCCGCGATGATGTCGCCCTTAAGATAGATCTTTCGGCCGAGGAGTTCAGGATGGTCGGCCAGATTGACCTCCGAGCGGATGTCTCCCTTCGGGAGTTTCACTGACATGCACGAACTCTTTGATGTCACGCTGGAACGCGAGGCGATCGCGATGCAGGTCATGGAGGAGAAAGGAGCCTTGAACGAGACGCCCTCCTTGGATGAGGAGAGATCGCCGCCCACGATGAAACCGCACACCCAGACTCCCTTCTCACCGACATGCTCTTTCGCATGTCCCACACCGAAGGCTGTGGCCTGGCTCGCGCCGGGATCCGCGCCCTGACCGGAACCGATCTCATAGTCGCAGTCGTTCCAGACACGGCTGGTGTCCACGTTGATCGACAGGCCGTATGATCCTTCGGGATCCTGAGGCTCCACGGAAGGGCAGGATATTCCCAAAGTAAGGATCTCGCAGGCTTCAAGGAAACGTGTCATCAGGACTTTAGACGATTCCCCGTCATTCAAAGTCACGGAGACATTCCCGGTCTTGAAATAGCCTATCCTACTTTCCGACAGGCTGTACTTCAGTTCTCCGTCAACGGATGTGACCGTGACGGAGGCGCTCGGATAAGCGGATCTGAAACCGTCACTCAACCGCAACCGCAAACCGGAATTGAGTTGGGCGCAGTTGAGACGCAGCTTGGCGGCCGTTCCTGACCGCACGACGGCAACCTGTTCGTCACCGAACTGGGGCGCGGAGAACTCCGGCTTCACGAATGTCCTGGAGACAGCCCTCACCGTGTAGCTTCCAGGATTGACGAGCAGGGACTCCGGAGAGTCGCCGTAGGCTCCCTCATAAAGGGTTTCGCCGGCGGAGTTTCTCACGGTCAGGATAAACGCATCCGTGTCAGGGATTTCGATCGTGGATCTGGTGAACACCCGTGGAGAGAAGTTCCAGCTCAATGTTCCCTGAGCGTTCTCTGAAGGAACCTTGTTGCAGGAAAGAGTCGCAGCGGCAAGAGCCATCATGCCGGCCAAGGCTGCCATTGTAAGGATTCCGATAGCACTCTTCATAGTCATAAAAAAGTTAACGGCCCGCACCGTCGCGGTCCGTCAGCAAAAGTATGGCTACAAAACGTAAATAATGAAAAGAAACAAAAATAGATTTTCTTAAGAAACTCATGTTTCTGTTTTTTTATAGGAAAATTCACGGGGCAATCGCAATCACTGCGATCACCCCGCTACTTAACCTAAACTTAAACTATGAAAAACTTCACGTCAAATATACAAATTCTTTCAAGGAAAGCAACTGTTTGAAACGATTTTTTATATTATTTTCGTTTATTTCAGCCGAAAATCCATCCGAAACGCCAAATCTTCCTGTAAAAAGTCTCCGTACAGAGGAAGAAAACTCATTTCGCGTCAAGTGCTGTCTCAAGAAGAGTTCTCACGGCTTTCTGAGCCTTGACGCTCGGGCGCAGACCATAGATCACCACGCCGGCGGCAAGAGCGACACCGGCCAGAACGGTGAATATTCCCGGGATCCCGTCCACACCATGTACTCCCATAATGATGAACATTGCGGCGATAATAATGACGACTGTCACCTTGCCTTTCCGGTTTTTGTCGCCTTCCTTAAGGCAGAGCGCATAGCGACGTAGCTCCCCGCCGTCGGCATCGGTTCCGGCAGGGCCGGCATCCTCCAGCCTGCACGAGACGGCGCGCCAGCGCAGGGGTGTGGACCAGTCCGCAAACAGGTCACACGTCCCGGTCGAGTCCGGGATCCCGTCCGCAGGGATTTCATTGGATCTTCTGACATCTCCGAGTTTAGACATCTCCACCTTTATGCCTCCCAGCACCGTCCCGAACGGCTTCCCGCTCGTGAACAGCACCATTCCGGCATCCATCATCTGTACTTTCCTGTCAATCATGCCGCAAATTTACAAAAAAAAGGACTGACCCGGATAGAGGCCAGTCCTTTAATATTCAACATCCCGATTACGAGAAGTTGTCGTACAGAATGCTCTCAGGCTGCACTCCCAGACTGTCAAGCAGCCTGTTGACGGAAGCCACCATCATAGGCGGACCGCACATGAAGTACTTGATGTCCTCCGGAGTCTCGTGATCCTTGAGATAGGTCTCGTACATCACGTTGTGAACGAAACCTGCCGTGTACTTGACACCGGCCGCGTCAGCCGCAGGATCCGGACGGTCAAGAGCCAGATGGAAGTGGAAGTTAGGGAACTCCTTCTCGATCTCGGCATAGTCCTCAAGGTAGAACGCCTCGACAAGGCTGCGCGCGCCGTAGAAGTAGTGAACCTCGCGTTTGGTCTTGAGAGTCTTGAAGAGGTGCATGATGTGACTGCGGAGAGGAGCCATTCCGGCACCACCGCCCACGAAGATATATTCCTGAGAATCAGGGTCGTTCTGAGGGAGAAGGAATTCTCCGAACGGACCGGAGATCCAGACCTTGTCTCCCGGCTTGCGGGTGAAGACATAGGATGATCCGACTCCCGGAGGAACAGGCAGCATCTTGAACACGCCCTTAGGCTGGCTCCTGTCAAACGGAGGAGTCGCGATTCGGACGTTCAGTTTGATGATGTCGCCCTCGGCAGGATAAGAGGCCATCGAGTAAGCCCTGATCGTAGGGACTTCATTCTTGGTCTTGATGCCGAAGAATCCGTACTTCTCCCAGTCCGCCTTGTAGATGTCATCGACATCGATGGTCGAGAAATCAAGGTCATAGGCAGGAATGTCGATCTGGATGTACTCTCCGGACTTGAAGTCAAGATGCACGCCCTCAGGAAGTTTTACGGTGAATTCCTTGATGAAGGTGGCCACGTTCTTGTTGGAGATGACCTCGCACTCAAGTTTCTTGACGCTGAGGGTTGACTCCGGAACATGGATCTTGATGTTCTCCTTGATCTTCACCTGACAGCCGAGCCTGTAGCCTTCCTTGATCTGTCTGCGGCTGAAGAAGCCCGTCTCGGTAGGAAGGATGGTTCCGCCGCCCTCAAGCACCTGAACCTTGCACTGGCCGCAGTTCGCCTTTCCTCCGCAGGCGGAAGGAAGGAAAATCTTCTGGTCGGCAAGGGTGTGCAGAAGGTCACTGCCCTGAGGGACATCCAGAACCTTCTTGCCGTCATTGATGTCTATCTTGACAGTACCCTCCGGTGTGAGCTTGATCTTCACATAAAGAAGCAGCGCCACCAGAATCACCGTCACAAGTACAATTGTGATTATTGATGAGATTATTGTTGTAAACATGTTTACCGCCTCCTTACATTAGATTGTCAGTCCCATGAAGGTCATGAAGGCCATGGCCATGAGACCTACGGTGATGAATGTGATACCGATGCCCTTGAGTCCCGCAGGAACCTTTGAATATGCCATCTTCTCCCTGATGGCGGCGAGGGTGACGATCGCGATGAACCATCCAAGCCCGGAGCCGAGAGAGTAAACGGTCGCCTCGCCGAGGTTCACGAAGTCACGCTGCTGCATGAAGAGCGAGCCTCCGAGGATGGCGCAGTTCACGGCGATCAGAGGGAGGAATATTCCCAATTCCGAATATAGAGCCGGGGCGAATTTCTCCACGATCATCTCCACCAGCTGGGTGATGGCGGCGATGACCGCGATGAAAGTGATGAAGCTCAGGAAGCTGAGGTCAACGTCCGCCAACGACGGGCTGATCCATTTCATAGCCCCCGGATTGAGGATGTACTGGTTCAGCAGGTAGTTGATCGGCAGAGTCACCAGAAGCACGAACACGACAGCCACACCAAGACCGGAAGCCGTCTTCACGTTTTTCGATACCGCCAGGTATGAGCACATACCGAGGAAGTAAGCGAAAATCATATTGTCAACGAAAATTGACTTTACGAATAAGCTAAGATATTCCATAATTCCTGTGTGTCAGATGTTATTTTTCCTGAAGGTCCTTCTGGATGCTCCTCTGGATCCACACGATGCAGCCGATGAGAATCAGCGCCATCGGAGGGAGGATAACAAGACCGTTGTTGACGTAGCCTGCGGCGTAGAAGCTCTCCGGAATGATCCGAGCGCCGAAGAGGGTGCCGGAGCCGAAAAGTTCACGGAAGAAGGCCAGCACGATGAGAATCAGCGCATAGCCTGCTCCGTTCGCCAGACCGTCAATAAGCGACGGAATCGGCTTGTTGCAAAGACCGAAGGCCTCGATGCGGCCCATGACGATACAGTTCGTGATGATCAGGCCGACATACACCGAAAGCTGCGTCTCGATGCTGTACGCATAGGCCTTGAGGAACTGGTCCACAAGGATGACCATAAGCGACACCACGACCAGCTGGATGATAATCCTCACCCTGTTAGGGATTGAGTTCCTCATCATCGAGACCACGAAACTGGAGAGGCCGGTGACGATCATCACCGAAAGTCCCATCACGAAGGCTCCCTTGAGCTGCACGGTGACGGCCAATGAGGAGCATATTCCGAGAATAAGGACAGTCACAGGATTGCCCTTGAAAATCGGATTCAACAATGTTTCCTTAAGTTTT
>CAVFMX010000071.1:0-23534 GCA_963623745.1 Bulleidia sp.
AGGTCTGATCAAGCGTCAGTACCGCGCCGGCTACGAACTTCCGGAAATGCCAGAATAATCAATTAAAAAAATAAAGAATAATCAATTAAAAAATAGAATATGAAAAAGATTGTTTATGCGACAGCCGCTGTCGCGATGATGATGACCGCCGTTTCATGCGGAAACGGCAAGAAAAAAGCAGCCGCGCCGGCCGAACTCCAATGGACCGGAACCGAGACGGTTGAAACCAAAGTCGAAAAAGAAGGAGCTCCTGCCTACATCAGCGTTGAGAAGCCTCAGGTTGACCTCGCCTCCGTGCCTCAGGATAAGGATGGCTACTATGTGATCTTTGACGGCGAGACCCTCAACGGATGGCGCGGCTACGGCAAGGACAATGTGCCGTCACGCTGGACTGTAGAGGACGGCTGCATCAAGTTCACCGGCACCGGTACAGGCGAAGGCCAGACCCTCGAAGGCGGAGACCTGATCTTCGCGCACAAGTTCCAGAACTTCCAGCTGGAACTCGAATGGAAGGTCTCCAAAGGCGGAAACTCCGGAATCCTCTACCTCGCACAGGAAGTCAAGGAATATGGTGCCGACGGCACTGCCAAGTGGTCTCCGATCTACATCTCTTCACCTGAGTACCAGGTTCTTGACAATGCCAACCATCCTGACGCACTGCTCGGAATCGACGGCAACCGCCAGTCCGCTTCCCTCTACGACATGATCCCGGCCAAGCCTCAGAACCAGAATCCTTTCGGCGAGTGGAACACCGCCAAGATCATGGTTTACAAAGGAACAGTCGTACACGGACAGAACGGTGTCAACGTGGTTGAGTACCACCTGTGGACCCCACAGTGGACCGACATGCTTCAGGCTTCCAAGTTCTCTCAGGAGAAATGGCCTCTCGCGTTCGAGCTCCTGAACAACTGCGGCGGTGACAACCACGAAGGCTACATCGGTCTTCAGGATCACGGTGATGACGTGTGGTACCGCAACATCCGCGTCAAAGTTCTTGACTGATGAGAAAGGCGAGTCTTGTTTTGATGGGCTCCGCCCTTCTCCTGGGCATGGTCTCATGCTGCGGGAAGAAGGATGAGGATCCTGTAAAAAAGGAAATCAGCGTCCAGCTCTACAGCATCAGGGACGTGATCGGCAACCCTGAGAAATACGCGCAGAACCACGAGGAAGCGTTCAAGGCACTCGCAGAGATGGGCTACACCTCGGTCGAGGCGGCTTGCTACTCGGACGGGAAACTCTACGGAGTCGATCCGGAACAGTACAAGGCAGACCTTGAGGCTGCCGGGCTGAAATCCCTTTCCACTCACATAGGCCACAACCTCAGTGACGAGGAACTTGCTTCCGGAGATTTCACAGAGTCGATGGAATGGTGGGATCAGGCGATAGCGGCCCACAAGGCAGCGGGATGCAAGTACATTGTCGTACCGTCGTTCAAGGTTCCCGAGACCCTTGCCGGCCTCAAGACCTACTGCGACTACTTCAACGCCATCGGAGCGAAGTGCAGGGAGAACGGATTGCTTTTCGGCTACCACAACCACTCCCACGAGTTCAAGAAAATCGAGGACACGGTCATCTATGAATATATGCTTGAGAACACCGATCCTGAGAATGTGTTCTTCGAGATGGATGTCTATTGGGCGGTTATGGGCAAGGCCTATCCCGTTGAGCTCTTCAGGAAGTACCCGGGCCGTTTCACTCTCCTCCACATCAAGGATCACCGTGAGCTCGGCGAGAGCGGGATGGTGGGCTTCGATGCCATATTCAAGAATGCCGACATCGCCGGCATGAAGGATTTCGTGGTTGAGCTTGAAGCCTTTACCAATGGAGACTGGAAGGAAAGCATGAAGATGTGCGCCGATTACCTCCTTGACTCTGATTTCGTGAAGGCGACTTACGGGAAATAGCATTCCTCATGTTAATGATCAGAACGGCCGGACTATGATCCGGCCGTTTTTTTGCGCCATCGCTCCTTCCGGCATTCACAAGTATCCGGCGAATCAAGAAATATTACCATATTTTTAGTATATTTGAAAAATTTAGACAAATTGTTAATCGTATCTTAGACATATTCAATTATGGACAAGATTCTGCTTAAGAACATAACTTCTGAGGGCCGGCAGGTGGACATCACCATTGCTGACGGTCTGATTGAAAGGATAGCTCCGCACTCCGACGGATACATGGAGGCCGCATCGGGGGTCGAGACGGTGGATTGCACAGGGAAGGCCGCCGTCCCGGGATTCATCAACATGCACACTCATGCCGCGATGTCCCTTATGAGGGGTATAGGCGAGGACATGGTGCTTCAGGATTGGCTGGACCACATCTGGGACATCGAATCCAGATTGGACGCTCCGTTCATCTACTGGGGCACGAAAGCGGCCGCCCTTGAGATGATCAAGACCGGAACGACTACATTCAACGACCAGTATTGGTTCTCCAACACCGCCAGAATCGCGGCTTCCGAGATGGGGATAAGAGGAGCAGTGTCGTACGTGTTCCTCGACCACAATAATCCGGAAGAAGCGGCAAGAGAGAAGGATCAGTGCATTGAGATGCACGAGACCGTTCCCGGATGGGATTCCCGCTCGATCTTCACCATCGGGATCCACGCAATCTACTCCGTAAGCGAAGGAGTGATTCTCTGGGCCACGGAATATGCCCGCAGACATAATCTGAAAATCCACATCCATGTGGCCGAGTCGGAGCGCGAGGATCTTGATTGCAAGGCGGCCCACGGCGGACTCTCCCCTGTCGAATACCTTGAATCGCTGGGAGTCCTCGGACCGGATGTGATCGCTGCGCACACTCTCTGGCTTTCCGACCACGACATCGAGTTGCTGGGCAAATACCATGTGAACTGCGCGCACAACATCAATTCCAACACCAAGCTGGCATCCGGCTACAAATTCAAGTGGAAGGAACTGACGGACGCGGGGGCGAATGTCTGCCTCGGCACCGACGGATGCGCCTCGTCCAACAATCTGGACATTCTGGAGGCGATGAAGACCACCGCCCTGTTCCAGAAGGCATGGAGAAAAGATCCATCAGCCCTGCCTTTGCGGACGCTTCTGGACATGGCCACGGTCAACGGGGCGAAGGCTCTCGGGCTTAATACAGGAATGATTGCCGAGGGTTACGAGGCTGACATCCAGATCGTTGACACGGATAACACATTCTTTCTCTCCCCGGCCACGTTCCTTGCGAACCTCATCTACTCGGCTCACAGCGACTGCATCTCATCGCTCATCGCCGGAGGAAAGTTCGTGATGCGCGACCGCAATGTGTTCGGTGAGAAGATGATCCTCAAGGGCGCGCGCACCGTGCTGGATGAAATCGACTATAAGGCATAAAACCAATGCCGCCCGGTTCGCTCCGTACGGCAGAAACCAAAAATACCATGGATCCAAGAGCAGAAAGAATCTACGGGGCCGCTGAATATGTCCGGCAGCGGCTCGGAAATCTCAAGCCGGAAGTCGGCATCGTGCTTGGCAGCGGTCTTGGGAAACTGGCGGACAGCATCAGTGATCCGCTCACGATACCTTACAGAACGATTCCTGGGTTTCCGGTCTCCACGGCGACAGGCCACAAGGGCAATTTCATCGTGGGCGGACTTGGCGGCAGGACGGTCATCGCCATGCAGGGCCGAATCCACTGCTACGAAGGCTATCCGATGGAACTTGTCACGCTTCCGATCCGTGTGATGAAGGTCATCGGGATCAAGTACCTGTTCGTGTCCAACGCCGCCGGTGGAGTCAACTACAACTTCAAGGTGGGAGACATGATGATCATCACAGACCACATCAACCAGTTGCCGAATCCCCTTATCGGACCGAACCTGGACGATTTCGGGCCGAGGTTCCCGGACATGACCCGACCTTACGATCCCGGACTGATCGCCAAAGCGGAGGAAATCGCCGCCGCGATGGGCATAAAGATTCACAAGGGGGTCTATTACGGCGGGACAGGCCCGACCTACGAGACTCCGGCGGAGTACAAGTACATCCGCACGATCGGCGGGGACGCCACCGGAATGTCCACAATCCCGGAGGTCATCGTCGCCAGACACTCGGACATTCCGGTGTTCGGAGTCTCGGTGATCACGAATGAGGCGCACGATGACTATGCCCCCGACTATGTGAACAACGGGGATGATGTCATCAAGGCCGCCGACGCAGCCGCCGACAGAATGTGCGCGCTGTTCTCCAAAATGATCGAATCGCTTTAGCGGGCATCAGGAAGTCTTTGGACAAGTCATTTACTCATCAACAACATATTCATTGACAATGAAGTACATTTTTGTTTTATACTTTGTGTTCGCCGTGTTCATCATCGGCTTCGGCTCGGCGCTTCTGATAAACGGCGTGCCTTTTTCCTGGAAGATCGGCGGCATCCTGCTGATAGGCCTTTATTTCCTCTACAGGGGGATCGCCACCTGTGTCAACCAGAGGCACCGCCGCGAGCTTGAGGAGATCGACAGAGGGAATGACCCGGCAAATGCGTAATGATATGGATTTAGGACTGTTCAGAGTGGCCGCCGCCGTACCCAGAGTGAAGGTGGCGGATGTTGACTGCAACGCCGGATCGATCTGCGATCTCACCGGCAAGGCCGAGGAAGAGGGCGCATCGCTGATCGTCTTTCCGGAACTCTCGATAACCGGCTACACCTGCCTTGACCTTTTCGGCCAGAACCTTCTGCTGACCAAATCGGAAGAGGCTGTCGGGAAGATCATGGATTTTACCAGAGGCAAGCACATCACCGTGGTGGTCGGTGCTCCGGTCCGTTTCAGGGGACGCCTCTACAACTGCGCCATCGTCCTGCGCAACGGGGGGATCAAGGGCATCGTGCCGAAAATCTACCTCCCTACCTACGCGGAGTTCGACGAGGGACGATGGTTCGCCTCCGGCTCAGATTTTCTGGGACCGGACAACTCGGCCTCCGGACGTTTCGTTGACAACGGAAAGGACTTCTACCGTGACGGCTTCGACTCTATCATCAAGTACTGCGGCCACAGGTGCAACATCTCTCCGAACCTGCTGTTCACAGTCGGAGACGCCACATTCGGAATCGAGATCTGTGAGGATTTCTGGACTCCGATCCCGCCGTCATCATTCCTTGCCCCATCTGGGGCGCAGGTGATCGTGAACATCTCGGCATCCAACGAGGTGATGACGAAGCACCAGCAACGCAAAGAATTGATTTCCAACCAATCAGGACGCACCGTTTCAGGCTACATCTACTGTTCCGCCGGCTACGGTGAATCTTCGATGGACACCGTTTACGGGGGTTCGTCAATCATCTGCGAGAACGGCCGCGTCCTTTCCGAGAACGAACGGTTCCAGCTTCACGACACGATGATCTTCGCGGATCTTGACATCGAAAGACTCAATGTCCTGCGCCAGAAGAAGAATTCCTTCCGGGGGATGACACCCGACGGAACATCGGCGTGTGAATATTCCGGATTATACTCCTGCTACGACCTCGGTCCGGCCGCTCCGACTGATTTCGGCCGTAAGTTCTACCGCTACGTGGAGCCGCACCCGTTCCTTCCGGAGGGTGATCCGGCGGAGATAGCCGAACGTTCGAAGGAGATCCTCCTGATCCAGACGACAGGACTCATCTCGCGTCTGGAACACATCGGATGCAAAAAGGCAGTGCTGGGAATATCCGGAGGCCTCGACAGCACGCTGGCGCTTCTGGTGACGGTCATGGCCTTCGACAGGCTCGGAATCCCGAGGGAGAATGTGATCGGAATCACAATGCCTGGGCTTGGCACGACGCACCGCACCAAGTCAAACGCTGTGGATCTGATGGAGGTTCTGGGCGTGACGACACGGGAGATTTCCGTGGTGTCCGCCGTCGAGCAGCATTTCAAGGACATCGGACACGACCCGAAAGTGATGGACTCCACCTACGAGAACGCTCAGGCGCGCGAAAGGACGCAGATCCTGATGGACATAGCCAATCAGGAGAACGGTCTTGTGATCGGTACGGGAGACCTCTCGGAACTGGCTCTCGGCTGGTGCACCTACAACGGAGACCACATGTCGATGTACGCAGTCAATGCCTCCGTTCCAAAGACCCTGATCAAGTACCTTGTCCGCTGGGCAGCAGGAAATGCGTTCACGGAGACTTCCGAAAACGGCGGAAGGAATGCCGCAGAGATTCTTCTTGACATCGCGGACACGCCTATCAGCCCTGAGCTTACGCCGGCTGACTCAAAGGGACGGATCAAACAGAAAACCGAGGATCTGATAGGCCCTTACGAATTGCACGACTTCTTCATCTACAACTTCATCAGGTACGGCTATTCTCCGTTGAAGATCTTCCATCTGGCATGCCGTGCGTTCGGAGAGGCGGAAAACGGATCCGATGTCTTCCCGAAGGAGAACGCCGTCAGACATCCTGACGTGACATTCGACAAGGCGACTATCCTGAAATGGCTGAAGAAGTTCTACTGGCGGTTCTTCAGCCAGCAGTTCAAACGCTCCTGCATGCCGGACGGCCCTAAGATCAGCCTCGTGAGCTTCTCTCCACGCGGCGACTGGCGAATGCCTTCCGACGCCCAGGTGCGGATGTGGATCTCGGAACTTGACAAGATTGAACTTTAACGAGAAACTCCGGCCCTTCGAGAAGTTCAGGGGCCGGAGCTTTTTATTTCAAACGCAGGAAAGAGTAGCCGAAACGTTCGCGAGCGGCTCGTTCGAGGTTCTCACGGTCGTCAGGATGGGCGATGGAGATGAGAGCCTTGGCACGCTCGGCGAGGTTCTTGTTGCGGAGATAGACACAACCATATTCAGTGACAACGTACTGCGTCTGGAAACGGGTCGTGACTACACCGGCTCCGGGAGCGAGACAGGCGACGATCTTGCCCTTGCCTTTTGCCGTGCGGGACGGTAGGGCGATGAAAGTCTTGCCGCCCTCGGAAAGAGCCGCCCCGTACATGAAGTCGTGCTGGCCGCCGACACTGGAGAAGATCATGTCTCCGATGCTGTCGGCGCAGATCTGGCCGGTCAGGTCAACCTCTATGGCGGAGTTGATCGCCATGGCGTTGGGGTTCTGCCGAATGCGCTGCGGATCGTTAGTCCAACCCACATCGTGGAACACCGCCGCCTTGTTGTGGTCAAGGTACTCGTACATCTGACGGGAACCGAGAGCCAGACAGGCGACGCTTCGTCCCGGCTCAACCTTCTTCAAGGAGTTGTCGATCACGCCGGACTGCATCAGACGGAACACACCGTCGGTCATGGCCTCCGTGTGCAGGCCGAGATGCCTGTGGTCTTTCAGCCCGTTCAGAATAGCGTTCGGAATGCCGCCGACACCGATCTGAAGGGTGGCTCCGTCTGGAATCTCGGCGGCGATGTAGGAACCGATGGCCGATTCGATCTCTGTCGGAGGGCCGAACCGCATGTCCACAGGAGGATCATCACACTCGATGGCGGCGGTTATCCGCGACTCGTGGATCATGGCGGTGCCGTAGAGGTACGGAATGCTCCTGTTCACTTGTGCGATCACAATCCTTGCTGACTCGACGGCCGGCTGGGCCAAGTCGGCGGAGATGTTGTAGCTGCAATAGCCGTTCTCGTCGGGGAGGGAGCAGTTGATGCACGCCACATCGACAGGAATCTCGCGGCGGCGGATCAAGGACGGGATTTCCCCGAGGAAACCGGGGATAAGGCTGCCGTAGCCATCGGCGACATACTGCCTCTGGTCAGCGCAGAGGAACACGCTGTTCACAAAGAACGATTCCTTGTACTCAGGTCTGCAGAACGGAGCCGGACCTTTGGTGATGTTGAATCCTGAAACGATGTTGACTCCCCGGAGTTCATCCGCACGGCGGGCAAGAGCCTCCTGAATGATCACAGGAACCGCAGTGCTTCCCTGAAAGAAGACCCAGTCTCCGGATCTTACGAGTTTTACCGCCTCATCTGCGCTTACGTATTTCATAAAACAGCATTCATTAAACAATTAATCTTCAGACTTATATAATTCGACAAACAATCCAAGGCGCTCATCCAGTACACGGAAATCGTCCTCGGAATTGAGAAGCGACACGCAGACCCGGATTCCCTCACGGGAGCTTCTCGTGGAGACCAAGGTGATGGCACAGACCCCGCAGCGAAGCATGTTCAGCAGAAGCCGGCTGCCGGTGAGACCGTCATAGCCTACCGTGAAGAAGAAACCGTCGCTCACATCCTCGCCCAGGTCCTTGTCATACACGATGTGGAACCCGTGGCGAAGGAAGATCTCCTTGGCCTTTCCGGCCCGGCGTCCGTACTCACGCATCTCGCCCACGAAATCATATTCACCGTCAGCCGCCGCCCCAAGCATCGCCGCGAAAGCGGACTGCGCCGAATGGGAACAGCCTGAAGAGTTGACATAAAGGTAGGTAAGGGAGAAGTTGTCACCGAAACGCCCGAGTCCGTAACGTTCGCGAAGTGCCTGATAGTCCCTATCGTAAAGTTTGTCGGAGATGGCCACCATCGCAATGCGTTCCCCTGCATAACTGAAGATCTTGGATGCCGAGATCATCAGCACGCAGTTGTCAGTATAGCGGGCGACAGTCGGCTGGAACGGCGGCCGGAACGGAACGGAACGGTCTTTCCGGAAATCCATGCAAAGGTAAGCCATGTCCTCAAGGGCGATCACATCGTACGTGGTGCAAAGTTCTCCGAGACTTTCAAGTTCATCCTCGGTCAGGCAGACCCACGACGGATTGTTTGGGTTTGAATATAATATCGCCGCGACACGTCCATCGCCGAACACCTCCTCCAGTTTCTCCCGGAATCCTTCTCCTCTGAAATCGCGGAGGTCGAACATTCTGGTCTTGAAGCCAAGCACTTTGGCCTGAAGGTAATGCGACGGGAAACCGGGATTGAGATAGACAACCGTGTCCTTCTCCGGATTCATCTGAACGCACTCCAGAAGGAGATTGTAGCACCCCTGCATCGAGCCTGCCGTAGGGATTATGCCTTCCGGGGAGATGTCCGCACCGACAAACGCCTTGATGAAGCGGGAGCCATTCTCTTTAAGCTCATGGATTCCGCAGACCGGAGGATAGGCGGAGGCATCGCCGCTGTCCAAAGACTTTTTCTGGGCTTCCAAACCCACCTGGCATGCATCCAGTCCCGGAATGCCGAACTCCAGATGGATGAATCTCTCTCCGGAAATTCTCTCCAGTTCATGTGACACATTGACGCACTGGCGGATTGTGGTTCTGCCTATGTCGGCAATGTCAAGCCTTTGCAGGACATCTTCTATGGATTGCCTCGGAATCGGGAGCATCCCGGAAAGTTTCTTTTCAGACATAATCGGCGGCGATTTACAATTTCAATGTATTCTCCGGCCACAAGTTACTGAAAATTCTTAAATATTCAAATTTTCTTTCAGTTCGCAACCAACATCACGCTATAACGGCAAATCATTCAACATATCCTTATAATGATGAATAAGCTCCGGTCACGAGTTTCGGAGGAATGAAATCTATGTATGGAATCGGTGGAGTTAGCAAATTTTTTTCTTTGCACAACGCACACAAGGCGTCATACAAGGAAAAATCTTGTCCCGTCTTTGTCCCGTTTTTTTGGAGAAAATCGCATAACTCATTATCACTCAATTTATTATGGCGATTTTGCGGAGGATACAGGATTCGAACCTGTGGGGCCTTTCAGCCGACTTGTTTTCGAGACAAGCACCATAAACCACTCGGACAATCCTCCGTGTTTTGCGATGCAAAATTAATAAATTTCGGGATAATAATCAATTTGCGAACATATTTAGTGTTCATCAAATATTTCCGCGAATGTACTCAGGCACATTCGCAGACACATACTATTTATTCCTTCAAGGACAGTTTCCTCACTGACAATGGAATATGATGAATCGACTCCGGTTCTATTTTCCGTCTTACAGCGTCAGCCAGATTCCGTAAAGTTACTTCCCTAACCGACTTGTCCAACTCGCACTCCCAGACAACAATCACATTCCATCCAAAAGACTGAAGAGCGGCTGTTTCCTGTGCGTCACGCTCTTTGTTGCGCCGGATCTTCTCTTCCCAGAACTCCACATTGGAGTGCGGCATCCTGAATTTCCCACATCCCGAATGCCCGTGCCAGAAACACCCGTTTATGAATATCACAGTGTGGTACTTCCTAAGCACAATGTCCGGACTACCAGGCAACCTTCTGGAATGAAGCGAATACCGGAATCCTTGGGAATGCAGCCACCTTCGCACAATCATCTCCGGCCGCGTGTCCATCCCCCTGATCCGCGACATGCAATGATGCCGCTGCTCCCTTGTCATCGTATCCGGCATTCAACAGGTACTTATTGTTCCAATTCTAGATTGTTTTCCAATATGGATCTGACTGACACTTCACTTATGTCAGGCAGTTCACTGATAATTTCCCGAAACCAGACATCGCAAGCATCACCTTTCGACAAGGACGGATTATATTCGCGGATATAATCGGTAATCGGGGAGTCCTTCTCAAGCAATGCTCTAATTTTCACAAACTTATCACGCAGAGTCTTAACGACTCTAGGAAGAGGTGCATTCAATGCTTGTCCATCCACTGTACGCACCTTGCCTCCGGCAGAGAACAAGTCACGAATGTTAGTGCAGACTATGCCCTTCGCTCCGGCCAACCATAATGCAGCCTTGCCATACTTACCGGAAACCACCTCAGGGAAAAGCACCAGCATTTGGGCCACCAGGTCCGCCCTTTCAGTTGAAGACAAATCTTGCCAAAGGCGGATATTCATACCTACAGTTTCCGCCTCCTCATCATCACCGGAGATCCACCAAGGCATCTGATTGCCATTAGCCTCCGCCTTGGACTTGTAATAGCGTTTTATTTTCGCGATCGAATCATGGGATGTCCTCAAATCATCGTATCCGACCGCCATTTTGTCAAAAATAGTTTCACCAGACTTCAACTCCATATCAATCAAATACCTTGGGGAGTGGGTGACAGCTATCTCATACAGAACATCCTGATAAGGGCGGCACCTGAACTCGGCAGGAGTACCACCTAATTTTCCAAAAAGCATATAGATGCTCTCAACATCCTTGATTCTGGTTGCCTCGACTATACTGCTTCCAGTAGAAGTCCAATGGTTTTTGCTTGTTGATTTGACTTCTACACCATAATACCGCTCCGCAACTATGTCGGGAAAGCTCAATCCAGATATCAATTTGATTTCATCCTGACGAAAAGGAGTTCCCTCACAACATTCCCGAATTACAGTCATTGAGACGCTTTCAAGTTGAGAAGCTGTCAGATCTTTATATTCACGGACATTTCTTCCGGCCTTTTCATTAAGGTCATCCTCGGTTTTTTTCATGAGGTGGGCGAATGCGGAATCCGCTTCGACAACATTCTCTTTGCGGATGGCGATTATGTTATTATCTTCCATGCCTACTCAAAATAAATCGGCCACAAATCCTGTAGACGTCTGGCAATATTATAAGCCAAGACAGGAGGGACAGCGTTCCCTATTACCTTATAGGCGCCCGACTGGCTTACCTGGAAATGCCTCGAATGCTCCTTATACCGAACAAACGGATAATCCGGCGGAAAAGTCTGAATCATGGCACACTCCCGAGGTGTCAGACGACGTTCCGCCAATCCTGATTTCAATTCTTGAATATTCTGTCCTCCATGCTCGGCGGACAGACGTCTGAACTCGATATTGCCATGATGCTCGGAGCGTATAGTCGGCCCCAATCCATCAATATGAATCTCTGTCTGTCCTTGGCAATGTTTTCCCATATATTTTGCCTTGGAATAAAACATTTGAGACATGTCATGACTTTCCTCGGGCTCAAGCATCCCCTCGAAAACATCCTTGCAGGAAACGGGAACTAAAGTACCTTCCGAATGCGCCGTACATTTATGTGTTGGCTTAGGATAAGGAGAATACTCGTCAGAAATATTTTCACTTTCGAGAATCCGCCTCGCTTTCCCATTCAATGCAGAACGTCTTATCCCTATGAATATCACACGCTCCCGTGTCTCAGGGACACCGTAGTCTCCTGCATGAAGGACTCTCGGATGGAGAACTATATAACCATCTCCGTCCGCTTGGGAAAAGTCTTTTTGAATGATATCCTTGACATTTCCGAGATTCGTCAATCCCTTGACATTTTCAGCGACAAAAATTTTGGGCCTCGTGATATCAATGACCTGCTTCATCCAAAAATAAAGTTTTCCCCTGTTCTCTTCCGAAGGAATCTCTTCAGGAAGTTTACTGCCATCGTGTGAAGTAATCGAATTGAACCCCAATCGCTTACCTGCCACGCTGAAATCCTGGCACGGGAAACCTCCTGTCAAAATATCAACATCTTCCGGAAAAACCTTAAATCCGCTATGATGAAGTTTAACAAGATCAACAACACTTTCCAGATGATAGATTGACGGATCTTTCCTATAGCGCCGCATATAGTTCGTCCAGGTAAGATAGGCCTCCTCCAGAATGTCGTTTGCGAATATGGTGGAAAAGCGATTTTTTTTAAGAAGCACCCAATTCTTATTGATTTTCTTGTCAATCCAACCGGAATCTTTCGGAACTGACTTCACATTGCAGATGAAATCTCCCTCGAAGCCGATATCCATTCCTCCACAGCCAGAAAACAAAGACAACATTTTAAGCTGTCCCGGCTCCACATCACAAACGGCATGAAAAAGCGGAAGTTCATATTCCTTTATCACATCCGAGAAATAATGGACATCGCACATCGGCTTATAGCCATCTACCAATCCTGCATTTTTTTTCATGCCTTTAAAAAAATAACAAAAGTACAAAATTACCGATTTTGCTTTACATTTCCTCCACAACACCAAAGATTCTTATCTTGGATAATAAAAGGTGCCCGTACTTGAACCGGACACCTTTTACTGCTTTGATTTGGGTTGCCTTCCTATTTCTGTGTTATCCGGGCAGTCCAGCCGCCGCCGGGCGCCATGTGGATCCTGACCTGACGGTCGGCGGGAACGGGGGCGGACTCGCGCTTGTAGTCACGGGCGGCACGGTCGGCGTTGACCCCGTCACGGAAGATCTCCATTATCCATTCGCCATCGCCAAGGAATCCGAGATCCAGAGTAAGGTCGCGCGCCTTCCAGTCGTTCAGAGAGCCGACATACCAGACTTCGCCGCTGCGGCGGGCAAGGGTGATGAAACGTCCGAGGGCACCGTTCACGGCCACGCTCTCGTCCCAAACCGTCGGACACTCCGCTATGTATTTCGTGCATTCAGGTTCGGCCATATAGTTGGACGGAGAGTCGCACAACATGTTCAGCGGAGAGTCGAAGACGACATATTCGGCGAGCTGGTGGCAGCGCGTGCCCTGGCTCATCGCCTCGGAGTTTACGGGACGGTAGTTGTTCCTGGTGGCGTTGCGCATCGCACCCTGGGTGTAGTCCATCGGGCCGGCTGCCATCCTGATGAACGGAACCGTGACATCGTAGGTCACC
Source organism: Bulleidia sp. (assembly GCA_963623745.1). GTDB lineage: Bacteria > Bacteroidota > Bacteroidia > Bacteroidales > UBA932 > Cryptobacteroides. Next base: position 13,477 of record CAVFMX010000071.1, read on the forward strand.
TGATCGACTGCGGTACTGCTCCATTTCAACTGCTCCAGACCATGCACGCCCTCATAGTTGATCACATTAGGGTAGGTTCTGTTGAGTCCGACCGGCTTGTAGGCTCCGTGGAAATCGATCAGAAGACCGTACTTGGCTGCGGTCTGCGCGGCGCGTCTGAAAAAGTCAACCATGTACTGGTCGTCACGGTCCATGAAATCGACCTTGAAGCCCTTGATGCCCATCTCGGAATAGTGGCGGCAGACATTCTCCATGTCACGGTCGAAGGCATAGTAGCCGGCCCAGAGGATCAGACCCACGTTATGCGCTTTGGCATATTCACAAAGCATCGGGAGGTCGATTTCAGGGATGACCTGCATCAGGTCGGCCTTCTTGTTGACAGCCCAGCCCTCATCGAGGATGACATATTCAATGCCGTGACTTTGAGCGAAGTCGATGTAGTACTTGTAGGTGTCGTTGTTGATTCCGGCGCGGAAATCCACTCCGTAGAGATTCCAGTCGTTCCACCAGTCCCAGGCGACCTTGCCCGGCTTCACCCAGCTGAAATCCCGCGCGGGATCATGCGGGGTTCCGAGTTTCCAGACGAGATCGTTCACAGCCAGATCGGCATCGTTCGTCGAAACCATGATGATCCTCCAAGGGAAAGACTCTCCGGCCGAACATACGGCGAGATATTCCTCACGCTCCTTGACAACGCCCTGAAGCATGTTGTGTCCGCCCTGCTCGACCGTCTTCGGGTATGGTGCGAAACGACCGGTAAGAGTTGTACCGTCACCCTCGTTGTAGAGGTACATCCCGGGATAGTCCATGAGATCGGATTCGGTGACCAGGACTTTCAGCCCGCCTTCCACTGACACCGCTATCGGAAGGAATGCCAGACGTTCCTTGTTCCATTGTGACAGAGGATGAACGGAATAGGTGTTCTCGAACGAATTCCAGTACTGGCTCTCCAGAGTCTCGGTGTGCTGGCAGACATAAGGCACATGGGCATCCCAATCCTTGGCGAAATTGAACTGAGCCTTCTCAGCAAGAACCTTTGAATCATTTTTCAAGGCACTTGTGAAACGGTAGGCCACTCCTTCGTCATAGGCGCGGAAATTCAGAGTGAACTCTTTGAATATGAGGGCGATCTCATTGTAGTTGTCGCGAACCTGCGCCTTCTTGTATGCCACGGTCGGAAGCGTCTCGTCAACACTTGCCTTGCGGACCTTACGGACTTTGTCGTTTTCTCCGAACACTATGCCGTCGGAGAGGGTCATGGAAATTTCGGAAAGATCAATCAAGGTGACTTCGTCACGTGTCACCGAATATGATACCGTCTCACCGACGACAACCGTCGCGCAAAGGTGACCGTCAGGGGAAACGACCTTATACGTCACATCCTTTGCAAAGGTTGGAAGAATGGCTGCGGTAATGGCCGCGAATGATGCCAGAACAGATTTGAAATTCATATAAAATAAATAAAATTATGTGTTGTCTTATCGAGGATAAAGATACGAATTTTCTTTGAAATCATCAGCATATAATATAGATCTATTGAAAATTCGGAATGCAATGATTATATTTACACGGAATAAACGTAAAACGTGTTCGCTGATGAAATCCTTACGAACCTCGGTCACCCTTCTTTTGGGTCTGATACCCATGTTCATGTTTGCACAGACATTTCCTGACACGAAAGTGGAGGACGGCAATGGCAAGGTTGTCTGCGTCTCGGTGGATGACAGCAGATCAATTTCCAGAGCGAAGGCCATGACCAAATCCCATGACTGGGACGGGTTCACCCTTCTTTATGACACAAACAGGAATCTCTACAGAAGCCTGAATGTGGTCTATATCCCTCAACTGTTCGTCTATGACAGGAAAGGCAGACAGATCCACTCGCAAACCGGTTACTCGGCCGGAGACGAACTGGAAACTATAAAGATAATTGAAAAATAACCAATAAGAGATTAATATTCAAGACCATGATGAGAAAACCACTGACCTTCCTCAAGGCGGCCGCCATCGCCGTCCTTATCGCGGGTTGCGGAGAGACCGGAAAAGAGATCGATCCGGAGGTCGCGCCTGAGATCAGACTTCCGGAAGACATCGTCACTTCCGGCATTTCATTTGAGAGCGCAAGCCAGTCCGTCACTTTGAGCTTCAACACAACTGTGGCGTGGTCGGCGACAGTGTCTGCGAACTGGGTCACCATTTACCCGTCATCAGGAGAGGCGGGAAAGAACTCCATGGAAGTCAAGGCCGATGAGAACAAGACCGGTCAGCCAAGAAGCGCCACCGTGACGATCACAGACAAGGAATCGACGTTGAAAGCGTCTGTCGCTGTCCATCAGGAAGCATTTGTGGCCACCCTGGACATAACCCCGGAATCATTGACATTTTCTGCCGGCAAGGGTGAGGAAATGCTTACGGTCACCTCCAACACCGATTGGGTGATCACCAAAGATGCGGAGTGGATCATCTTGGATCCAGACAAAGGGGAAGGTACAGCCACCGTCGCGGCCGGTGTCACAGAGAACACATCGCTGACTTCAAGAACAGGCACAATCACGGTCGCCACGTCGGACGGCAGCGTCAGGAAGACCGTCTCTGTCCAACAGGCAGGAGTTGATGTGGTTTTCTCAATCGAAGAATCAGAGTTCAACGTGGCGGCGGCGGGAGAGTCCTTCACCGTCAAGGTCTCCCGCAACATCGGCTACAAGATCAGCTCGCAGCCCGATTGGGTGAAGCAGACGGACAAGACTTCCGGCGGCGACACCGACACCTACACGTTCAAGGCCGAGGCAAACTCCTCCACGGAAGCACGTGAAGGACCAATCGTCTTCTGCAACGACAACAACGAGTGTGTCACTGTCTCCGTCAAGCAGTCAGGCGCCAACGCCTCGCTCTCGGCCTCCCCTGCCGAACTTGCCTTCACGGCAAAGTCCGAAAGCAAGACGTTCGCCGTCACCTCCAACACCGCATGGACAGCAACTTCCAGCGCATCCTGGGCGAAGATCAATGCGACCGGCGGCAGCGGTGACGCCCAGGTGACCGTCACCGCCGAAGAAAACGCCTCCATCACAGAGCGTAGCGCCACTATCTCATTGAAGACCACGGACGGCAAGGCAACCGCCACCGTCAAAGTGACGCAGAGCGCCGCCGATGTCATCTTCTCCGTTGACAAGAACGAGTTCAACGTGGCGGCGGCGGGAGAGTCCTTCACCGTCAAGGTCTCCCGCAACATCGGCTACAAGATCAGCTCGCAGCCCGATTGGGTGAAGCAGACGGACAAGACTTCCGGCGGCGACACCGACACCTACACGTTCAAGGCCGAGGCAAACTCCTCCACGGAAGCACGTGAAGGACCAATCGTCTTCTGCAACGACAACAACGAGTGTGTCACTGTCTCCGTCAAGCAGTCAGGCACCGAGCCGGACGAGCTGTTCTCGGTGAGCCCAGCTTCCTTCGACATCGACGGAAAGCAGCAGGACATAAGTATGACCGTGACCGCGAATGTGGAATACTCGCTGAGCTCCTACTCTGACTGGATGAGCCTGAAGTCCGAAAGCTCCGGTACCTACACCTTCACGGTGAGCGAGAACGGCTCAACATCGGCCAGAAGCGGTTCCATTGTATTCAAGAGCGTCAGCGGCTCGGCTCTTACGGTGACGGTAAGCCAGAGCATCAATGCATACACCTCTTCCGACTATAGCCAGGACGGGGTCGTGACCAAGATCCATTCGGCAACTGTCGGCAAGGGAATCGACGTGGTGTTTGTCGGCGACGCCTTCTCCGACAAGGACCAGAATCTTTTCAATAAACACGTGGATCTCGGTATGGAAGCTTTCTTCACCGAGGAACCGTTCAAGAGCACGAAAGACAGGTTCAACATCTACAGGATCGGTTCCGTCTCGAAGAACGGGATCATCGCGCAGGAGGGCGGCGACACCAAGTTCTCGGCACAGTTCGGGGACGGCACCTACATAAAAGGTAATGACAATGATGTCTTCAGTTTTGTGCGGAAAAACATGCCGTCCGTGGACCTTACAAAGACAATAGTCTTCGTTATCGTCAACAAAGCCAAATACGCCGGCACATGCTGGATGTACAGCAACAACCAGGCAATCTGCTATGTTCCTCTCTGCAGGAGTGAGGATGAATATGCCGGAACCCTGCGGCACGAAGGCTGCGGCCACGGATTCGGGAAACTGGCGGATGAGTACTTCTACACCTCACGAGGCACCATTCCGGAAACCGAGATAGCCGACTTGAAAAAATGGCGGTCATTCGCCGACGGATTCTACGAGAATGTTGACCTGACATCCGATCCGGCAGCAATCCTTTGGTCGAGATTCATCTCTGACTCAAGATATTCGGGGAAGGTTGGAATCTATGAAGGCGGTTACACTTACCCTTACGGAGTCTATAGACCGACCGAGAACAGTATCATGCGCTACAACACCGGTGGATTCAACGCCCCATCACGCGAGGCCATCTACAAGAAGATAATGAAATTCTCCGAAGGCGAAGCCTGGACCTACGACTACGAGACCTTCGTCGCGTTCGACGCTCCGGCCAGAAGTGCGGAGGCCGTCACAAGAGCCGCCGCCCAATGCGCTGCCGTTGACGTGGCAAACTTCATTCCTCTCGCCCCGCCTGTGAGGGTATTGGTTGGCGAATGATGACGAAGCCAAGAATATTCATGATCCCGGCACTTGCGCTGGGGCTATGTTCAATCTCCAGCGCTCAGGACAAAAGTTCCTGGCACTGGAGTTTTGAATCAAACGATGTCCTGTACACGGTCAGGGATGACTATGGCTCCAACAACTACTTGAAACTGGACTGGTCCAAGAGGGCAGGACACTGGGGATGAACAATTCGGTGGCGGCGTAAGGATGGAATATTCCTTGTCAACAATGCCGCCAGAGCCATGATTCAGGCATTTTCGTCGATGAAAAACGTGCGTTCGTCGATTTGAATTGATCATGATCCGCCCGAGGGTTACTTTCGCAGCCGGTTTTTGATCATTCGATGAACATGAAAAAAGACGTTATCATCATTATCGCCGCTCTGACAGTACTTTCTCCGGCCGCCGGAGCGCAGACGAAGAAATGGACTTTGCAGGAATGCATCGACTATGCGGTGGAGAACAACATCGCCCTGCGCCAAAGCAGGAACGCACATCTGTCCGGACTTGAGGACACGTATCAGGCAAAGGCTGCCATATTCCCTTCGCTCAACGCATCGGTCAGCCAAGGGATCACCAACAGACCTTTCTCCGAAAGCGGGAACAGCACGGTCGTGGGTTCGGATGTTTACAGCACGTCCAAAGCCACAAGCTGGTCAGGAAACTACGGGCTGAACGCGGGGATGACGCTCTACAGCGGAGGAAGCCTTCGCACGGCGTTGAAGCAGAGCCGCCTGCAGAACTCCGTCGATTCGCTGTCCGTACTGGAGAACACGAATGATGTGGTGATCTCCATCGTCAAGGCCTACATGCAGTGCCTCTACGCCATCGAGGCTGTCAAAGTCAGCGAAAGCACGGCCGAAGCTTCAAAAGCACAGCTGGACAGGGCTGTGGAACTCAAGAACGCCGGAGAACTCAGCAAGGTCGATGTAGTCCAGCTGGAAAGCCAGCACGCAAGCGACCTCTATCAGATCACATCGGCGAAGACCACATTGGACAATTACAGACTGCAGCTCAAACAGCTTCTGGAACTTGGAGTCAGCGACGAAATCGAGCTTGAGGAGCCGTCCGACGACGAGGCCGGAGTCTTGAGACTGCTTCCGGGCAAGGAGGAGATCTATGCAAACGCCATTGAATCGATGCCGGAGATAGAGAAGGCCGGGCTGAACGTCCTGGCGGCCGACTTGAGTGTCAGCCAGGCAAAGTCGGCATATTCCCCGACCCTTTCGGCCAGCGCCGGCATCGGCACGACGAATGTCTCCGGAGGGGGTGACTCTTTCGGAAGCCAGATGGAGAAGAACTTCAACGAGAGCATCGGCCTGAGCCTTCAGATTCCGATCCTTCAGGGCAGAAAAGCCAAGACGGCGGTCAACAAGGCGAGAATAGAAGCGGACAACAGCAGACTTGAGCGGATGAGCGTGGAGAAGGCTCTGCTGAAAGAAGTTGAAGACACTTATCTTGAGGCTGTCTCGGCTCAGTCCAAATACACATCAGCAAAAGAACAGGCCCGTTACGCGGAACAGAGCTACGAACTCACGGCCGAGCAGTTCAACGTCGGGATGAAGAACACCGTAGAACTGGTGACCGCTCAGAACAACCTTCTGAACGCCCGCTTCCAGCTTCTCCAATCAAAATACACGGCATTGATGAACAATGCTTTACTTGACATCTACCAAGGTAATTATAAAATCAATGAATATGAAGACTAAGACTTTATGGATCTGTTTGGCGGCAATCTGCGCCGCTGCGGCGCTTTGGCTGATCTTCCGTCCGACCGGAAAGCAGACCGTCACTCTTGAGACCGCAAGGACGGAGAGGATAGACATCTCCAATTCAGTCACGGCCACCGGAACGGTCGAGCCGGTGACAAAGGTGGAGGTCGGCACGCAGGTGTCCGGAATCATCGACAGACTCTACGCTGACTACAACGACATCGTCAAGGCCGGCCAGGTCATCGCCGAGATGGACAAGGTGAACCTTCAGGCCGAACTGGTCTCCTCGCAGGCGCAGCTTTCCGCCGCAAAGACGGAATACGAGTACAGAGAAAAGGAATATGGCCGCATCAAGACCTTGCACGACAAAGAGCTGGTCAGCGATTCTGAATATGACTCCTCTTATTATCAGTACGAGACCGCTAAAAACTCGTACAATCAGGCGCAGGCATCTTTCACCAAGGTAAAGCGGAACTTGAGCTATGCCACGATCACATCCCCTATCGACGGAGTGGTCATCAGCAGAGCGGTGGAGGAAGGGCAGACCGTGGCGGCCGGATTCGAGACCCCTACCCTGTTCACCATCGCCAAGGATCTTGCCGACATGCAGGTCATCGCCGATGTGGACGAGGCTGACATCGGCCAGGTGAAGGAAGGACAGAACGTGTCTTTCACCGTGGACGCCTACCCGGACGATGTGTTCAACGGAACAGTGCGGCAGGTCAGGCTGGAGGCCACAACCACGTCAAACGTCGTGACTTACGAGGTTGTGATCACGGCTCCGAACCCGGATCTGAAACTGAAGCCGGGGCTTACCGCCAACGTCACGATCAACACTCTGGAGGAGAAGGATGTGCTTGCGGTTCCGACAAAAGCGCTGAGGTTCAACCCTGAGCCTGAGATGCTCCGGGAGATCGGAATCACGGTTGACGGAACCGCCGGCGAATCCGCGAGGACCGTCTGGGTGAAGAACGGGAACTCAATCTCGCCAAAGGCTGTGGAGACGGACCACACAAGCGGCGACAAGACCGGGATTGTCAGCGGATTGAATGACGGAGATGTGGTCGTCACCGGACTTTCTGCCGAGACTCCGAAAAAGGCGGCCTCCGCCGAAAGGAGTCCGTTCGCTCCGGGACCGAGGGAAGACAAAAAGAAACAGTGACATGAAAGAGGTCATCAAACTTGAGGACATCCGCCGGAACTTCATCGTGGGCGACGAGACCGTCCATGCGCTGAGGGGCGTGTCCTTCACCATCACGGAGGGTGAGTTCGTCACGATCGTCGGCACGTCGGGATCCGGGAAATCCACGCTTCTGAACATCCTCGGGTGCCTTGACACCCCTACCTCCGGGGAATATTACCTCGACGGGGTTCCGGTCAGGACGATGGACAAGAACGAGCGCGCCACACTGCGCAACCGCAAGATAGGTTTCGTGTTCCAGAACTACAACCTTCTGGCCAAGACCACCGCGGTCGAGAACGTGGAGCTGCCGCTGATGTACAATCCGAAATATTCCAGGAAAGAGAGGTTCGACCGCTCGGTGGAGGCTCTGAAGGCTGTGGGGCTGGGTGACAGGCTGGAGCACAAGAGCAACCAGATGTCCGGAGGACAGATGCAGAGGGTGGCCATAGCGAGGGCTCTCGTGAACGATCCCGCCGTGATCCTCGCCGATGAGGCGACCGGCAATCTGGACACCCGCACCAGTTTCGAGGTGCTGGTCCTGTTCCAGAAACTTCATTCCGAGGGCCGCACGATAATCTTCGTGACCCATAACCCTGAGATCGTGAACTACAGCACCAGGACCGTCACCCTGCGGGACGGCCGGGTCACGAGCGACGTGCGGAACGAGCATATTCTTGACGCGGCCGAAGCCCTCGCGAAGCTGCCGGTCGAGAACGACCGCTGACATATTCAAAGACAGCCTCGCCATTGCGGTGAAGCCGGATATTCATAAAACATTTTTGCAATGAATTTCGCCAATCTATTCAGAATAGCCCTGAAAGCGCTGGGCAACAACAAGTTCAGAGGGTTTCTGACCATGCTCGGCATCATCATCGGTGTCGGCTCGGTCATCACGATGCTCGCCATCGGCCAAGGCTCCAAGAAGAGCATCCAGGCCGAGATCAGCGAGATGGGATCCAACATGATCATGATCCATCCGGGAGAGGACATGAGAGGTGGGGTACGCCTCAGTGCCGACGACATGCAGACGCTGAAAGTCAAGGACTTCGAGGACATCCGCAAGGAATGCGCCCACATCTCGCTCGCCTCCCCTTCCGTAAACTCCTCCGGACAGGCCGTCTATGGGGCCAACAACACCCCGACTTCCGTCTATGGCGTCAATGAAGAATTTCTCGACATCAGGGGCTACAAGGTGCAGGACGGAGACATCTTCTCCGAACAGGACATAAAGACGGCCGCCAAGGTCTGCCTTGTCGGGAAAACTGTCATCGACCAGCTTTTCACAGGCGGAGAGAACCCTGTCGGCAAGGTCATCCGTTTCGGCAGCATCCCGTTCCGCATCGTCGGAGTGCTGGAGAGCAAGGGCTACAACAGCATGGGAATGGATCAGGACAACCTGATCATAACTCCCTACACCACGGTGATGAAGCGGATCCTGGCGATAACCTACCTTCAGGAGATCGTCTGCTCGGCGCTGAGCGAGGAATACACCGACAAGGCGATCGATGAGATTTCCGACGTGCTGCGCCGCAACCACAAGCTGAAGGAGAGCGATGACGACGATTTCAACATCCGTTCGCAGCAGGAGCTCTCCTCGATGATGACCAGCACCAGCGACATGATGTCCACCCTGCTGGCGGCGGTCGCGGGAATATCCCTCCTTGTGGGCGGCATCGGCATCATGAACATCATGTACGTGTCTGTGACTGAAAGGACAAAGGAGATCGGCCTTAGGATGAGCATCGGTGCCAAAGGCCGCGACATCCTCGCCCAGTTCCTGATCGAGGCCACCCTCATAAGCATCACGGGCGGTCTTCTGGGCGTGATTCTGGGTGTGGTCGCCTCGTACATAGTCAAGGTCGTGCTGTCCTACCCGATTCTGATCCAGTCGTGGAGCATAATCGTCTCATTCCTCGTCTGCACCATAATCGGCATATTCTTCGGCTGGTACCCCGCCCGCAAAGCCTCCAACCTCGACCCGATCGAAGCCATCCGGTACGAGTAGCGGGCAACAGCATCCGGTACCGATCCTCCCGCAAGGAAGATTTTTGGGGAAATGCGGTCCCAAATCGAAGATTATCCGTAACTTTACGGCTATTGCAGGCATAACAATTTGAGCGATTGAAATGGAAAATAAAGAACTTATGCGTAAAGCCATCGGGCTTTCTGTTGATAACGTTAAAAATGGCGGAGGGCCTTTCGGAGCCGTCATCACAAGAAACGGAGAAATCATCGCCACCGGAACGAACAGGGTCACCGCAGACAACGACCCCACGGCGCATGCTGAAGTGAATGCCATCAGGAATGCCGCCAAGGCGCTCGGGACATTCAATTTGAGCGATTGTGAAATCTACACCTCCTGTGAACCTTGCCCTATGTGTTTGGGAGCCATCTATTGGTCCAGATTAAGGAGGATTCACTATTCCTGCACGAAGGCGGATGCGAAGGATGCGGGGTTTGACGACTCGTTCATCTATGATGAACTTGCCCT
>CAVFMX010000072.1:0-6724 GCA_963623745.1 Bulleidia sp.
AGCCGGATCTGCTTCTTACATATTCAGTCTCCCCTGTCAGATCCCAGTTTCTTTCCAAACTCGAATCGCTGGGAATCCGGACTTTCATCGTCAATGAACACTTGGAGCGACACCCTGTCGCCAGAGCCGCCTACATCCGCCTTTTCGGAGCCTTGACCGGGAATATGCCCGCGGCGGACTCGGTGCTGAAAGTCGTTTCGGATAACTACATTAGTCTGCGTGATTCCGTTCAAGGCATTTCGAATGCAAACGGCTCTTGTGATTCCGGTCATAATAATCCAGACACAAAAAACACCGAGGATCGTTCCATAAATGCAGTTCCGGGAACAACAAGAAAAATTCTGGTAAACATCCCGTACAAAGACCAGTGGTTCATTCCGGGTCAGGAAAGTTACCTCACAACTCTGTTCAAGGATGCCGGCGGTGAGATTCTCGGAGCCAAAGCCGGAAGTCCGGTCTCCGGACAGATCTCCGTGGAGGCGGCATATTCATTGTCAAAGGAGGCGGATCTATGGATGAACGTCGGCTGGTGCCGGACGTTGGAGCAGCTTCTTTCCGTCAATCCCCTATTCGGGGACTTCTTGATGAATATTCGGAGGAATGCCTCTGCCAGAGGATATTCCGGCACTAAAGGATGCGCCACGAACTCCAGTGACGCCTCCGCAAGCGTGGTCTGGAACGACAATAACCGACTCAACGCCAAAGGCGGCAACGACTTCTGGGAAAGCGGTGTGGTCCGCCCCGACCTCCTCCTCCGCGACCTCGTCGGGATATTCAGTTGTGAGGATGGACCGGCTCCGGTGTATTACAAAGCGATTGAATAGAATTGGCCGCTTCGGGCTTCGGCAGGCTCAGCTGCCAAAGTGTGACAGGCGGGAATCAGCGGTCGAGGATGAACATCTGCGAGGCGTGAGTACGTGGAAGGGTCTGAAGGTTGGTCAGTTCCTTGGCGGTGAGAGAGCCGTCCGCACGGATGGAGCGAAGGGCCTCGGCGGCGGACTCGAAGGCAAGGGACGGAGTGTTGTTGTTCTCGCTCAGGTGACAGAGAAACAGATCTTTCAGCCCGGGATGCCAGAAACGGCGGATGGCCGAGGCGCATTCATCGTTGCTCAAGTGGCCGTTGCCATGACATATCCGCATCTTAAGGTCGTGTGTGTAGGGACCGGCAATGAGCATCTCAGGATCGTAATTGGACTCGAAGACCACGGCATCGGCAAGGCGGGCATATTCAACAGCCTCATCGGTCACCCTGCCGGCATCCGTCATCAGGAAAAAGCGGACTCCGTTCCACTCAATGAAATAGCCGACCGTCTGGGTGGCATCGTGCGGCACGACAAAATGGCTGACAAGCGGGAGTTCCGCCTCGGGGGCATCCATGCGCAGAGACATTCTTAAAGGCTCACCATCGGGGAGAACCTGCCTGAAATCAGCGATGTGGTCCCGCGTGAACGTGTGACGCGCCAATGCCTCATGAAGCGTGCATGTGGCATAGACAGGCTTTTTCAGATGCTTGCAGTAGGATCCCAGATGACGGATGTGATCCAGATGGTCATGAGTCACCAGGACAGCCTGGAATGAGTCAACACCAAGGCCCTGCTCCATCAAGGTCTTCTTCAGGCGGCGCACGCTCACACCGGCATCTATCAGAAGGCCGGACCGTCCGTCCGAAAGGAAATAGCAGTTGCCGCAGCTTCCGCTGGAAAGACTCAGGAACTTCAGCATCAGTTCTTCTCCTCCTCGCAATATTTGGAGATCACGCTGTAGGCGTCCCCCACGCCAAGTTCTCCGGCGCGCGAAAGGTCTATGCAGCCTTTCTCCTTGTCTTTCAGATAGATCAGAACTAGACCTCTGTTGTAGTAGGCGTCGCCCATGTAAGGATAGAGATCAATCGCCTTCGTGTAGCTGTCAACTGACTCCACAAACTTGGAGGACAGGCAGTAGAGATTGCCGAGGTTGAAATGGACATAAGGGATTCCCGGGAGGATCCTGTCGGCGGCCAGCATGTCATCGATGGCCTCCGAGTAGTCGTACGTCCGGCTGACCTGATCCCGCACGCGGGCTCTTGTGGTACCCTTGTCATCCATCGTGAGGGTCTGGACATTGTTCTCGATGGAAGAGATGAAGTCGATCATCTCGGCGCGGAGCACTCCCCTGTTCAGATGGTAGAAAGCCTTGTAGTACTCGGAATATTTCCCTGTGCTTTCCGCATTGACGGCCTCGTCAAACTGGTTCAGGGCCGTGGTGTACTGTTTGGACTGAACCGAATAGAGTCCACGGATGAAAGCCCTGTCCGCATCCGTAAGGGAATTCGGATTCCCGGCGGCCAGATAGGAGTCGCCGTAGATCGAGGCGTCTATGCCATGGGCGAAGACCGGTTTGACCAGAGAATCGGAATTGGACACGGTCAATGTGACCGGAGAATCGGAGATGAATTTGTCGATCAGAGGATTCTCGTAACGGTGACGCAGGGCTATGTTCCGGTTGTCACGCCGGGCCGTCAGACTGAATTTGTAGAGGGATTTCAGCCGGATGTTGATGTCGCGGTTCTGAAGAAGCTCGTTGTCGAAATCCTTTTTGGCGAAATCGGCGTCCAAGGCGATCAGGGCGCTGTACTTCTTGGTCGTGTCGGCGAAGGAACCCTCATCCGTGGAGTTCTTCGCGCGGTAGTCCCGCACTTTCTTCTGGGCCGTGTCATAGTCCTGCTTCGAGGACTTTGTCCGTCCGAGCATGTTCTTGACATACGACCGGTTCAGGTAGGCCTTGGCGAAATCAGGATAGAGTTCTATCGCCTTGTCGTAGTCGTCCAAAGCATCCAGCCACCGCCCCATCCTGACGAAATAGGAAGCTCTGTTGTAGTAGGCCAGCACATTCTCCGGATTGATGTTGATGACATGGTCCATGTCGGCGAGAGCGTCTTCCATGTTTCCTACCTGTGCGTTTATGAGGCTTCGGTTGTAAAGGGTAAGGGCATTGCCCGGCTCGTCCCTCAGCACACGGTTCAGATCCTTCATCGCAGCGTTGTAGTCGTTCCGGTCGTAGAACATCAAAGCCCTGTTGAAGTAGGCGAAAGTGTTGGTCGTGTCAAGGCTGATCGCCTTGTCCATGTCCGAGATGGCGTCCTTGTAGTCCTTTCTCAAGGCATGGACCCGTCCGCGGCGGATATAGCCTTCGGGATCGAAGCGGTCCAGCCTGATGGCCCTGTTGTAATCATCCAGAGCCTTTGTGGTGTCTTTCAGAAAAAGGTAGGACGCTCCCCGGTTCAGGTAGGCGGAAGGGTCTTTCGGATCTTTTCTGATGTAACGGTCAAAATCGGCCACCGCCTTGTCGAACTGCTGGGCAAGAAAGTAGGTGACCCCTCGGCTGAAATAGAGTCCGTCAAGGCCGGGCCTCAGCTCCATCGCCCTCTCCAGATCCGCCAGAGCCTCGTCATATTTCCCGAAACGGCTTAGGGTTATGGCTCTGAAATGGTAGCCGTTGGTGAAGACAGGATTGAGGCGCACAGAGGTGTTGAAATCAGCCTGTGCGCCGCGCAGGTCACCGAGGTTGTACTTGGCGATCCCCCTGTAGAAAAAGGTCCAGCAGTCCGTCGTGTCCAGACGGGCAAGCACGTTGAAATGGCCGATGGCCTCCGAGTATTTTCCCTCCGACAGGGCCGCACGGCCTCTGAAATTGAACACGTCCTTGTCGTACTGCGCATTGGAGACCAATGCGAAGCACAGCAGGATAGACAGAGTCAGCACAGACCTTTTCATACAAACATGCCTTGTTACAAAATAATCCTCAAATCCGGAGCGATTTATTTTTTCGCATCCCTGAGAAGCTGTTTTGAAATAATCCCTTTCTTTTCTTATACGGCCTTTCCGGCCATTTCCATCTTTGTCATCGGTCACGTAGCTACGGCTACGCTCCCTCTTCCAAAGCCGAAACCGCCTCGAAAATTCCGCATGATAAAATTCGGGAATCATTTCAAAACAGCTTCTAAGAAACCTTCAAAAAACAACCTGCATCATCTTTTTCATTCTTTTCGGCCTATATTCCTTTTCTCATCAGTCGTGTACATCCAGTACACTCCTTCTTCCAAAAGAAATCCACACTTGAAAAATAAAAGACAAATCTGACGCAGTTTATTTTTTTCATGTTTCTAAAATTCCTAATTTTGTCGTTTGCAAAGATAAACATTTATCGTGCCTTGAAGACGATTTTAGGTAAATTTTTCATAGTCATCCTCCTCTCGGCGACCGCCGGGGAGCTTCACGCGCAGCAAGCGTCAGTAAAAATGGTGCCGTCAGGGACAAACGCCGAGAAGGTGATCTCGTCCGAAGGCATCAGAATGCAGGTGGAGTTTCTCACAGACACCCTTTTCCACGGACGTGCGACAGGTTCGCGTGGAGCCGCCGAAGTGGCTCTTTGGCTCTCAAGACGTTACGGGAAGGCCGGGCTACTGCCTTTTGACGGCACCTGGAGCCGCTCCTTCAAGGTGGACAGCCTTGTGGGGCGCAACATCCTCGGATTCCTGCCCGGAAAAAGGGACAAGACGAAAGAGATGTACACCATCGTCTGCGCCCACTACGACAGCCACGGAGTCATTGACGGAAATCTTTACCCGGGTGCCGACAACAACGCCTCCGGAGTGGCGGCGATGCTGAGCCTTGCGGAGATGTTCCAGAAGATGAAGCAGTTGGGGCGTTCCTACGGAAAGAATGTGATCTTCGTGGCCACGGACGCGAAGGAAAGGAACTCCGCAGGAGCCGAGGCCTTGATTGCGGACATCCGGGATGGAAGACTGAAGGATCCGGTGGACGGGCAGACCATCACGATGGACAAGATCCACTCCACGGTCGTGCTGGACATTCTTGGCAGCACGATGGCTCCTCTGCACAAGGACAGGGATGATTTCCTTATCATGCTCAGCGGCGGACAGTACACGTTCGACCTCATGAGGGCCAACGAGGGCAAGGGTCTGGGGCTTGACATCTCCACAAGCTACTACGGAAGCAAAAGTTTCACGGAAATGTTCCACAGCAGGTTCGGAGACCAGAAGATCTTCACGGAGAACGGTCTGACGTGCGTCGTCTTCACCTCCGGCATCACGATGCTGACCAACAAGACCGGTGACACGGCCGACACACTGGACTACGATGTTCTGCGTAAAAGAATATTCCTGATCTTCCACTGGTTGGAAAAAATACTCTGACAATGAAAGAATTCTGGTCAATGATAAAGCGCTATGTCGCGCCTTTCAAGAAATACCTCGCCGGCTCGATCGTCCTGAACATCCTGTCGGCGGTGTTCAACATCTTCTCGTTCGCGATCATCGTGCCTATCCTGCGCATCCTGTTCAAGATCAACGAGACGGTCTATTCATTCACCCCGTGGAGCGAGGTCCGGAACATGCCGTTCAATGATCTCGGGGACGCGTTCATGTCGAACGTCTATTGGATGCTGGAGCAGCAGATCTCCGCAGTGGGAGCCTCCACAGTGCTGTTGTTCCTGTGCATATTCCTGATCGTGATGACGGCCTTGAAGACGGCCTGCTACTTCGGATCGTCCGCAGTCATGGTGCCGATCCGCACCGGTGTCGTGAAGAACATCAGGATGGACATCTACAACAAGATCCTTGCGCTTCCCCTGGGCTTTTTCTCCGAGGAGAAGAAAGGGGACATCATCGCAAGGATGAGCGGTGACGTGCAGGAGGTCGAGAACTCCATCACCGGCTCGATCGAGATGCTGATAAAGAACCCTATCCTGATCATATTCTATTTCGCCGCCCTGCTTGTCATCAGTTGGCAGATGACGGCCTTCACGCTCCTTTTCGCTCCGCTGATGATGTGGGTGATGGGGATTGTGGGGAAGAACCTCAAAAGGAAATCACTTGAGGTGCAGCAGCTTTGGAGCGACGTGATGGCCCAGGTGGAGGAAACGCTCGGCGGGCTGCGCATCGTCAAGGCCTTCATCGCCGAAAAGAAGATGTCCGGAAGGTTCGACAACGTCACCGAGTCGATGAGGAGGAAGAGCAACCTGGTGACCATCCGCCAGTCCCTCGCCCACCCTATGAGCGAATTTCTGGGTACCGTGCTCATCATGATAGTGCTGTGGTTCGGCGGAACGCTGATCCTCGGAGGGAAGGCGACCATCGACGCTCCCATATTCATTTATTATATGGTGATCCTCTACAGCATCATCAATCCGATCAAGGATTTCGCCAAGGCCGGATACGCGATTCCGAAGGGAATGGCCTCGATGGAGAGGATCAACAAGATCCTGGACGCGGAGAACAACATCATCGAGGCGGCCCGGCCGGAGAGACTTGCGGGCTTCAATGACAGGCTGTCCTTCAATCATGTGAGCTTCCGCTACCCGGACGGTCACAGGATGATTCTGGACGATGTGAGTCTGGAAATCCCGAAAGGCAGGACCATCGCGATCGTGGGCGCGTCGGGAGCCGGCAAATCCACCCTTGTGGACCTTATCCCGAGGTTCTACGATCCGACCGGCGGCTCGATCACAATCGACGGTACGGACATCAAGGATGTCCGGATCGCTGACTTGAGAAGCCTCATCGGCAACGTCAACCAGGAGTCGATCCTGTTCAATGACACGATCTTCAACAACATAGCCTTCGGAGTGGAAAACGCCGTGATGGAGAGTGTGATCGAGGCGGCGAAAATAGCCAACGCCCATGACTTCATCATGGAGAAAGACGGCGGCTACAATTTCAACATCG
>CAVFMX010000073.1:0-8040 GCA_963623745.1 Bulleidia sp.
CTTGGCTCCGTCGCGGGTCATCATATTCCTGAATCCGTTGGCGATTTTGGATTGGATCCGCTTGAACGCCGTGTCTTTGCGGTTCGCTCTGTAGCCGGTCATCAGGGTGTGTTCCTTCATGCCGTCCAGCAGCAGGTTGAAATCCTCCGGAGTGGTCTGAAGGTCTGCGTCCATGTAGCCGACATATTCAGAGAAGGCATGGTCGAATCCGGCCTTTATGGCCGCGCTAAGCCCCGCGTTCCTCTTGAAGCTGATGTAGAAGATGTCCTTGTGACGGGCGCAGACTTCCCGGATCAGTTTGAGGCCGCCGTCTTTGGAACCGTCGTCCACGAACAACGCGCAAGTCTTGACCTTGCTCGTCGGAATGAACTCGGACAGAGCCTTTTCCAGATTGCGGATGTTGTCCTCCTCGTTGAAGACCGGCACCACAATGGTGAGAGCATATTCAGATGTTCTGTTCATATTTGAATATTAACTTGATTTTCTGTAACTGATGATCGCCCAGCTCCCGAAGGCCACGGAGAAGCCGCACAAGGCGAGAAACTGAGGAATCATGTCCGCAAATTTACTGCCTTTCAGGTAAACAAGACGCATCACCTCGATGAAATATTTAAGAGGATTGACGATTGTTATCGCCTGCGCCCAGTCAGGCATGCTGCTGACCGGAGTGAACATTCCTCCCATCAGGAAGAAGATCATGATGAAGAAGAATCCAACGAACATCGCCTGCTGGATGGTCGAGGCGTAGTTCGAGATCACGAGCCCCAATCCGGACACCACAAGAATATAAACTCCGGAGAAAAGCATAAGTGTCCAGATGCTGCCGGCCGGGGATATTCCATAGATGATTTTGGCGAGCAGCAGGCTCAAACTCATAATGACGACTCCGATGATCCAGAGCGGAACCAGCTTTGCCAGAATGAATTGGAACTTTCCGACCGGGGTGACGTTGATCTGCTCGATGGTGCCGCTTTCCTTCTCGCCGACGATGTTGAGAGCCGGGAAAAAGCCGCAGATGATGGTCAGAAGCATCACCATCAGCGCCGGCACCATAAACACCTTGTAGTCAAGCGACGGGTTGAACTTGTAGAGCGGGCTGACCGAGAATGAAGGAATATCCTTTCCCGCAGAAAGGACCTTCACCTTTTCTGAATATTCCGGCAGAGCCGTTGATCCTGAGATCATTGACACCATATAAGACGAGCCGAGCGTGCCTTTCGTGCCGTTCACGGAGTTCGCGGCGATCTGGATCTGTGTGCCTTGGCCGTTCACAAGATCCTTCTCGAAGTTCTGAGGAATCACGAATATCATGTCCGCCTCGTCGGAATCGACCTTGCGTAATGCGTCCGGGTAGGAGTCCGAGGTGCCGGAGATGTTGAAGTAGGCCGAGCCTCCGATCTCTGCCATAAGTCTTTGCGACAGCGGACCATGGTCATTGTCAACCACATCCACACGGATGTTCTTGATCTCCTGATTCGCCGCCCAAGGGAAGACCAGCATCGCCATCAGCGGCAGCGCAACCAGCATCCTCGGGATTATCTTGTTCCGAGCCAGCTGCTTGAACTCTTTTTCTATGAGGAACGATAACATGTTCTTAAGCTAATCTTGTCTTGAAATTCTTGACACTCAGGGCGATGAGTATGACGGTGATTAGGGACAGCACTCCGATTTCCGGCAGCGTGTAGCTCAGAGGCGTGCCTTGGATCATTATCATCTTGATCGACTGGATGTACCATCGGGCCGGGACAATCGTGGAAATCCATTGCAGGATGCGGGGCATGCTTTCGATTGGGAATATAAGTCCGGAAAGCAGCATCGTAGGCATCATCAGACCCATTCCGGAGGCTATCATCGCCGCCATCCGGGTCTCGACCATAGTTGAGATCAGAAGTCCCAGACACAGTGTGCAGATCAGGAACAGGATCGAGACCAGAGCCAGCGAGAACAGGCTTCCGGCGATCGGGACTCCCATCACGAACACGGCGCAGACAATAATCAGCACCAGATTGAAGATTGACAGTACCAGATACGGAATAGCTTTGGCGATGATGATCATCATCGGGCTTATCGGGGAAGTGAGCAGCACCTCCATCGAGCCGGTCTCCTTCTCCTTGACGATGGCCACTGCCGTCATCATCGCGCATATCAGCATCAGAATCAAACCCATAACTCCAGGCACGAAATTGTAGGCGCTCTTGCCCCGCGGGTTGTAAAGCATTCTGATGACCGGTGTGATCGACATTCCCGCCATCCCGCTTTTCTCCGCGATCTCCTGTTGGCAAGTGGCCAGGATGTTGCTGGCGTAGGCCGTGATCATCGAGGCCTGATTCGGATCAGTTCCGTCGGCGATGAGCTGCACGGATGCGCCGCCATTGAGTATTTCATTCGAGAAATTGTCGCTGAAGACCATCACGAGGCTGACCTTTCCTTCCCTGAATATGTCGTTGATCCGGTCGATGTCTGTGATCCTTTCGCTGACGTTGAAATATTCACTGGCATCCATCCGTTCGATGATCCGTGTCGTGAGTTCATCATTGACCGGATCGAAGACCGCTACGGAGGCGTTGCGCACCTCTGTCGTGATGGCGAATCCGAACAGCAGAAGCTGAGCGATCGGCATCCCGACTATTATGAGCAGAGTCCATCTGTCTCTTAAGATATGCTGGAACTCTTTCTGTATGAACGCTATTAATGGCTTCATCCGCTGTTATTCTCCATTTCTTTTGGCATCCCTTGCCAGGCGGCGGAAAACCTCGTCCATACTTTCCGCTCCGAAACTCCGCTTCAATGCGGCAGGGGAGTCCAAAGCCTTGATCTGACCGTCCACCATGATCGAGACGCGGTCGCAATATTCAGCCTCATCCATATAATGAGTTGTCACGAATATGGTGATTCCGTTATCGGCCGCCTTGTAGATCATCTCCCAGAACTGCCTTCTGGCCACCGGATCCACCCCTCCGGTCGGTTCGTCCAGAAAGACGATTCCGGGTCTGTGGAAGATGGAGACCGAGAAAGACAGTTTCTGTTTCCATCCCAAGGGCAGCTCCTTGACCATGGTGTTCTTTTCGGAACTGAAATTCAACTCGTTAAGGAGTACGTCAGTTTTGGATGCGATCTCCTTGCGGCTCATTCCGTAAATCCCGCCGAAAAGCACCAGATTCTCCTTCACGGTCATGTCCTCGTAGAGGGAGAACTTCTGGCTCATATACCCGATGTGCTTTTTGACCATCTCCGGCTGACGGGCTATGTCGTAACCCGCCACAGTTCCGGTTCCGGACGTAGGCTTGCTCAGGCCGCAGAGCATTCTCATCGCCGTGGTCTTCCCGGCTCCGTTCGCACCGAGGAATCCGAACACCTCGCCGTGATGCACATCGAAAGAGATGTGATCCACGGCTGTGAATGTCCCGAAACGCTTTGTAAGGCTTTCTGTGTGAATTGTTTCCGCCATCATATTCTCATAAAGCAGTCCTCCACGGACGGTTGGATCGCATTTATTTCTATATTATTGTGCTTTCTGTCCTGCATGAACCTTCTGAGGTCTTCCTCTCTGAATCCATCCCCCGTGGAAAGGTGTACGGATTCTCCGAACGAGAAGGCTCTGATCGTTCCTGAATATGCCCGCAGATCTCCCAGCAGGGCGTGCATCCTGTCTGAACGGACTGAATATAACCGGTCCGGGAACTCTGCTATGATTCCGGCCGGGCTGTTGACGGTCAGGAACTTCCCGTTTCTGATAAGGGCTATCCGGTCGCATCTTCCGGCCTCGTCCATGTACGGTGTCGAGACCAGAATCGTGATTCCGTCGTTCTTCAGCCTTCCGAGCATATCCCAGAACTCTTTTCTGGAGACCGGATCCACACCGGTCGTCGGCTCGTCCAGGAACAGAACCTTCGGTTTGTGGATCAGGGCGCAGCAAAGAGCCAGCTTCTGCTTCATCCCTCCTGACAGTTTTCCGGCCATTCTGGCCTTGAACGGCTCGATCTGCTTATAGATGTCCTCAATCAGGTGATAGTTCCCATCTATCGTCGTGCCGAACAACGTTGCGAAGAACATAAGATTCTCTTCCACGGAAAGGTCTTGGTACAGAGAGAATTTCCCGGGCATATACCCGATGATCTTCCTGATCTCCCGGTAATCGTTCACGGTGTCGAATCCTTCGACCCGCGCCGATCCGCTGTCCGGTACCAGAAGGGAGGTCAGCAGACGGAACAAGGTGGATTTCCCCGCTCCGTCCGGGCCGATGATCCCGAAGGTCTCGCCGTGGCGGACATCGAGCGAGACTCCGCCCAACGCCTTGACCTTGCCGTAGGACTTCACAAGCCCTTCCGCCCGTACCGCTGATTCGGTCAACGAACTGTTCATCATCAGAATTCGACTTCTCCGTACATTCCAAGTTTAATCAGGCCGTCATTTTTCACGGCGATCTTCACGGCATACACAAGATTAGCCCTCTCGTCCCGTGTCTGGATGGTCTTTGGCGTGAATTCCGCTTTGTCCGAAATCCAGACGAGCGTGCCGTCATATTCCTTTCTTCCGGATGTGCCTTGGTCGGCATAGACCTTGACGGCCTGCCCGAGTTTGATATTCGTCAGCTGGTCGGCCGTGATGTAGGCGCGGAGCCTGATGTTCTCAAGATCCGCCACTTTGAACAACGCGCGTCCCTGTGAGGCGAGTTCTCCCGCTTCTGAATATTTTGCCAGAACGGTTCCGCTTACCGGGCTGGTGATGACGCACTTGCGGATTCTGTCCACAAGCTGCGCCATCTGTGCATCAAGGGCGTCGGTCTGTCCGGAGACATTGCTGTTGGCGTTCTGAAGGCTTTCCTTCTGGGCGGCCAACTGGCGTTCGAGAATGTCAATCTGAGCCTGGATGTCCTCCACCTGCTTGCGGTTCGACGCACCTGCTTGCTCCAGTTTCGTGAACCTGCCCAGTTCCTGTCTCTGTTTGGCGATCTGGCTTTCCAGGGCGGCAATCTGTCTGGAAATGTTCAGTCTGCCGCTTCCGACGGCTCTGTGGTTGGCCTCCAGCTGGATCTTGCCGAGGTAAAGCTGCACGGTGTCGATGCACCCGACAACGTCTCCAGCCTCCAGTCGGTCTCCTTCCTGGAGATCCAGACTCATTATCTTTCCGTTTCCTTCGGCTGAGACCGTCACCTCGGTCGATTCAAAAACTCCTGAAGCGTCGTAAGCCTTGTTGCCTTTCCCGCAGGCGGTCATCGCCAGCGCAAGGACCAGTAATGATGAATATGTCAGTGTCTTTTTCATTTATCTATTGCAATTAGTTGTTTGTCACGTATTTGAGGTTGTACATAGCAAGCAGCATCCTCACCTCGTGGCTGGCTTTCTCCTGCTCTGCCAGCAGTTCGTCGTTCATGAAGCCGACCAGATCCGAACCAGAAATCGTCCCTTCCTCCATCCTCGCCTCATTGGCCTTGAGAACGGACTTGCGCAGCGCGATGATCTCATCGTCATATTCAAGTTGCTCCCGTAAGGTCTTGATCTCGCTGTCCTTGCCACTGACATCGATACTTGTGTTCAGCAGGAAGCCCTGTCTTTGGGTCTCGATCCCCAGCTTTCTGGCCGCCAAAAGTCGTCGGTCGTTCTTTTTCGTGTAGAAATTGCCTATGTTCCAAGTCATTCTGACTCCCGCCGTCAAGTAAGGCTTGAACTCGTCGGACAACATATTCAGTCCCGGTCTGCCATAGCCTCCGCTGACATACAGCCCGAATTTCGGGGTCAGCCCGGCGGTGATCTGCTTGTTCTGGGACTCCAGCGCCTTGAGCTGCGCCTCGTACATCGCAAGTTCCGGCCTGAAGATTCCGGTCTTGCCGCTCATTATCGGCTCTGGTTTAGTCAGTTCGCTGCTCTCATCAATGTCAAGTCCGGTAAGCAGCCTCAGCATCCGTAGATAGGCGCTTTTCGTGTTCCTGAGATTCAGTGCCTCCTGCTTGGTTTTCAGCTGCTGGATTATGATAGCGTCCAGGTCCGCCTGCCCGGCCACCCCGTTCTCGATGTAGGATTCCACCTTCCTATAATTGGTCTCCAGATTTGAGAGCATAAGCTCGCACTGTTCGATATTGCTCTGCATAAGTATTATGCCGAAGAACATCTCGTTCACCTTAGCCCTCAGTCCGTAGATACTTGCGTCAACATTTTTCGCATCGGCCTCCGCCTGGCTTGTCGCCGCTTCTTTCCGTGCCTTGACCGCTCCACCGTCCCAGATAGTCTGACTGATGTCGATCGAGGCTCCGTACTGGTCCTTGCTTATAGTCGGGATCATGCCTTCAAGTTCGTCTGGATTAATGATGCTGCCGAACTGGCTTTGTGCCAGTTTCTCTTTGTCAAGATTGAATTTGGTCACATCCGACTGCCAGCTTGCCTTGGCCGACAGAGTCACCTGCGGCAGGTATGTCTTCGAAGCATTGGACAAGGTGTAATCCTTTGATTTCTCGATCAGCTCATATTGCCGAACCATCGGATAATTCCTCTCCGCCGCTTCGTAGCACTCCTCAAGGCTGACTGGCCGTTGGGCGGGGCAGGGGAGGGCGGCTGCGGTAGCCAGCATTGCTGTCAGAAGTAGTTTCATCGGTATTGTCATTGATTGTCGCCGTTTTTGATCGCATTCCAGATGAACTCCACATTCTCTTCCCGACGTTCCAGCAGAAACCCGTTCAGATCCAGTTCCGGCTCAAGCTTCTTCAGCGTCGGAATGCACAGGAACGAGGATGCGTTCAGAGCGATGATGTCCATCAGCAGACTTCTCACGCTGATGCTCCGGACGTGTCCCTCTTCGATTTCCTTTTCCAGCAGGTTGTTGAACCAGACCAGATAATCTGAAAGTTTCGGTTTCACGAAGTCGATGACTTTCATCAGGTTCTCCTCGTTGTGTATCAGCTCGTCTATTATGAACCAGATGAACCTGTCGTTCTCCATCATAAGGTTGAACTGTTTTCTGATGAATTGCGTGATGATCTCCTTCATGCTCAGATCCTTGTTGTAAATTCCCTCCAGAATCTCCGTGAGGAGCTGTGCCTTTTCGTTGAATACCCTTTGGAACAGCTTCTCCTTTGACCTGTAGTAATAGTGCAGCATGGAGTGGCTCACGCCGGCTCTGGCGGCGATTGACATCATCTTGGCGTTGCCGTAGCCTTTCTCCATAAACTCTTCCTCCGCCGCATTGAGAATCCTTGCGGCAGTGTCCATCGTCTCCTCCGCCATAATTTTACCTCTTATCATCATTTTCGGGAATATACTTTTCCGTGAGCAGTATCTTCACCGCTCCGATGACCACGAATGATAGTATTGCTATTCTCATAATTCTTTTACAGTTAATAATTTATGCTTTTTATCCTGTAACCTGTCAACCGGATGCCCGATTAGACATTCCTGTTCGACAATGTAATCCAACAACAATGTTCGACAAAATTGTCGATGCAAAGATATGAATAAAAATCAAATCCGCAAAGGTTTATCGGGTCTCAATGCCTCCGTGTCCACGGCTCCGGCGGACACACTTGACAAGTACATCATCAACGGGGAGAAAGTGGAGAAGTTCGACGGCAGCCTGCTTGCCGGCACTGAATTCAGTCCCTGTGTACCATCGCCGCACGGATCCTGCTCAGGGACTGGGGAGTGACCCAGAGGTACGACGCTATCTTCTTCAGCGGCACGTTCAGGATCAGTTCCGGATGGTCGCTTATCAAGGCTCTGTACCTTTCGCTGGCATTTTCCTTGTCCGCCATCCAGACAACCTCGTCTTCGAAATGATAGGCGTTGGTCTCAAAGACTTTCCGGATGACATTGGCGATGCCGGGTGACGAGCCGCACAACGTGTCCACACGCCTCTTGCTGAGACGCCGGGCTACACTGTCGGTCTCGGAGACGATGGTGATTTTGGATGGGCGATCGGCACTGTAGCAGAATATGTCCACAACGGCCTCGCCACCGAAAGCGAACCACACGACAGCGTCACCGAACGCCGCCGACTTCGCCCCGCTCCAGATTCCGGATTCAAGGACGTACAGGGAATCATCGAACGCCC
>CAVFMX010000074.1:0-15814 GCA_963623745.1 Bulleidia sp.
CTGTTCAGACTCGCTCTCGCTGCGGCTCCGCCACTGAATGGCTTAGCCTCGCCGGCGCGGCGCAACTCGTAGGCTCATTATGCAAAAGGCACGCCGTCACACCGTCCCCGGTGCTCCGACCGCTTGCAAGCGCACAGTTTCAGGCTCTATTTCACTCCCCTACCTGGGGTGCTTCCCACCTTTCCCTCACGGTACTGGTCCACTATCGGTCTTCGGCAGTATTTAGCCTTGCGGGATGGTCCCCGCGGATTCGGACAGGATTCCTCGTGCCCCGCCCTACTCAGGTGCCAGGCAGGCCGCCCGGGCTTCGCCCGTACGGGGGTGTCACCCTCTGCGCCCGGTCTTTCCAGACCCTTCCGGTTACCCCGGGCGGCCTTGCCCCTGGTCCTACAACCCCGACGCGTCCTCGAACGCGACGGTTTAGGCTCCTCCCCGTTCGCTCGCCACTACTTGGGGAATCGATCGTTTCTTCCTTCTCCTCCGGGTACTAAGATGTTTCAGTTCCCCGGGTTCGCCCCGGACTCCCGTCCGGTGCACGGCCTTCAGCCGTGCGGGTTGCCCCATTCGGATCCGTCCGGATCAATCCCCGTCTGCGGGTCCCCGGACATTTTCGCAGCTTACCGCGTCCTTCATCGCCTGCCGAAGCCTAGGCATCCTCTGTGCGCCCTGACTTCTCTTTCTCTGTGAATCTTCGTCTTCGTGAAATTGCTTAACCTCTGTGCGGACACATTCACATGCCCCCGCACGGCTAATCTCTTTCTTCTTTCTTACCTCGTTGTGATCTCTCAGTATTGTCAATGAACATTTTTGTGCCGCTTCTTTCGAAACGGGCTGCAAAGATACGGACTTTTTCTTTTCCTCCAAACTTTTTTGAGATTTTTCCATAAATATTTTCGACATGCGGGGATTTTTACCTTGTATGATAGTATCTTTGTCTTTTGTGCCGAGGGGCTGTCGTCGCTTCGACAGGCTCGGCGGCCGGGAAAAACAGGAAAAACGTAACAACGATCAATGGAAGAAACGAGAAATTCATTGCCGGAGAACGCTCAGAGGGAGCTTGGGCCGGGCGAAGAGTACAAGCCGCCGCTGGGAGCGGAAAGAGAATGGGCGGAGGTGACGGCATATTCAGTGAGCGTCGGTCTGCTGATGGTGGTCATCTTCTCCGCGGCAGCGGCTTATCTGGGGCTGCGTGTGGGGCAGGTGTTCGAGGCGGCGATCCCTATCGCAATCATCGCGGTGGGTCTGACAAGCGCGCTGGGAAAGAAGGAAGGTTTGGGGCAGAACGTCATCATCCAGTCGATCGGAGGATGCTCCGGGGCCGTGGTGGCGGGTGCAATATTCACTTTGCCGGCCATCTACATCCTCGGGGTGGAGGTGGGCTTCATGCAGATGTTCCTGTCGTCGCTGCTCGGCGGCATCCTGGGGATTCTGTTCCTCATCCCTTTCCGGAAATATTTCGTCAAGGAGACGCACGGGAAGTACCCTTTCCCTGAGGCGACCGCGACGACCCAGATCCTCGTGAGCGGCGAAGGGGGCGGCAAAGGTGCCGGGACGCTTGCGGTCAGCGGCCTCATCGGAGGTCTTTACGACTTCATCGTCAGCACTTTCGGGGCGTGGGCGGACACTGTCAGCACGACGGTTCTTGGATTCGGACAGGCCATCGCGGACAAGGCGAAGGTCGTGCTGAAGCTGAACACGGGAGCGGCGGTGCTGGGTCTCGGCTACATCGTAGGGCTGAAATACGCCTTCATCATCTGCTGCGGCAGCTTCCTGGTGTGGCTGGTGATCATCCCGCTGATGAACCTCATCTGGGGCGGTCAGGTGATCGACCTGATGAACACCGGGGTGACGATGACCATCGGGGAGATGAGTCCAGACCAGATCTTCAAGGATTATGCGAGACACATCGGAATCGGCGGAATCGCGACGGCCGGCATCATCGGCATCATCAAGTCTTTCGGTGTGATCAAGTCGGCCGTGGGGCTGGCTGTCGGAGAGTTCGGCAGGAAGGGAGACAAGGCGGTGAGCACCGAAAGGACGCAGGAGGACATCCCGATGAAAACCATCGTGTTCGGCATCGCGCTGACGCTTCTGGCGGTGTTCGCCTTCTTCGCTTTCGGCGGGGTTGTGGACAACGTCCGGCAGGCGATCGTGGGGCTGCTGATCGTGGCGGTGATCGCGTTCCTGTTCACGACCGTGGCGGCCAACGCCATCGCCATCGTGGGGACGAACCCGGTCAGCGGGATGACGCTGATGACGCTGATCATCGCGGCACTCATCCTTGTGGCCGTGGGACTTAAAGGCAACGCCGGAATGGCGGCGGCACTGATCATCGGCGGGGTCGTCTGCACGGCGCTTTCGGTGGCGGGGTCGTTCATCACCGACCTGAAGATCGGCTACTGGATCGGCAGCACTCCGAAGAAGCAGGAGGGCTGGAAGTTCGTGGGGGTGGCCGTGGCCGCCGCGACTGTCTGCGGGGTGATGCTGGTTCTGAACAAGACCTACGGGTTCGTCGGCGACGACGCGCTTGTGGCTCCCCAGGCGAACGCGATGGCGGCTGTGATCCAGCCGATGATGAACGGCGGAGGCGCTCCGTGGCTGCTTTACGGGATCGGGGCCGTACTGGCCATCGTGCTGACTTTCTTCAAGATCCCGGCTCTGGCGTTCGCGCTCGGGATGTTCATTCCGATCGATCTGAACCTGCCTCTGCTGGCCGGAGGAGCGATCTCGTGGTACGTCAGCACACGTTCGAAGGACAAGGCGACCAACGAGGCGCGTCTGAACAAGGGTACGCTGATCGCTTCGGGATTCATCGCCGGCGGAGCGTTGATGGGTGTCGTGAGCGCGCTGCTCAAGTTCTTCAATGTGGACTGGTTCCTGACGGGATGGAACGCTCAGTACGGCGAGGCCATCGCGATCATTCCGTTCATCGGGATCGTCGCCTACACGGTCATCGCGTCTTTGAGGGCGAAGGAATAATCTTCAATGAATATGGAAAAAGTTTTGGACAGGTTCCTGAGGTACGTCAGCGTTGACACTCAGTCGAACGAGGAATCGGAGAGCCAGCCTTCGACGGCAAAGCAGCTGAATCTGCTGCGGATGCTGCGCGACGAGCTGGCGGCTCTCGGGGTGGAGGCCACTCTTGATGAACATGGTTACGTGACGGGGTCGATCCCTTCGAACATCGGAGCGAAGGTGCCGGCGGTGGGATTCATCGCCCATGTGGACACGGCTCCGGACGCATCGGGGGCGGACATCAAGCCTCAGATCATCAATGAATATGACGGCGGGGACATTCCTTTAAAAGGTGTGCCCGGCCTTGCGCTGAAGCCTTCGGAGTTCCCGGAGATGCTTCACTACGTGGGACAGACGCTGATCACGACGGACGGAACCACTCTTCTGGGGGCGGACGACAAGGCCGGCGTGGCGGAGATCATGGACGCGGTGCAGTACATCGCGGAGCACCCTGAGTTCAGGCACGGGGAGATCAGGATAGGGTTCACTCCGGACGAGGAGATCGGGCGCGGGGTCGTGAAGTTCGACGTCAAGAAGTTCGGGGCGGACTACGCCTACACGATGGACGGCGGGGAGATCGGGGAGCTGGAGTTCGAGAATTTCAACGCGGCTTCGGCGAAGATCCACATCCAGGGACGCAACGTGCATCCGGGCTACGCCAAGGGCAAGATGAAGAACGCGATCCTGATCGCCACGGAGCTGAACGGGCTGCTGCCGGTCCAGCAGAGGCCCGAGTTCACCGAGGGGTACGAGGGCTTCTTCCACGTCGTGGGATTCAGCGGGACTGTCGAGGAGGCGGACATCACGTACATCATCCGTGACCACGACCGCGCCGGGTTCGAGAGCAAGAAGGATCTGATGATCAAGTGCGTGGACTTCATCAACGCAAAGTTCGGCGAGGGAACGGCCACGGCCGCGGTCAAGGATCAGTACTACAACATGCGTGAGCAGGTGGAGCCGCACTACCACGTGGTGGAGAAGGCCGTGAAGGCGATGGAGATGGCGGGAATCAGGCCGAAGATCCAGCCGATCCGCGGAGGAACCGACGGGGCAAACCTGAGTTTCAAGGGGTTGCCTTGCCCGAACATCTTCGCCGGAGGGCTGAACTTCCACGGCAAGATGGAGTTCGTGCCGCTCCAGAGCATCGAGAAGGCCTCGCAGGTCATCCTCAACATCATCTCGCTCTACGCAGAGTGAAACATTGAACAGTAACTGAAAGGCTGTCGCCTTAAGGAGACTTTGGCTCCCGAAGAGGGAGTGAACCCACGGAGCGGGGAGGATCACCTTAAGGCGACAGCCTTTCAGTCATATTCGTCTGTGTTAATTTTTGATGACGCCGAGGTCCTTGCCGACTTTGATGAAGGCGGCGATGGCCTTGTCGAGGTGCTCGCGCTTGTGGGCGGCGGAGAGCTGGACGCGGATGCGGGCCTGGCCCTTCGGAACCACAGGGTAGTAGAAGCCCGTCACGAATATTCCTTCTTCGGCCATTCTGGCGGCGAATTTCTGGGAAAGCGGCGCGTCATAGAGCATCACGGCGCAGATGGCGCTCCGGGTCGGCTTGATGTCGAATCCGGCGGCGATCATCTTGTCACGGAAGTAGTTGACGTTCTCCTGCTGGCGGTCGTGAAGTTCGTTGCTCTCCCCAAGCATCTTGAACATCTCGATGCCGGCGGCGACGATCATCGGCGGCAGGGAGTTGGAGAAGAGGTAAGGGCGTGAGCGCTGGCGGAGCATGTCGATGATCTCCTTGCGGCCGGTGGTGAATCCGCCGACGGTGCCGCCGAAGGCCTTGCCGAGGGTTCCGGTGAAGATGTCGATGCGGCCGTAGCAATTGTACCGCTCGGCGACTCCGTGGCCGGTCTCGCCGACGACTCCGGCGGAGTGGCTTTCGTCAACCATCACGAGGGCGTCATATTTCTCGGCCAGATCGCAGATCCTGTCCATCGGGGCGACGTTGCCGTCCATCGAGAAGACTCCGTCGGTGCAGATGATGCGGAACCTCTGGGCCTGGGCTTCCTGGAGGCAACGCTCAAGGTCGGCCATGTCGGCGTTGGCGTAGCGGTAGCGGACAGCCTTGCACAGACGCACGCCGTCGATGATGGAGGCGTGGTTCAGGGAGTCGGAGATGATCGCGTCGTCAGCGGTGAGAAGCGGCTCGAACACTCCGCCGTTGGCATCGAAGCAGGAGGCGTAGAGGATCGTGTCCTCGGTGCGGAAGAAGTCCGAGACGGCGGCCTCAAGCTGCTTGTGAAGATCCTGGGTTCCGCAGATGAAGCGGACCGAAGACATTCCGAAGCCTCTCTCGTCCATAGCCTTCCTGGCAGCCTCGATGAGCCTCGGGGAGTCGGCGAGGCCGAGATAGTTGTTGGCGCAGAAGTTAAGGGCCTTGCTGCCGTCCTGGAGGGTGATCTCGGCGGACTGGGCGGAGGCGATGTTTCTCTCATCCTTGTAGAGGCCGGCTTCCTTGATTGAAGCGAGTTCGGCCTTCAGGTGTTCCTGGAATTTTCCGTACATATTCTGACAATTTTTAAAACGTTTCGGCTTCGCACTGACAAATATCATCATTTTTTAGGAAATATTATTGGATTTTAACGCCAACATGACCCATGTCAAGGAAAATAATGTAAATTTGCACCCGCCGGACAGACGGAGGAAGACCTCCGCCGGGACAGTGAAGATTTTTTAGGATCACCAAGCGAACAGCAATGAAAAATGTACTTGTGATAGGTTCGACCGGACAGATCGGGTCCGAACTGACAATGAAGATAAGGAACATGTTCCCGGAGGGCAATGTCGTCGCCGGCTACATCAAGGGTGCCGAACCTAAGGGGGTCCTGCTTGAGAGCGGACCGGCGGAGGAGGCCGATGTCTGCAACGGCGAGCAGCTTCTGGGCATCGTGAAGAAGTACAGGATCGACACGATCTACAATCTGGCAGCCCTGCTCTCCGCCGTGGCGGAAAGGAATCCGCAGCTGGCCTGGCACATCCAGATCGACGGGCTCATGAACATTCTTGAGATCGCGCGGGAGAACAATGCCGCCGTGTTCACTCCGTCGTCCATCGGCTCGTTCGGGCCGGAGACCCCGCGTCAGAACACTCCTCAGGACACGCTCCAGAGGCCGCGCTCGATGTACGGCGTGACCAAGGTGGCGACCGAGCTGCTGAGCGACTACTACCACACGAAGTACGGTGTGGACACCCGTTCGGTGAGGTTTCCTGGGCTTATCTCCAATGTGACGCTTCCTGGAGGCGGAACCACCGACTATGCCGTGGAGATCTACTACGCTGCTGTCAAGGGCGAGGAGTTTGTCTGCCCTATCGCTGCGGGGACATTCATGGACATGATGTACATGCCTGACGCTCTGAAGGCAGCCGTGGACATCATGAACGCGGATCCTTCCAGACTGAAGCACCGCAATTCGTTCAACATCGCGTCCATGAGCTTTGATCCGGAGATTCTGCGCGGGAAGATCCAGGAGCATATCCCTGGATTCAGGATGCGCTACGAGGTGGATCCTGTCCGTCAGGCGATCGCCGACTCCTGGCCGGACAAGATGGATGATTCCTGCGCCCGCGAGGAATGGGACTGGAAACCGTCCTTCGACCTTGAGACGATGACCGTTGACATGATCGATTCGCTCCGGAAGAAACTTCTTTAGAGATTTTTCGGTACAAAAAAAATAAGAGGCTGTTTAGGAGAGTCTTCCGGATTTCTGCTTTTCGAAGCGGGCTTTGTAGCGTTGGATGATGCGCTCTTCTTTCCGGCGGCGGGCCTCCATCGCTTTCACGGTCTTGAGGGTCTTACGGCGTTTCTTTTTCAGGGCTTTTTCTTCCCGGGCCTTCGCCTTGGCGGCATCGCGCTCGTCAAGTTCCGCCCATCTGGCCTCCTTGGCGGCGAACCGGTCCTGACGGGCCTTTTCCCGCCCGGCTTTCTTCCGGTTCCGCTCGGCATCTTTCAACGAGGTGCCGCTGCGCGACAAGGAGTCCGCCATCCGGGCAAGGGAATCCGTACGGGATGTAAGGCTGTCGGCCAAAGCGAGGCTGTCCTTCCGAGCCAGACTGTCCCTCAACGCGAGGCTGTCCCTGCGCATCAGACTGTCTTTCAGAGCCAGACTGTCGGCCACGACTTTCAGGCTGTCGGCGAGCCGGGCCGCCTCGGCCTTGCGCCCGGCCTCAAGGCGCTTCCTTTCGGCGTTGCGGATCCGTTTCAGGGAGTCCTGCGCGGCAAGCATCCTGTGGACACTTTCAATGTAACCGGGGAAGTAGATGTCAGTCTGGACGAACTCCGCCCTCGGGACATCCTCGTAGGCCTTCCGCTGGGATTCCCTCGGCTTGTAGGACGTGATGTCCTCCGGTCCCTTGGGACGTTTGTCAGGCTGCCAGTCAAAGCCCTTGAGGATCTTTTCGTCCTTCTTCATCTGGACGACCGGGTAGGCATCGCTCTTCACGGCATCGAAATAGTTGAGGTCCTGGATGTCCCCGTCCTTCAGGATGGCGGTCAGCATCTTTGACTCGAACTTGTTGACGGTGGCGAGGGAGCCGTTCTCCTCGATGTAGAACACTCCGGACGCTCCGCCAAGGGAATCGAACCGTCTCAATGTGCCGGTGCTGTCGAAATAGGCCATCATCTCGGCTCCCCTGACCTGGTCGAAGGACAGGGAGTCCTCCTGCACGATGATGAATGCGTTGGACATCAGGCTGGCCCGGTCGATGGTCCGGTTCTTCACCACGATGGTGATGCTGTCGGCGGTGTACTGACGTTTGATCTCATTCCAGACAACCGGGCTTTCATAGAGCCTTATCAGGGAGTCCAAATCCGTGTAGGCCAGAGAGTCGCAGGAAACCTGCATGTCGCTGCGGAAGACCTTGACATTCTTTATTCCATAGACGAAACTGATCTTCGTGGAGTCCTTGGGAACCGCAAGGGAGTCTGTCTGAGCCGCAAGGGTGTCATTCGGAGCCTTGAGAGAGTCTCCGGGAGCGGAAAGGGAGCCATTCGGAACAGAGAGAGACTCCTTGGGAGCCGCAATGGAATCCTTCAGGGCAGAAAGAGATTTCTTGGGGGCCGCAAGAGAGTCCTTTTGGAGAGCAAGAGAGTCCTTCGGGCTTCCGAGACCGTCTTTCTGAGCGTGGAGGGAATCCACGGGAGACTTCAGGGTGTCAGGCAGACGGAAACGGGGAGGGGCATATTCAATGACATCATCCCACGGGGCGGGAAGGTTCTGTCCGCTCCGGCTCTGCCCTCCGGACAATGGGGCGGAGATCCCTTCGGCCTTGCCGGACCTGTCCGTCTTTCCGGACGGTTTTCCCGCTCCGGCAGCGCCTTTGTCCACGGCTCCGGCGGCGGAAGGATCGTCCTGTTCCAGCTTCTTCCTTGCCTCCTCGGCTGCGGCGCGAGCCTCCTCGGCTGCCTTGCGGCGGTACTCCGTGACCGGATCGACACTCAGTTCCTTGATGCGGGCCTCGGAATCGGAGATCTCCGAAGGAGAAATGTCACATTTAGGAATGGACCTGAGGATCAACGTGTCTGCACCGATGTAGGCAGTGTCCCTCTTCTCGCCCTGCACACTGACGGCGACCACGGCAGGATCCCGCGTCATCCTTATGAAAGAGATCGAGTCTATGTACTGCATGTAGCCGGCAAGGGCGGCCACGTCGCGGGTGGTGTCAAGCAGCTCCACGTTGCCGAACATCTCCACGTCACCAGTGGTCCTGTGGTAAACGAGCGTGTCGGCCCAGGCCTCCTGGCTTTCGGTCAGAAGATGGACGTCGCGCGTGAAGGTGAACCTGTCGGAATTCCGCTCATAGACACCGGCCTTGGAGGAGAGCATGTTGTCGTCCCTCCAGGCATTGGTGCCGGTCCCGAAAGTGGCGATGCTGGTGCCGGTGTTGTACTCCAGATCGTCAGTCTTCACGAAGACGGAGTCTGTGTACATGTTGACGTTGTTCGTGAAGGTGAACGTCTTGAGGCTGGAGTAGTAGTGGCCGTCATCGCTCTCGATGATCTGTCCGTCCTTGCCGCGCAAGGCTCCCCCGCCCCGGAAAACGGCGATGCTGTCCTTGGTGTTGTAGTCCAGATCCCGAGTCCGGAGAGTGTTGCCGTCCTTGTCCCGAAGCTGAACCAGAGATCCCCTGAACTGAGCCAGATTCTGATCGATCAGGTAGTCAAGGCTCTCGCTGCTCAGGACGGTGTTGTCCTGAATGATCCGGACGTTGCCGAAGGCGTTGATGACGTTCCGGTCCACGTTCCACAGAGCCGTGTCGCAGATCAGCAGGGTGGAGTTGTGCTCGAAACGGGCATGGCCCAAAGCCTTTCTGAAGTTGTAGCCGTAGTCCTCAACCTGCTGCAGCTCATCGCAGCCGAGAAGGCGCACAAGACTGTCCTTCCGCTCCGTTGGCCGGGCGGAAAGCCCGGACGAGAGAAGCAGAAGGAGAAATGAATATGCCAGACGCCCCGCAAGCATCAGTCCTCGGCGAACTTTGACTCCCAGTCGGGACGGCGGAACTCACAGTCCCTGAACATAGGGTCAATGACGATGTGGGTCTCCTTGATCTTGCCGGCAAGGAACTCATCGATCGCCTTCATCTGCCTGTCCTGGCGGACCTGTTCCTGAAGCTGGCTGAAATCCTCGTCGAACGAGGCCGTGTGGGCCGGGATGATCCTGTCAACACGGATGATCTTGTAGATGGTCTTGCCGACGACGTAGTCCTTGACCTGATCCTGACGGCCGTCATTGTCGGTGGACTCCACCGGTTCGGAGATCTCCCCCTCCTTCAGATCCTTGATCGCCCTGTAGTCCTCCGGCTTGAGCTGGTCGATCTCGAAATAGGCCGAACCAGTGTTCGGGTCGGACATCTGGCCTCCGTTGGTCTTGGTGGCCGGATCCTGGGAGTAGAAATTGGCGGCCATCCGGAACGTCACGGCGTTGTTGTTGATCTCGGTGCGGAGACTGTCCAGAGTCTTGAATGCCTTCTCCCTGTCCTCATCGGTGTACTTCGGCTTCATGAGGATGTGGCGGGCGTTGAACATGTCACCCTTCTTCTCGATGACCTCGATGAGGTGGAATCCGTCCGGGGTCTCCACGATCTGGGAGATCACGCCCGGCCTGAGAGCCATCGCGGCATCCGAAAAGACCGGCCAGAAGATTGACTTTGAAGCCATTCCGAGCTCACCTCCTTTACGGGCGCTGCCCGGATCTTCTGAATATATACGCGCGAGGGTGGAGAATTTCTCTCCGTTGATGATCCTCTCGCGCAGATCCAGCAGCTTCTCGCGCACTGCCATGTCGGCGGCCTCGCGGTCCGGGTAGCGGCAGATCTGGCTGAGCTGGTACTTGATCGGAACTATCGGGAGGTTCTTGGCATCGACGGTGTCGAGATATTCCTTGACATCATAAGGTGTCATCTCCGGGATCTTCTTCATGATCTCCTGCTGCGCCTGCTGGGTGAGGCTCATGTCCTCGTACTGCTTGCGCCATTCCTGACGGAGGCGGTAGAGCGGCTTCCCGAAATATTCCTCTACCTTGTCCTCGCCGCCGAGGTAGGTCAGCATCCTGTCGGCCTGCTGGGAAAGGCTCCCTTCGACCATGTCCTGATTGACCGTGAGGGAGTCGATCCTCGCCTGCATCAGGAACAGTTTCGACTCAAGGATGGACTCCAGCACCTCGCAGCGGACATTCCTGTCCGAAGACAGGCCCTGGGCGTTGCGATCCTTGACGGCACCCTCGATGTCGGAGATCAGAACCGCCTCGTTGCCGATGACGGCGACGGTCTTGTCAACACATTTGTACTTCTGGGCTGAGGCCACCGCACAGGTCGCTGCGAGGGCGAAGATGGTGATTGCTATTTTCCTTGTCATTTCGAATATATTACAAAATTCCCCTTAACCTTGGCGTCTTCTATCAAGTCCCGTTCCAAACCGGTAAGGAGATCATGCTTTCTTCCACTGATGATGATGTCGCGGATCCGATCCTCGCAATATTCCACAGGAGCGACCGCCCCTGCCTTCCGGTAGTCCGCGATGAAGGCGACGGAAACCCTGTCCCCGCCGTCGGGCATCTGGATGAACATGCCTTGTCTCTGCGAAAGCATCTGGACATAGTCCACTCCGAACTCGGCGGCGAGCTTGACAGCATCGATCCAGCCGTTGGAGTAGTCGTGGTAGCGTTGGGTCGAGTTGAAGGCGATGCTGTCGGCGGCGATCACGTCCTCCACATTGCTGGAAGACATCAACCTCTTGATCCTGACCAGGTTGGGCGAGTCTTTGGGGATGTTCAGGAATCTGGCCTTCAGGATCGGACGCTCCAGTTTGAAGGATTCCTGATGGGAATTGTAGTACTCTTCAATCTGTTTCGGGGAGACTGCCGTGTCCAGCCTTTCGTTGATGTACCTCTGCTCGTAGCGGTAGCGCAGGAGGGACTGACGGTAGGCCTCCAGTTCCTTCGACACATCCTTCTCCTCCTTGGAAAGCCGCTGCTGGGCGATGTCCACGAACGCCTTGTCCCTGACCCAGGAGTTTATGTAGGCACAGACCAGATTCACGCTGTCCTCCGGCGACGTGCCTTTAGGGATCACGCCGTCCAGTTCGGAGCGGTAGAGCTTGTGATCCCCCATCCTGACGACCACTTCTCCATCGTGGATGAGGGAGGAGACTGCTTTGCAGGAAGGGAGGGCGGCGGCAACGGCCGCGACCAGCAGGAATATTTTCAGACTCCTTTCCATCAGTGTTTAACGGGAGTAGTTAGGGGCTTCCTTGGTGATGGTCACATCGTGAGGATGGCTCTCCAGGAATCCGGCGTTGGTGATGCGGACGAACTGTGCGTCGCGAAGGGCCTTGATGTCGTGCGCTCCGCAGTAGCCCATTCCGGCTCTCAGACCGCCTACCAGCTGATAGACGACCTCGGAGACGGTTCCCTTGTAAGGGACCTGGGCCACGATTCCTTCCGGAACGAGTTTCTTGATGTCGGACTCCATGTCCTGGAAGTACCTGTCCTTGGAACCCTGCTCCATCGCTTCGAGCGACCCCATTCCTCGGTAGGACTTGAAGCGGCGGCCGTTCATGATGATGGTCTCTCCCGGGGATTCCTCGGTCCCGGCGAGCAGCGAGCCGGCCATGATGGTGCTGGCACCCGCAGCGAGAGCCTTGACGATGTCTCCCGAATATCTTATGCCTCCATCGGCGATCACCGGAACTCCCGTCCCCTTAAGGGCGTAGGAGGCTTCCATCACGGCGGTGAGCTGAGGGACTCCGATGCCGGCGATGATTCTCGTCGTGCAGATCGAGCCCGGGCCGATGCCGACCTTGACGGCCTTGACTCCGGCCTCGGCGAGAGCCTTGGCTCCGGAGGCCGTGGCGACGTTGCCGGCGACGATCTGGAAATCCTTGTAGGCGTCGCATGACTTCTTTATCATTTGGAGAACACCCTCGGAATGGCCGTGGGCCGTGTCAAGCACGACGGCATCGGCTCCGGCATCGATCAGCATGCCGATCCTCTCGATGGTGTCTGACTTGATTCCGGCGGCGGCGGCGACCAGAAGACGGCCCTTGCTGTCCTTGGAGGCGATCGGGTTGTCCTTGATCTTCATCAGATCCTTGTAGGTGATGAGACCCACAAGTCTGCCGTCCTTGTCCACAACTGGAAGTTTCTCGACCTTGCTGTGCTGGAGGATCTTCGTGGCCTCGGTCAGGGTTGTGCCCTTCTGGGCGGTCACGAGGTTCTCCTTTGTCATCACCTGAGAGACCGGCTGCCGCATGTCCTCCTGGAACCTCAGGTCACGGTTCGTGACGATTCCGATGAGGAAGCCGCCGGCGTCCACGACAGGGATGCCTCCGATGTGATGCTTCTTCATCATCGCAAGGGCGTCGCCCACGGTGGCGTCAGGGCTGATCGTCACGGGATCGTAGATCATGCCGTTCTCGGCCCTCTTCACACGGCGAACCTGCTCGCACTGCTTCTCGATGGTCATGTTCTTGTGAATCACGCCGATGCCTCCGGCTCTTGCCATCGCGATGGCAAGATCAGCCTCCGTCACGGTGTCCATAGCGGCGGACACGATCGGGGTGTGGAGCTTGATGTCGGTCGTGAAATCTGTCGTGACATCCACGTCACGAGGGAGTACATCGGAATGTGCCGGAACCAGCAGAACGTCATCGAAGGTGAGGCCTTCGGAAATCTCTCTGTTTACAAACTTCGCCATGTGTGTGATCAAATAAATTTGGCAAATATACAAATTTTCACGCAATAGTCGGCGGGGAGAAGGGTGCGGGGTCAAAAAGACGGGACGCTGCCCGGAAAGTAGAACGGGCTGCGGAGGGTGGAGATGATTCCGGAGCCGGGTCCGTCGATTTGGCCGATGATGCGGCGTGCCCTCAGAGGACGGCGGTCATAGAAGTCCGGGGCGGATGAGTCGAGCGAACCTGTGCGCACGACCTGCGAGGAGTGGATGAACCTGCCGCCGCCGATGTACATGCCCACATGCGTGACCCTTTCCTTGGTGCTGTCGGTCGCGGCCTTGCCCCAGAACAGAAGGTCGCCCGGAAGAAGTCCGCTCCAATCGACATCACCGCCGGGAGTGAATATTCCCACGTCCTCTCCGACCCTCGCCTGTTGGGAGGCGTTGCGTGGAAGCAGCACTCCGTTGGCGAAATAGACGCTGCGGGTGAATCCGCTGCAGTCCACGTTCTTGACTGACGTGCCTCCCCACATGTACGGGACTCCGAGGAAGCGGCAGCCCGTGGCCAGAAGGTCCTGGCGGAAACCATCTCCGGTCAGAGTCCTGTCCTTACGGCCTTTCGCCCAGTCGCGGAACACGGCGACATCCTTCACGGGGATGTAGCCGGTCTTCCCGGACGGCAGCACTACACCGGCGAAGCGTCTTTTGAGCGCGGGCCGGCCCTGCGCGCGGTCCTTGCGGGCGTTCATGGAGCTTCGGATGCTGCCGGTCTCTCCGCCCGGGGTCTTGTACAGAATCCGCACCACGTCCCCGAGCACGAAATCGGTGACGATCCGGGAATCAGCCGAAGGCTCCTCGTAGATGTGGGTGAAGGTGGCCGTGCAGATGTACTTCGGGGCTTCAAGATAGTCCCGCAGCTCCTTCTCCCCCATCGGGACAAGCCCGAGTTCGTTCACCCATGCCGTGTAAGGTTCCGGACTCTTGATCTTCACCCAGTAGCCGGACGTGTCAAGGATCTCGACGACGGTCCCCATCAGAGCCTGGTCCCCGAGTTCAGCGGCATAGTCCGGGGCCTCGCGCATGAAGTTGGCGGACAGGTTGACCACGGCCCACTTTCCGGGGAAGTCCTGCGCCGTGGCGGTAAGGCTGGCGGCCGTCAGGACGGCGACGGATGACAGAATTTTCGGAAATATATTCATAACTTGCTGATTTTATGGAATATGTCCAGGCGGCCGCATGCGTCTTCCTTCCGGGGACGGCTGTTCCGGCGGTCGGGAAGGAGATCCCGCGGCTGTTCCGGGTTGTAAAAATATTCACAAATCATTAGTTTTGCAAGCGATATGCCGTACTTTTCCGGGGCAGAGCCGGGGAAAGGCGGCGGGAAAGAGATGATCCGCAACATGTTTGAGTTTCCGGAAGGCAAAAGGTACAATTCGTTTGCCGGCTACTACCGGCGCAGGTTCGGCGAGCGGCTTCAGAAGCTGGTTCTGGACGCCGGGTTCTCCTGTCCAAACCGGGACGGAACCGTGGGGCGGGGCGGCTGCACCTTCTGCGACAACGCCGCATTTCATCCGGGCTACAGCACGCCGGGCAAGCCGCTGTTGGTCCAGATTGACGAGGGAATTGAGTTCCAGAGGGTGCGTTACCCGAGGGCGAGGTACTATCTGGCGTATTTTCAGGCATATTCGAACACCTATGCTCCGCTGGAGAGGCTGAAGGCTCTGTACGGGGAGGTCCTGGGGCATCCGGAGGTGGTCGGCATCGTGGTGGGCACGCGCCCGGACTGCGTCGATGAGGAGAAACTGGACTATCTCGCGGATCTTGCTTCCGGCCGTGGCATTCCTGGTTGGAGCCGGTCGCCGGGGGTGCCGTCGGGAGAGGATCCGTCTTCCGGGGGCGGTGTGATTTCGGGATCGTCCATCAGGAAGGTTGAGGGATTATCGTCCGGCGGCGGGTTCTTTGAAGGAGCCGGCCGCACCATCTCCGCTCCGATAGTGGTGGTCGAGTACGGGATCGAGTCCTGCTACGACGGCACCCTGCACCGCATCAACAGGGGGCACGATTTCGAGTGCGCCCGCCGGGCCGTGGAGATGACCGCCTCCAGAGGCATAGACACCGGAGCCCATTTCATCCTCGGCCTTCCCGGCGAGACCCGAGACATGCTTCTTGACCAGTGCGGTCTCATTTCCTCCCTCCCGCTGCGTTCCGTCAAGTTCCACCAGCTCCAGATCGTCAAAGGCACGGCGATGGAGAAGGAATATGCCGCCGATCCCTCAGCCTTCTACCGGCCCGGTCTGGAGGAGTATCTGGATTTTGTCATCGACATCCTTGAACGTCTGCGTCCGGACCTCTACATCGAGCGTGTCGCCGGCGAGGTTCCTCCCCGTTTCGTCAACGACACCCCTTGGGGTCTTGTCCGCAATTTCGAGATCCTCCGTCTGCTTGACAAGCGTCTGGAGGAGCGCAACACTTGGCAGGGTCGGCTGTGGGGTCATCCTGAAAAGGAGTTGACCGAAAAGTGAAGAACGTCCCTGTAAGAAATGGAGGCTACGATGTTTCGGTAACTATGAGCTTTACTTAAGAGCCTCGACTGTCTCGGATGACAGTCCCGTGACGCTTACGATCT
>CAVFMX010000075.1:0-6559 GCA_963623745.1 Bulleidia sp.
GTCATCAGAAGATGATGAACTATACTTCTACTGAATCGAAAACTCGCAGAGGTATGGAGTTCAATAAGGGCTAATGAAAACAAATACGAACAAACTTACTATTGTTCGTAAATTTGTTCGTAATCGCTGTAAGTTCTTGATTTTCAAGACCACTTGCGGAGAGGGAGGGATTCGAACCCCCGGAGCCTCGCAGCTCAACAGTTTTCAAGACTGCCGTAATCGACCACTCTACCACCTCTCCAAACTTTGTTCCCTGCAATCAAGGGAATGCAAAGGTAAATAAAAAATCCGTTCAACAAAATAATTGTGGCAGAAAATAAACAAGAAATTTACAAAAAAAAACAGCGCCTTCGCTATATCAGCAGACGATGCCGGTTTTGCAGCCCGATCTCTTTCCGTGCTGACGAAAGAAATCCGTAGGCGAACCATCCAGGATGCGGCTGTCAGAAAGGGCGCACAGCAGGAATCGCTCTTTCTCACAGAATAACATGTTCAGCTTCCCGATAACGTTTATGCCAGACACATTCTCCGGCAGAAATCAAACGATAAGATTGGATTTACGATCGGTAAGGATTAACTTTGCATCCAATCATCATCGGACAAAAACAAAACAAATTCAGGAATATGAACAAAAAAGAATTTTTCAAATGGGTGCTGGCCGTGTTGTGCGGTCTGTTCATCTGGGGCATCGTGAAGTTTTTCATGTTCTTCATGATGCTTGGCTCAATGATCGCCTCCGCCTCCTCTCTGTCAGGAGGCTCTTCCGCACCACTTCCAAAAGAGGGAGTGCTGCTCATGGACATGTCCAAACTCGCTATTTCGGAACAGACCCGGGAAAGCAATCCTCTGTCCTCCCTCCAAGGTAACGAGACATCCACTGTTGGACTTTGGGATGCCGTGACATCGATTCACAAGGCCGCCGAGGATCCGGGTGTGAGCTACATCCTCGTCAAGACTGACGGAGCCGGCGACTTGAGCAAACTTGAGGAGATCCGCAAGTCCCTCACAGGTTTCAGGAAAAGCGGCAAGGCGGTGATCGCCTACGGAGAGGCGTTCACGTCGGGCAGCTACTATCTCGCGTCCGTGGCTGACAAGATCTACACGACAAGCCACCACGGCGGCAACAACTTCATGCTCGGAATCAGCGGAAGAATGATGTTCCTCAAGGACTTGCTTGACAAGTTCGGAGTGAACTACCAGCTCATCCGCCACGGAAAGTACAAGAGCGCCGGCGAGACATACATCAAGAACGCACCGAGTCCCGAGAACATGGAGCAGAACCAGGAGATGATCGACTCGATGTGGGAGACCGTGGCTGCAGAAACAGCGGAAAGCAGAGGGATCAGCGTGGATTCCCTCAACTATTTCATAGACCACCTTACAATCGCCCTTCCGGAGGACATGGTAAGCCATAACCTCGCCGACGGGGTTCTCAGCGTCGAGGACTATAAGGAAAAACTCGCGGACCTTGCCGGCAAGGACAGCTACAAGGATGTGAAGTTCATACCGCTGAGCGACTATGCGGCAGCAAAGGCCACGCAGAACCTGACCGCCAAGAAAAAGATCGCCGTAATCTATGCCGAAGGGAACATAGTCGAGCAGAACGACCCGAACAACATCAGCGGAGACCGCTTCGCCGGCATCATAGCCAAAGTCCGCGCGGACTCGACAGTCAAGGCCGTCGTGTTCAGGGTCAACTCACCGGGCGGTACAGTGCTGGCGGCCAGCAAGATCAAGGAAGAGATCGACCTCACAAGAGCCGTGAAGCCTGTCGTCGCATCCTACGGAGAC
Source organism: Bulleidia sp. (assembly GCA_963623745.1). Classification (GTDB taxonomy): domain Bacteria; phylum Bacteroidota; class Bacteroidia; order Bacteroidales; family UBA932; genus Cryptobacteroides. The sequence continues at coordinate 1,792 of CAVFMX010000075.1, forward strand.
TACGCGGCGTCCGGCGGCTACTGGATCTCCAACAGCTGCGACCACATCTTCACAAACGCCACAACCCTCACCGGTTCGATCGGAGTGTTCTCCGCGATTCCGGAATTCAGCAAGACCCTCAAGGACGTGGTTCATGTCAACATGGTTCCGGTCAAATCCCACAAGCATTCCGACATGCTGTCCCTCACAAGGCCGTTCGACGCGGAGGAGACCGCCTGGATGCAGGTTTACGTGGATGACATCTACAACAGCTTCGTCAGCATCGTGGCCGAGGGTCGCGACATGACATTCGAGGCTGTGGACGACATAGCTCAGGGACGTGTCTGGACAGGCGCGGACGCTCTCAGGATCGGACTCGTGGACGAGATCGGAACATTGGAGGACGCGATCTCCTACGCCGCTTCCCTGGCCGGGGATCCGGAAATCTCCAACTGGGGCATCACCGGCTATCCTAAACCTCTGACATTGATGGAGCAGCTGATGCAGCAATTCGGGATGTCCAGCGCTCCTGCCGAGAAAGCTGTCGCCAACGCTCTGGAGGGGACTCCGTTCGAAAGCCTTGCAGGCGAGCTGCTTAACTGGCAGAGAACCTGGGCAAAGGGGCAGGGGGATCTTGTCTTCGCGAGAATGCCGTTCGGGATCGAGATCAGATAAGGCGGACAATCGTGACGGAGGACGTGCCCTTCGTCACCTTGACAGAGTCATCAATGCGGTGGCCTATCAAAGCCAGGACACGGGAGCCTTCGCCAACGATGACGAGGGCTTTCCTCTTTTCAGGAAGGCTGAACCCGAGATCCACGAACATGTCGCTGAGCTTCTTGCGCCCCCGCATCCCTAAAGGGCGCATCCAATCGCCGTTCCGCCAATGCCTTATCGTGAAAGGGAACGGAATCTTGGCCGTGTCGAACTTAATCTCTCCCGAATCGGCCCTCACATTCTTCACATCATCGGACAGAGAGACGGAGAATCTTATTCCGTCCAATGAATATGTTCCCGGATCTTCAATGGTAAGAACCGCCTCCTCAACAAGCCCGGCGGCTTGATAGATGACAATCTCTCCGGCAGTGGTGACAACGGAATATTCATCAGACACAAATGTCTTCCCGCTGACGGTTCCGCCCCTGCGAAGCAGATCCGCCAGATCAGCGACAACCGGAGAGGCGAACCCGAAAGGTTCCAGAATGCGGAAAAGGACATATCCCCAATCCCTCTTCCGCTTAAGTTTCCGATGATCGATCACGGGAAGACCGTCAGAGCCGGAACGGACAACCTCCGCCGAGACCGAACGGACATATTCATCGGCCACCGACTGAACTTGCGCGAAGCGTTCCATATCCTCGTTCAAAGTCGCCAGAAACGAAGGATTCAACCTCTTGAAAAGCGGGAATATCTCGTTGCGGACGCAGTTGCGCTTGTAGGCGGAATCGGCGTTGGTACTGTCCTCATGCCACCGCAGGCCATGCGAGACGGCATATTCATGAATGTCCTTCCTCGGGAAGCCGAGCAGCGGACGGATCAGCGTAGCGTCCGAACCCGGAAGAGGCGAACGGCGCCGCATCCCGGTCATCCCTTTCACTCCGGTTCCACGCAACAGGTTCAGGATCATCGTCTCCGCATTGTCGTTGGCGTTATGGGCGACAGCCAGAGCGGAAAAACCTCTTTCACGGCACACCTCCGCGAACCAGGCATAGCGCAGTCCCCTCGCCGCCATCTCGACACTTATTCCCTTCGAAGCGGCGTACCCCAAAGTGTCAAAATCCTTCTTTATGAATATGCTCCCGTGGCTTCCGGCCCATTCCCGGACAAGAGTCTCGTCCGAGTCACTCTCCTCCCCTCTCAAATGGAAATTACAGTGAGCCAACGCGACACGCCTTACGATGGCGGAATTGAAGAACAGATCTGCCATGCACATGGAGTCCACGCCGCCGCTGACAGCCAAAAGGACCGCCTCCCCGTCGGGAAGCAGCCCTTTCAGGATTCTGTCAAAACGCTCCTGCATATTCAGGAAATCTATTTCTTGCTTGCGAACGTGTAGGTGAAACCGAACTGGAGAGCCTGTGCGAACTGCACCCTCCTGCCGGTGTTGCCGTCCTTGTCCGTGATGAGAACCGTGTCATCATAGATGAGGTTGGTCGTGATGTTCAGCGAGAAGAACCTGCTGAGTTTCCACATCATGCGGGTGTCCCAGTTCACACGGATGTTCTGTGGGTCATTGAGATAGTTGGAGAACAGGAGCAGATGTGTGGATCCCTCGAAATTGTCGTTGACCTTGACCTTGGCATCGGCGGTCAGCTGGGCACCGAACTCGAAACGGGCCGGCTTGTAGTAGTTCCCTGTCGTGTAGTAGATTCCCTTATCGTCCTTCTCGTCCTTGTACGTCTCCTCATCGGCGTACTTCTTCCGCCTCTCCATTCCGTAGTTCTTCCTCAGTCTCTCGCTTCCGACGATGGTGAATCCTCCGGTGACCGGCGCCATATTTACCGTCAGCCATTTGTTCGGCACCCAGTCGATACCGAGACCCAAATTGACCGTTCCCGGAGAAAGGATGCTGGACTTCAGCACACGGGCATTTCTCCAATCCTTGCTTGACGGCTCCCTGTCCTCCTCCACAGCGGGGGTAGGATAGTTGTAGCCGTTGGCGAACTGGCTGAGGAACGTGAACTTGGCCGAATAGTTCAAGGTGCTGGTGGCCTTGTAGCCCCAAGTGCTCTCGAAGAGAATCCTGTCCTTGTTCTTCTGGAGAATAGGCTTGTCGGCCGAGTAGAGGAAACCGTAGTCCAGCTGGAGACGGTTGTTCCAGTACATCTCACCCTTCTTCCATTTCGCGTTGCCGTCAATGTAGGTGCTGAGGGCGTAGTTGTTGTAACCTCCCTTCGCCCAGTTCGTGAAACTGCTCTGGACAAAGTTCAGATTCGTCATCAACGACTTGGTCCAATAGTCCGGCTTCGGAGCCTCGACCTTGGTCTCTTCCGTCTGCGTAAGAAGTTTGGCAGCCGCAGCCGCAGCCGACTGCGCGTCCCTCTTTTCCGTGGTGTTCTGGGCACAGACCCCCAACGCAATGGCGGACAATGTCATGGACAACGCCATGCGTTTCAATGTCATTCCGTTCATAGTCAGTTTACAGAATTGTCAGTTAATAAGAAATGGCGAACACGACCCTCCGCCTCGAAGGCTTGCCGGAATAGATGTCCCTGCCTTCCTCCTCGCAGACAAAACTGTCCACAGGGATGCACCTGATCGTGGCCTTGGTCTCGTCCTTGATCTTCTGCTCGGTCTCGGCCGTTCCGTCCCAGTGGCAGAGCAGGAACCTGCCGGTACCGATCTTCGCCTTGAACTCCTCCCAGTCATCGCACTTCTCCACATGCGATCCCCGGAAGTCGAAAGCCTTCCGGTAAATCGTCTTCTGAATGTCGTCCAACAGGGCGGCGATCGATTTGTCAAGACCTTCGAGAGCGACTGTCTGCTTCTCCAAAGTGTCTCTTCTGTGCACCTCCACGGTGCCGTTCTCAAGGTCACGCGGTCCCATCGCAAGACGGACCGGAACTCCCTTGAGTTCCCACTCGGCGAACTTGAACCCCGGACGCAGAGTGTCGCGGTCATCAATCTTGACCGTGTGTCCTTCAGCCTCAAGGGCTTTCTTCAGCTGATCCATCTTCTCAAGGATTTCGGAGTGCTCCCCGTCGGTCTTGTAGATCGGAACCATGACCACCTGGATCGGAGCCAGGGCCGGAGGCAGTACAAGCCCGTTGTCATCGCCGTGCGCCATCACGAGCGCGCCCATGAGTCTTGTCGAAGCTCCCCAGGATGTGGCCCAGACATATTGCTGCTGACCTTCCTTGTCGGTGTATTTCACGTCGAATGACTTCGCGAAATTCTGTCCGAGGAAATGCGATGTCCCTGCCTGAAGAGCCTTTCCGTCCTGCATCATGGCCTCGATCGTGAGGGTGTCCAGAGCTCCGGCGAACCTCTCGTTGGGACTCTTGTGTCCCACGATCACCGGAAGGGCCATGAACTCGCGCGCGAATCTGGCATACACCCCGACCATCCTTTCAGCCTCTTCCTGAGCCTCCTGCGCGGTGGCGTGAGCCGTGTGGCCCTCCTGCCAGAGGAACTCGGCGGTACGGAGGAAAAGCCTCGTGCGCATCTCCCAGCGGACAACGTTCGCCCACTGGTTGCACATGATAGGCAGATCCCTCCAGGATGTGATCCAGTTCTTGTAGGTGCTCCAGATGATGGTCTCGGATGTAGGCCTGACAATCAGCTCTTCCTCAAGCCTGGCCGACGGATCCACGACAACTCCATGCCCCTCGGGATCATTCATGAGCCTGTGATGTGTGACGACCGCACATTCCTTGGCGAATCCGGCCACATGCTCGGCCTCCCTGCTGAAGAATGACTTAGGAATGAAGAGAGGGAAATAGGCGTTGACCGCTCCCGTCTCCTTGAACATGGAGTCCAACGCATGCTGCATCTTCTCCCAGATCGCATAGCCGTAAGGCTTTATGACCATGCATCCCCTGACGGCGGACTGCTCCGCCAAATCCGCCTTCACAACCAGATCATTGTACCACTGAGAATAGTTCTCAGACCTTTTTGTCACTTCCTTTGCCATTATTCTTTTGCTGTTTCTGTCAATTATGCTTATTATTGTGCAATATTCCCATAAGGTATGGATTTTGTTCATCGGGAACATTCGTGTGGTCCACCTCTTACGGATGCGGCCACGAAGTTACGAATTTATTGTCAAATATAGGAGATTCAGAAATGA
>CAVFMX010000076.1:0-11877 GCA_963623745.1 Bulleidia sp.
GAGGTAGTCTTCTCGGGCAACGATTACAAGATCGAGATCTGGGCCAAGGAAAAGTTCGAGGCCGGTGAAATCTCAAACGAGGAATTCTTGAACATCGCCGGGCAGCTGTCTCAGGAGAGATAGGAGAGCCCCGGGATGTCAGAATACCACACACCAGTGATGCTTGACGAGAGCGTTTCCGCCCTTGTCATCAATCCGTCAGGAACTTACGCCGATGTCACATTCGGAGGCGGTGGTCACACCGCCGAACTACTTTCACGCTTAAATGAAGACGGTCACGTCATCGCCTTCGATCGTGACAGCGACGCCATCAGCAACCGGATAGATGACCCGCGCCTGACTATGGTGCGGGCCGATTTCCGGTTCATAAACAATTTCGCACTCTTCCTGGCACATGAGACACAGGACAGGATGCTCGCCGAAAGGCTGACAGGAGGAGGTCTGGACGGGATCCTCGCCGACCTCGGAGTGTCCTCACACCAGTTCGACACGGCGGAAAGGGGATTCTCCTTCCGCTACGACGCACCGCTGGACATGAGGATGAACCGCGAGGGAGGAAAGACGGCCGCGGATGTGGTCAATGGATGTTCTCAAGAAGACCTTGAGAGGATCCTGCGCATCTACGGCGAGGTGGACAACGCCCGCAAGGTCGCCCAGCTCATCGTCACGGCAAGGAACGGCAGTCCGATCGGCACTACAGGCGAGTTCGATGAGGCGATCAGACCGGCACTGCCGAAATTCGCTGAGCACAAGTACCTTGCCAAGGTCTATCAGGCTCTGAGGATCGAGGTGAACCACGAAATGCGTTCATTGGAGAAATTCCTTGACGGAGCGGTGGATGCCATCAGGCCCGGAGGCCGGCTCGTTGTCATCACCTACCACTCTCTGGAGGACAGGATGGTGAAGAACTTCATCAGAACCGGAAGGGCTGACGGAAAGGAGGAGAAGGACGTGTTCGGGAATATTCACGCCCCGCTTAAGGCGGTGAACCGCAAGCCGGTCCTGCCTCGGGAAAGCGAGATAGCCTCCAACACGAGGGCGAGGAGCGCCAAGTTGAGGATCGCCGAAAAAATCATGGATGGAGGGGAAAGGTCATGACGGAACTGAGGAAATGGAAATTCTCCGACATCTGGCTGTGGCTCAGGAACGCCGCCCTCGCCACGGTCAAGGGGGAACTTTTGATGAGGCTGCAGGTCAGCCGCTATTTCATCCACATCATCTACACGTTCTTCCTCTTCTGGATGAGCATCTGGTTGAGCCTCAACATCGAGAAGACCTTGACAAAGGTCGAGGACAACAGGAAGGCACTGGCGGATGTGGAGATCTATCATGCCCAGAAGACCATCGAGCTTGCGGGCCTCTCAAGGATGAGCAGGATCCAGCGGATGCTGGAGGCATCAGGATCGAGACTGGCGATGCCGGAGAAGCCGGCCGACAGGTTAAGTGAATAGAACATGGAGACATCGGGACAGAACACGACCAAGAAGGAGCGGGACAGGATCGGGATGATTCTGTACTGCCTCTATGCCGTCGTTCTGTTTGCCGGCGTGCTCGTCATCGGCAAGATGGCCTACATCCAATGGTTCTGGGAACTGGACAAGGAGGTGGCCAGATTCTTCCTTCCTCCAAGCACAAGAAGCGTCATCGAGCCTGAACGAGGAGCCATCATCGGCTGCGATGGAAAGATTCTGGCCATGTCAACCCCGATGTACCAGCTTTATATGGACTGCACCGTGCTCAAAGGTGAGTTCCGCGCCCTGAAGGACAGGCACAAGGCCGACAGCCTTGAGAACAACTGGCTGGGCAAGGCCAGGGAGTTCGCCGCGGGTCTTGCGGCCGAGACGGGCGGCGATGCCGACAGGTACTACAGGATGATCGTCTCCGGCAGGAAGGACGGCGACAGGTACATGAAACTGCTCGGAAGCCTTGACAGAGGGACTCTCCTGCGTCTCCGGAAACTGCCTCTGATGAACGAGGGACAGTACCGGAGCGGAATCATAGTCAGGAAGAAGGACTCCCGACAGTACCCTTACGGAACTCTGGCGAGGAGAACCATCGGCTATGTCAAGGACAACAGCAACTCCAACGGTAACAATCACATAGGCCTTGAGGGGAAATATGACTACGCCCTTCACGGCAAGGAGGGCGAGATCTGGCTCAGGCCTACCGACAACAGGGAGAAGATCCAGAACTACGACAGCACCTACGTCAAGCCGGAGGACGGGATGGATGTGAGGACGACCCTTGACATCACCCTTCAGGACATCGTTGACAGAGCCATGAGGAAACAGATGGCCGCGAACCCGAAGGTGGCGGAGGGCTGCGCCGTGCTGATGGACGTGAAGACCGGAGCCATCCGCTCCATGGTCAACCTGACAAAGGATCCGAAGGACAGCAGCCTGAACGAAGTGTACAACATGGCGGTAGGATTCGGAGCGGAACCCGGTTCGGTGTTCAAGGCCACCACTCTGATGACAGCCATCGAGGACGGATTCGTCAAGTCGCTGGATGACGTGATCCCGAAGAACAACGGAGTGATTCCGGGCTACCCTCGGGACGAGCACATCAACGGGAACGGAGAGATCTCCATCCTGCACGGATTCGAGATCTCCTCGAACTACGTGTTCCGCTACCTCGCGGTGAAGAATTACGCGGACGATCCGAAGAGGTTCCTCGACAAACTGTACATGTACAAACTCGGGCAGGCGTTCGACTTCGATCTGGAAGGCCTTCAGGAGCCGTCCCTGCCGTCACCGGACTCCAAGCGGTGGAGCGCCACGGATCTCGGTTCGACAGCCATCGGCTACTCGATCAAGGAGACGCCGCTGCACATCCTGACATTCTACAACGCCATCGCCAACAAGGGGCGCATGATGAAGCCGTATCTGGTCGAGAGCATAGAGAGGAACGGAACGGTGAAAATAAAGAAGGGACCGAGCGTCCTGAACGCCTCGATCTGCTCCAAGGCCACGGCCGACACAATGCTGAGGGCGATGCGGGCGGTGACCTCCGAAGGAACGGCCACAAGGCTCAAGGGAGCCAAATTGAAAGTGGCCGGAAAGACCGGAACTTCAAGACAGGTTCTCTCCGGAGAGGAGATCAAGGAATACGGAATGAGGTCGCCATACGTCACGAAAGACGGAAGCTACCACAATCTGGCGACATTCGTAGGCTTCTTCCCTGCCGAGAATCCGAAGTACAGCGCGATCATCTGCATGAAGTCCGAGTTGATCAGAGGCAGTCTGTACGGTGGCGTGGGACCTGCGGCGGCGATGCGGGAGATTGTGGATGCGGTCTATATGCTTGATCCTGAATGGGGCTCTGAAATAGCTGATGCCGGCAAGGTTCCGCGGATGAAACTTGACAGGGAGGTCGGACCGCGGTCGGAGGAAAAGAACCGGGCCGTTCCCGATGTCACCGGACTGGGATTGAAGGATGCCATATTCCTGATTGAGAACAGCGGGCTGAGATGCAGTTATTCCGGGACAGGACACGTCACGTCGCAGAGCCCTAAGGCCGGACAGAAGGCTGCGGACGGTTCAACAATAACCATCACTTTGAAATGAGACTGGAAAACATCATAAGGAACGCGGGAGTCATCGAGGTGCGGGGAGACCGCGGTCTTGAGATAGCCGACATCCGCAACGACTCCAGGGAAGTCACTCCCGGAGCCATATTCATCGCCGTCAAAGGTCACGACAGCGACGGACACGCCTACATAGGCAAGGCCATCGCGTCCGGAGCGGCGGCCATCGTCTATGAAGACGAGGAGGCTTTGGCGAAAGCGGTTTCCGAATATGACCGGGCGGCCCTCGACGGACTCACGTTCGTAAAAGTCGCCGATTCGCGTCACGCGGTGGCGATGATGGCGGCGGACTTCTTTGACAACCCGTCCAGGAAACTCACCCTTGTCGGAATCACCGGGACGAACGGGAAGACCACGACAGTGACACTGCTCTACCGTCTTTTCATGTCCCAGGGCTACAACTGCGGCCTGCTTTCCACAATAGCCAACTACGTGGGTCCCAAGCGCCTGGAGACGGCGAACACCACAGCCGACCCGATCACGATCAACCGTCTGATGAGCGGAATGGCGGATGCCGGCTGCGAGTACTGCTTCATGGAGGTAAGCTCGATCGGAGTGGAACAGGAACGCGTGGCGGGTCTTGAATTCAAGGTCGGGATCTTCTCGAACCTCACCCATGACCATCTGGACTACCACAAGACTTTCGCCGAGTACCTCCGCTGCAAGAAACTGTTTTTCGACAACCTTCCCGCCACAGCCACGGCGATCACCAACATCGATGACAGGAACGGGGAAGTGATGGTTCAGAACACCAAGGCAAAGATCGTGAGATACTCATGCAGAAGCATCGCCGACCACTCCTGCCGCATCATGGAGGAGACTTTCGAGGGCATGCTCCTGAAGATTGACGGCCGCGAGACCTGGACAAGACTCATCGGACAGCACAACGCCTACAACATCCTCGCGATCTACAGCGCGGCCATGGCTCTGGGTGCGGATCCTGATGAGACCCTCGTGGCCATCAGCAGACTCGAATCCGCTCCGGGAAGGCTTGAGGTCATCCACGGGCCGAGGAACCTTTCGGTCATCATAGACTACGCCCACACTCCTGATGCTTTGGATAATGTCCTCAAAACCTTGAAAGACATCGACAACGGCAAGGAACTGATCTGCCTGTTCGGCTGCGGAGGAGACAGGGACAAGACGAAGAGACCGGAGATGGCCGCGATAGCCGAGCGGTACGCCGACAGGATTGTCGTGACATCGGACAACAGCCGTACGGAAAAGACCGAAGACATTCTGGACGACATCCGTGAAGGATTCAGCCGGGACGGATTGTCGAAAGCGGTTTTCATCGCGGACAGAAAGGAGGCGATCCGTGCCGCCATCATGTTCGCGAAGGACGGAGCGGTCATCCTGCTTGCGGGCAAAGGTCACGAGACCTACCAGATAATAGGAACCGAGCATCGTCATTTCGACGAGCGCGAGGTGGTCAACGGAATCTTCAACAGCCTGACGGCGACAAAATAAGGAGGAACAGCGATGATCTACCATCTTTTTGAATATCTCAAGCAATACGACATCCCCGGACAAGGGCTTTTTTCCTACCTGTCCTTCAGGGCGATTCTGGCCAGCATCACCGCGATGCTGCTTTCGTTCTTCGCCGGACGCAGGATCATCCGGTGGCTTCAGTTCAAACAGATCGGAGAGACCATCCGTGACCTCGGACTTGAAGGTCAGATGCAGAAGAAAGGCACTCCGACAATGGGCGGTGTCATCATAATCCTCGGGATCGTGGTTCCGGTCCTACTGTTCTGCAACTTGAAGAACATCTACATCCAGCTTCTCCTCCTCACCACCGTCTGGTGCGGGGCGCTCGGGTTCGCCGATGACTACATCAAGGTCTTCAGACACAACAAGGAAGGGCTTCATCCGAAGGCCAAACTGATCTGCCAGCTCTTTCTCGGACTGGTCATCGGACTAACCGTCTGCTTCAGCGACGACATCGTGGTCAGGGAGAAGGTTCCTGTGACCCCCGGCGTGGCCAATGTTGTCGAGAAGGGCGACAGCGGTTCCCTTAACGTTGACTCGGAGACCCTTGTTGCGCAAGATGCCGGATGGAAGATGGAGAACGTGATCAAAAGCACCAAGACCACAATCCCTTTCGTGAAAAACCACGAGTTCGACTACAAATGCTTCTCCCCGTTCAAAGGCACATGGGGATGGTACTGCAAATGGGCCGTCTATGTGCTGATGATCGTGGTGGTGATCATGGCCTGTTCCAACGGCACGAACCTGACGGACGGGATGGACGGACTGGCTGCCGGGACAAGCGCCATCGTGGGAGTGGTTCTGGGCATTCTTGCATGGCTGGGAGGCAACCTGATCAACTCCGGCTATCTGAACATAATGTACATCCCGGGCAGCGGAGAGATCGCCATATTCATGTCCGCGTTCGTCGGTGCTCTGATGGGATTCCTTTGGTACAACTCCTACCCGGCACAGGTGTTCATGGGTGACACTGGAAGCCTCACGATAGGAGGAATCATCGGAGTAAGCGCTGTTCTGATGAGAAAGGAGCTGCTGCTGCCTGTTCTCTGCGGAATCTTTCTGGTGGAATCCCTCTCCGTCATCATGCAGAGAGGTTATTTCAAATACACGAAGAGAAAATACGGCGAGGGCAGACGGATCTTCAAGATGACCCCTCTGCACCACCACTATCAGAAGGAGGGAATTCAGGCGCTGATCAGCAGACCGGACCACGCCATCCCTGAGGCGAAGATCGTGACCAGATTCTGGCTCATCGGAGTCATCCTTGCGGTCACGACGCTCGCATTGTTGAAGATCAGATAAAAAAGTTAAGAATATGAGCAGGATTGTAGTTTTGGGAGGCGCTGAAAGCGGAGTCGGAGCCGCTGTTCTCGCAAAGGTGAAAGGATTCGATGTCTTCCTTTCCGACTACGGCAGGATTTCCGAACATTTCGCGGAGGAACTCCGCAAGTGGGACATCGGCTTTGAGGAGGGGCGCCACACGGAGGATCTTATCCTGAACGCTGACGAAGTGATCAAGAGTCCCGGGATTCCGGGCAGTGCTCCGATCGTCAAAAAGATTGAGGCGCGGGGCATCCGCATCATCTCCGAGATAGAATTCGCGGGACGCTACGACACCGCGAAGAAAATCTGCATAACAGGAAGCAACGGCAAGACGACGACGACGACCCTGATCCACTACCTGCTTCGGAACGCGGGTCTCAACGTCGGTCTCGGCGGCAACATCGGCAAGAGCTACGCCTATCAGGTGGCGACCGAACACTTTGATTACTACGTTCTGGAGATCAGCAGTTTCCAGCTCGACAACTGCTACGATTTCCGTCCTGACATCGCAATCATCACCAACATCACCCCCGACCATCTGGACCGCTACGACTACCGGATGGAGAACTATGTGAAAGCCAAGTTCCGCCTGACACAGAACCTCAGGCCTGAGGACTGCTTCATCTTCGACTCCGACGATGAGATCACGATCGATCACCTGAACAAGATCATCCTCTCGGCCAAGCGCCTGCCGTTCACCCAAAAAGCGGCGGTGAGCCAGGGAGCTTTCCTGAAGGATGACAGAATCGTCGTGAAGTACGGCGAGGACGAGTGCGACATATTCCTGAATGAACTCGCCTTGGGCGGGAAGCACAACATCTACAACTCGATGGCCGCCGCCCTTGCGGCAAAGGCATCGGGAATCGACAACAAGACCATCCGCGAGGCGCTCTCCACATTCCAGCCTATCGAGCACAGGCTGGAGCCGGTGCTCAGCGTCAAGGACGTGCTCTACATCAACGACTCCAAGGCCACGAACGTCGATGCCGCATGGTACGCGCTTGAATGCCAGAAGCGCCCGGTGGTGTGGATCGTCGGAGGCACGGACAAGGGCAACGACTACGATGTTCTCAAGGATCTCGTCAGGGAGAAGGTCAAGGCGATCGTCTGCATGGGACTCGACAACCGCAAGTTCCACGAGGCGTTCGAAAGTATTGTAGGGAAAGACATGATCGTTGACACTAAGTCCGCCGACGAGGCCGTCAAGGCCGCCGGCGGATTTGCGGAATCCGGTGATGTCGTGCTGCTCAGCCCGTGCTGCGCCAGCTTCGACCTCTTCACCTGCTACGAGGATCGCGGCGAGAAATTCAAGGAAGCCGTCAGAAGACTCTAAAGGATCAATGAATATGGCTGAAGAGACAAAGAAAAGAAAAACTCTCTGGAACTTCGTGGATTCCCTCGAAGGGGACAAGGTCGTGTGGATGATCGTCATCCTGCTCATCCTCCTGTCCATCGTTGCCATATTCTCATCCACCTCCCTGCTGGCCCTCCAGCAAAAGACCACCAGAATGGCCATCATCAGCGAGCAGCTGGGACTGTCGCTGGCAGGTCTGGCGGTCATCGTCGTCTGCTGCTGCGTCAAGAGGATAGGCTTTTTCAGGATGTTGTCGCAATTGGGCTACGCGGTCTCCATCGGGCTGCTTCTGATTCTGGCGCTTCACATCGACAAAGGCCCCATAAAGGCTCTTTACCTCAATCAGGCTTGGAGAATCGTGTCCGTCTTCGGCTGGCAGGTCCATGTGTTCGAGGTCGTGAAAGTGGCGATGATCATGTATCTGGCATGGGCCGTGAACGCTTTGCGCAACGACAGTTTTCTGGCCGCCAACTTTCTGGCCGAGAAGCACCCGGTCTGGAAAAAGCCTATTGTCAAGAAGATCGCCTACATCTACTTCCCGATTTTCAGCGTCTGCCTGCTCATGATGATCGGAAGCCTTTCCAGCACCCTGTTCATCGGAGGCATGATGTTCATCACGATCCTCATCGGAGGGATCGACCTCAAGGATCTCATCAAGCCGATCGCCGTCGGAATAGGATTGCTTGCTGTCTGCGTCGGTCTGAACGCGGTCTGCGATGAAGGGAACAAACTGTTCCCGCATCTGGATTCGGCTCTCAACAGGCTCACGGGAGATGTCATAGAGGACAATCTGAGGATAATACGTGAGAGTCCGCAGAACAGTGTGGAATTTCAGAAAGCCCTCGACAAGGTCAAGCAGCCTATCAGCGCGAAGATCGCCATCCACGAGGGCGGGCTGATCGGCAAGGGACCGGGACGAAGCACCCAACGGTACGTCGTGCCGATCATGTTTGAGGACTACATGTTCAGTTTCGTGGTCGAGGAATACGGCCTGCTGGGCGGAGTTTTTGTCATAATCCTCTACATCAGCCTTCTGGCCAGAGGATCGATCATCGTCAGGAACTGCGACAACCATTTCGCGAAGACCGCCGTGGCCGGACTGGTGCTGCTCATCACGGGACAGGCCATGATGCACATCGCGATCAATTGCGACATGGGACCGCTCACCGGTCAGACCCTTCCGATGATCAGCCACGGGAACTCCTCGTTCCTTATGTTCAGTCTGGCGTTCGGCATCATTCTGTCCATCAGCAAGATGGCGAAGAGAAAGATCGCGCGGGAGGCGGCCAAGGCCGAACCTTTGGTTGACAGGGCCATAAAAGACGATGTCAGCAGCGGTCTTGACGAACTTGACCTGATGGAAAGCGGATTCGAGGCTCAGGATGACGGCCTAACCGGTCCGGACGGGGAAGCCCCTGTACATGAGAATGACATCCCGGACTACGGGATTGACGACCATAACAATGAGTAGGATGGAACACAAGGCATTGAGAGTCATAATCAGCGGGGGCGGCACGGGAGGTCACATCTTCCCGGCCGTCTCGATCGCGAACAAACTCATGGAACTGAATCCGGAGACCGAGATCCTTTTCGTCGGAGCGGAAGGCAAGATGGAGATGGAGAAAGTTCCGGCTGCGGGCTACAGGATTGTGGGGCTGCCGATCGTGGGGTTGCAGCGCCGGCTGAACTTAAGGAACATCCTCAACGACCTCGGCGTGCCGTTCAAGATCATCGCCAGCCTGTTCAAGGCGAGGCGGATCATAAAGGAGTTCAAACCTCAGGTCGCGATCGGTGTCGGAGGTTATGCGAGCGCGCCCCTGCTCTGGGCCGCCACCGGAATGCACATCCCGTCATTGATCCAGGAGCAGAACGGTTTCGCCGGACTGACCAACAAGAAGTTGGGAAACCGGGTGCAGTGCATCTGCGTCGCCTACGAGGGGATGGAACGGTTCTTCCCTGCGGACAGGATCGTCATGACAGGCAACCCGATCAGAAGCGTCATCGTTCCGGCCACCCCTGAGATGAGGGAGGACGGTATAAAGGACTATGGTCTCGACCCGTCCAGAAAGCACATCTTCATTGTCGGTGGAAGCCTTGGGAGCGCAAGATTCAACCAATGCATGCGGAAATGGATCTCGGACGGATGTCCGGGAATGGAGGGGGTTGACATTCTGTGGCAGTGCGGTAAGCGCTACAAGCCGGAAATCGACAGATTCATGGCCGGCATGTGTCAGGAGGTGGTCAGGAATATTCATTACTCAGACTTCATCGGCAGGATGGAACTCGCCTATGCGGCGGCAGACGTGGTGATCTCGCGTTCCGGAGCCAGTTCCGTGTCAGAGCTCTGCGTTGCAAGGAAAGCCGTGATATTCATTCCATCCCCGAATGTGGCGGAGGATCATCAGACCCATAACGCCATGGCTCTGGTCAGGAAGGATGCGGCTGTGGTCGTCAAGGATTCGGAGGCGATGGAGAGGATGATTCCGACGGCCCTTGAACTGCTGAAGGATCAGGCAAGGATGGCATCGCTTGAGGAGAATGCCGGGAAGATGGCCCTGCCTGACGCGGCGGGGAAGATAGCGGAAGAGGTTTACAAATTGATCAAAGGTTAGAGATGTCGAAATATTCAAAGATTTATTTCATAGGTGTCGGTGGCATCGGAATGAGCGCCATCGCAAGGTACTACAAATTCAAGGGGTACCCTGTCGCAGGCTACGACAGGACACCCTCCGACCTGACACACGCCCTTGAGAAAGAAGGGATTGATGTCCACTACAACGATGACCCGGACTGCATTCCGAAGGATGTGGCCTCGACGTTGGTCATCTACACTCCGGCCATCCCGTCAGACCTGAAGGAACTGGTGTACGTCAGGGAACATGGCTACACGCTGGTCAAGAGGTCGCGCATGCTCGGAGAACTGGCCGAAGGGCAGACATGCCTTGCAGTGGCGGGGACGCACGGGAAGACCACCACAAGCACCCTTGTGGCGCACATCCTGACAGAAAGCGGGAAGGGATGCTCGGCGTTTCTCGGCGGGATCTCCAAGAACTACGGGACGAACCTGCTGACAAGCCACACGCCGACGATGGTGGCGGAGGCCGACGAATTCGACCGCTCCTTCCTCCAGCTGCATCCGGCGATAGCGGTCATCACCGCGATGGACGCTGATCATCTGGACATCTACGGCACGCTTGAGGAGTACCGGAAGGCATTCAAGGCATTTGCCTCGCAGGTGAGCCGAACCTTGATCGTGAAGCTCGGGCTGGACATCACGGCCGAGGACACCAAGGCCGGGATCCTGCGCTACAGCTACGATGATCCTTCGGCGGACTACCATGCGGTCAATTCCAGACCGGACGAGACAGGACATTACATCTTTGACCTTGTCTGTCCCGAAGGTGTGGTCAAAGACATCAGAGTCGGGATTCCCGGCTGGGTCAACGTGGAGAACAGCGTGGCTGCTGCTGCGGTCTGCATCAACCACGGAGTGGCTCCGGAAGCCGTCCGGAAGGCGATAGGAACATATTCAGGTGTCAGACGCCGGCTCGACGTGCATCTCAACACTCCGCATCTGTCCTACATCGATGACTATGCCCACCATCCCAAGGAGCTGGCTTCGGCCATCTCTTCGCTGAGGGGGATTTTCCCGGGAAGAAAGCTCACCGCCGTGTTCCAGCCTCATCTTTTCACAAGGACGAGGGACTTCGCCGATGATTTCGCCGCCGCTCTGAGCAAGGTGGACAAACTGATTCTGCTGGACATCTATCCGGCCAGGGAAGAACCTATCCTCGGAGTCACATCCGAGATCATCTTCGACAAGGTGACCGCTCCGGAGAAAGTACTGATCAAGAAAGAGGAACTCATGTCATACCTTGAGAATGAGTCTCTTGACGTACTGGCCACTTTCGGAGCCGGCAACATCGACCGGTTCATCGGGCCGATCACGGAATTTCTTGAAAAAAGATTGAAGAAATGAAAAAAGGTCTCAGGTCAGTCCTCATCGCCGCGATGTTCTGTCTGATCGCCCTGGTCTGCCTCGTCATCTACGGGATGAACGAGAGGCGTATCGGTCAGCTCACCTGCGCGGGTGTCAAGGTGGAGTTCACGGATGATTTCAACT
>CAVFMX010000077.1:0-34123 GCA_963623745.1 Bulleidia sp.
AGCCAACACCACCCACCGAACCCGCCTGGTCACCGTCACCAAGACCGCCGAGGCGGCATCACGGCGACCGAACCAACACCAATCACCGAACCCGCCTGATCACCGTCACCGAACCGCCGAGGCGGCATCACGACGACCGAACCAACACCAATCGCCGAACCCGCCTGATCGGGAGCCCCGACCTGACAGAAAAACGGCATACTAAGCCGTGGAGAGTAAATAGTTATGAATGAATATATTAAAAGAATGTCCCCCCACCCGAACCGGACAGGAGGACATATCTACTTTTAGCTGATTGTCAGGAGCTTAAGCTCCACGGGCAAATTACTCGGCCTTGCCGTTGGAACCGAGAACGTCCACGATCTTGTGCTCGTAGAGCTTCTTCATCTCGTCACGGGCAGGTCCAAGGTACTTTCTCGGATCGAACTCACCCGGCTTCTCTGCAAATACCTTGCGGACGGCGGCGGTCATCGCAAGACGGGAGTCAGAGTCGATGTTGATCTTGCAGACAGCGCTCTTGGCAGCCTCACGGAGCTGATCCTCCGGGATGCCGACAGCGTCAGGAAGCTTTCCGCCGTACTGATTGATGATGTCGACATATTCCTGAGGAACTGAAGACGAACCGTGGAGTACGATAGGGAATCCAGGAAGTTTCTTCTCAATCTCGTGGAGAACGTCAAAAGCGAGAGGCGGCGGAACGAGACGGCCTGTCTTAGGGTCTCTTGTGCACTGCTCCGGCTTGAACTTGTAGGCTCCGTGAGATGTTCCGATGGAGATCGCGAGAGAGTCGCAGCCTGTGCGGGTGGCGAAGTCAATGACCTCCTCGGGTTTTGTATAGTGGGATTCCTCGGCGGCGACCTCATCCTCAACGCCGGCGAGAACGCCAAGCTCGGCCTCAACGGTGACATCATACTTGTGGGCGTACTCGACAACCTTCTTGGTGAGGGCGATGTTCTCCTCATAAGGGAGCGCGGAGCCGTCAATCATGACTGATGAGAATCCCATGTCAACGCAGCTCTTGCAAAGCTCGAAGCTGTCGCCGTGGTCAAGATGGAGAACGATCTGAGGATGCTCCCAACCGAGTTCCTTGGCGTACTCTACAGCACCTTCGGCCATGTAGCGGAGAAGGGTCTGGTTGGCGTAGTTGCGGGCTCCCTTGGAAACCTGGAGGATGACCGGGGACTTCTGCTCGGCAGAGGCCTGGATGATAGCCTGAAGCTGCTCCATGTTGTTGAAGTTGAAAGCAGGAATGGCGTAGCCACCCTTTACGGCCTTCGCGAACATCTCTCTTGTGTTGACCAGGCCAAGATCTTTGTATGATACCATAATTCTATGTGTTTAGAAATTAATTATCTTTTCCCGGCACGGAATCTCTTCAAATGCCGTGCAAATTTACGTTATTTTTCACGATTTTTTCATACTTTTGCCTGTTTAAACGTTTAATAATTACTTCAATGACTATAGGTGACGATTTCAAGATAATTTCTGACAGGACGGCGGACGGTGTCAGGCACATCACGGCGGTTCCGAGCGCGATCGTGTGCTCGGCGCAGATTGACTTTGACCTTGTGGACGGGAGAATCCACAATCTTCATTACGTCAGAGGATGCAACGGGAATCTTCAGGCTGTCGGGAGGCTTCTGGAGGGAATGGAAGCAGACAATGCTGTCAGGATTCTGTCCGGGGTCAACTGCCGCAGCAAGGGAACGTCCTGCTCCGACCAGTTGACCAGAGTGCTGCGGACGGTGATCGGTTAGATCCACACCGGGGCGGTCTCAACGGTCAGCGCCTCGAAAGGCTCAGAAGCCAGTACTTCGGAAGGCTCAGCGGGCGGAGATGAGCGAGACGTAACGGCGGCGGATGACACCGTGGCGACCGACTTCCAGAATGAAAGGCATTGAGGAAAGGTCGAAAGTGTCGAGAAGAGTCCGGGCGAGATCGGAATCGGAGGCCATCACCTCATCGACATTCACCGCCAAAGTTCTGAGACCGAGAGAGTCGGCGGCCGCGAGTTCGTCCTTGCAGACAGGGCATCCGGCGGTGTGGAAGACTATGCAGCCGCCTTTTCTGCGCAGACGGTTCCAGCCCGGAATGTCATATTTCGGAAGTTTCGAGCCGACAGGTGTCCTTGACAGCAGGTCTTTCATCATACGGGCAAGACCTATGACCTTAAGGGTGTCGTCTTGCGTGTTCCAGATTCCGGGGCGGGAGAGGACATATTCATTGATGAAAGGAACGGTGCCTTCCTTGCTGAGTTCGTCACGGCGGGAGGTGAGCCAGTAGAGGAGGTCGCCTTCGAGGTGTTTGAAGGATGCGGTGTCTCCTTCGGCCAAAGTACGGGATTCAATCGCTTCGGCCATCGACAGGATCCAGGCCGGATCCGGGCGCTTCGGCAGGCTCGGCGGCCGGGCAGTGCCGTCGTACGACGCGAAGAGGTCTTCCATCAGGGCGGCGGAAGCGGCACTGCCGTATTCATAGTCCTCCAAACCGTGGAGGGCGATGTCAAGAAGGCGCTCAAGGGCATCGCTGTCCAGTCCGCGGCCGATTATTGTTCCATCCTTGTCAACCAGAAACATCCTCGGAGTCTGCAAGACACCGTATTTCATCTGGTAGTCAGAGGCAACCTCAGGATCCCAAAGATTGAAAACTCCGGTTCGTGAAGCACTGACATCAAGCCGGTCCGTGATCCATTGTCCCCAGCTTTCCTTATCGGAGCCAGTATAGACGGCATAAACATCAACCGGCCAGTTCCGGGAATCCAGCAGTGGCCGAAGTCTCATCATCTCCAGCTTGCATTTGGCGCAGACGGTGTCATAAAAAAGCAGTACACGGAAGCGGTCCGAACCACCGCCGAACGAGACGGAATCCCCCTCAAAGCTCGCCATCACAAACGAAGGAGCCGGCTCGCCAAGAAGCGACCGACGGTTGAAGTCTGCGAATATCCTGGCGTTGAGCAGCACCTCTTCCCCACCCATGCCCACAAGTCCCGGCGCGAACCATTTGTCAGTAAGATGGACAGCCACCCCCTCGTCTCCCATAAGAGTCGAGTTCAGGTAATGTTCGTAGGCCTTGAGGGCAATGTGCCGGCGCAGAAGCGAATCCTTGGCGGAATCAATCAGAAGATCACATTCACGGGACTTGACCTCGACACTCTCAGGCTCAAGTATCTGAAAATATCTCTCCAGCCGCTTGTCAAGCTCCGCCATACGGGTTGAATCAACCTGCGCCAAGCAACGAAACGGCAGAAAAAGCCAAAGAATGAATATGACCGCCCGGCGGCTCATCTCACCTCCGGCAACACGACACCCTCCGGAATGAACTGCGACAGATCGCCATGATGGCGCACCACGTCCCTCACGGCCGAAGAAGAGATGTGTGAATATTCCTGAGCGGTCGGGACGATGATGGTGTCCACCTCGGGAGCCAGATGGCGGTTCGCGTCGGCGATCGCCTGCTCGTTGTCGAAGTCGGTCATATTCCTGACCCCTCTGACAATATGGCGGACTCCAAGTTCGCGGCAAATGTCGATGGTAAGGCCCTCATAGTGGATGATCCGGACTCCGTCCATTCCACGGGTAGCCTGACGGATGATGTCCTCGCGCTGCTCCATAGAAAAGAAGCCGCGCTTGTCCTGATTGATTCCCACGGCGACTATGACCTCGTCGAAAATCGTCAAAGCCCTTGTCAGAATGTTCAGATGGCCTGAAGTGAACGGGTCAAAAGATCCCGGAAACAAAGCTACGCGATTCATTATGATTCTTTGAATATGGTCGTCAATTAAAGCGGATTACAACTGCCAGTCAATCGGAGATTTTCCCTCGGCGGCCAGAATCTCGTTGCTTCTCGAGAAATGGCGGCAACCGAAGAACGCCCCTCTGGCCAGCGGAGACGGATGCGCCGCCTCCAGAACATGATGTCTCGAAGTGTCGATCAGTTCCCTCTTGCTTCTGGCGTAATTGCCCCAAAGCAGGAAGACCACGCCGTTGCAATTGTCCGAGATGTAACGTATGACGGCATCGGTGAACTGCTGCCAGCCTATTCCGCTGTGCGAAGCCGCCTCTCCGGAACGGACGGTCAGAATCGAGTTCAGAAGCAGAACCCCTTGCCGCGCCCAGTTCTCAAGATTCGGGCGGCCGCTCATCCTTATTCCAAGATCGTCCTCAATCTCTTTGAAGATGTTCTTGAGGGACGGCGGTGCGGGAACATTGTCCGGAACCGAGAAACTGAGTCCCATCGCCTGACCTAAGCCGTGGTAGGGATCCTGCCCCAGAATCACGACCTTGACCTGCTCCACCGGAGTCAGCTCGAAGGCTTTGAATATCTCCGGCCCCGGAGGGAAGATGACCTTCCCCTGCGCCTTCTCGCCGTGCAGATAACGGGCAAGCGCGGCAAAGTAGGGTTTCTCGAACTCCCCCTGCAGCGCCGCTTTCCAGCTTTGTTCTATCCTTACGTCCATAACGATGTGCCTGAAAATCCTGTGAAAGGACCGGCCGCACCTTTCAGACAGGCCCGGCGGTTCCCCAAGGGTCCCTTAACGACCGCTAAGATAGAAATTAATCCTTGAATATGTACGAGATCACGTCGTCAATGTTCTTGACGTAGTGGAACGACAGCCCCTCGACGTAGATCGGCTTGATGTCCTCGACATCCTTGCGGTTGTCCTCGGAGATCACGATCTGTGTGACTCCTGCCCGTTTCGCGGCAAGGATCTTCTCCTTGATCCCGCCCACAGGAAGCACACGGCCCCGGAGCGTCATCTCGCCGGTCATGGCTATTCCCGGTTTCACGGCCTCGCCGCGCAGGGCCGAGACCATCGAGCTGACCATCGTTATGCCGGCCGACGGGCCGTCCTTGGGCACTGCTCCCTCCGGAACGTGGACATGGACATCCTTTGCCCCGAATTCCTCGCATGTCATTTTGGCAAGCTGAGGATGAGCCTTGATGTACTGATAGGCTATCGTGGCGGACTCCTTCATCACGTCGCCCAGATTGCCGGTCATCGTCATCACGCCCTTGCCGCCGCTCACGGAACTCTCGACGAACAGGATCTCGCCTCCCATCTGCGTCCAGGCAAGGCCCGTGACGACTCCGGGAGCCTCATTGCCCTTCTGGAGGTCATGGAAACTGGTCGGCAGCCCGAGATATTCCTTCAGGTGTTCCTTCTTGATGACGGTCGGATAGTTCTCGCCGAGGGCGATCTTCCTGGCCGTCACGCGGGCGACCTTGGCGATCTGCTTCTCAAGACCGCGGACTCCGGACTCATGGGTATATTCATCGATGACTCTTTCCAGAGCCGCCTTGTCGATGCGGAGTTCCCGCTTGCCTATTCCGTGCTCCTCCAACTGTTTCGGCACAAGGTAACGTTTCGCGATCTCCATCTTCTCCTCGGCAAGGTAGCCGGTGACGTTGATCAGCTCCATCCTGTCCAGAAGGGCCGGCTGGATCGTGGAGATGTTGTTCGCCGTGGTGATGAACAGCGCGTTGGAGAGGTCGTAGTCGATGTCCAGATAATTGTCGTGGAACGCCACGTTCTGCTCAGGGTCAAGCACTTCCAGAAGAGCCGACGACGGGTCGCCCTTGTAGTCGCTTCCGACCTTGTCGATCTCGTCCAGAACGATGACAGGGTTCGATGTGCCGGCCTTGTCGATGCCGTTCAGAATACGTCCCGGAAGGGCTCCTACGTATGTCTTCCGGTGCCCCCGCAACTCAGCCTCATCGTGCATGCCGCCGAGTGCGATCCTGACATATTTCCTGCCCAGAGCCTTCGCTATCGACTTGCCCAGACTCGTCTTGCCGACTCCCGGAGGACCATAGAGACAGAGGATCGGGGACTTCATGTCGCCCTTGAGCTTGAGGACGGCAAGGTACTCGATGATCCTTTCCTTCACCGTGTCAAGGCCGTAATGGTCGCTGTCCAGCACCCTTTGGGCGTGCTTCAGGTCAAGATTGTCCTTTGACATCTCGCCCCAAGGCAGGTCGAGCATGAATTCTATATAATTGTACTGTATGCTGTAGTCCGGCGATGAAGGGTTGTACTTCTCCAGCTTGGAGAGTTCCTTCTCGAACTGCCTGGCCACCGCCTCCGGCCATTTCTTTGTCTTGGCCTTGGCGCGGAACTTCTCGAACTCCTCCTCTTCGTCCATCCCGAGTTCCTCCTGAATGGTACGGAGCTGATTGTTAAGGTAGTACTCCCTCTGCTGCTGGTCGATGTCGCTCTTGACCTTCTGGTTGATCTCCTGCTTGATCTTCAGGAGCTGGATCTGGGTGTCAAGCACCTGCAGAAGCTTCATCGCCCTGACCGTGATGTCATCTATGCCAAGCAGCTGGACCTTCTCCATGAAGTTCTCGACCTCCACGGTGGTGGCTATGAAATTCACGAGGAAAGCATAGTTGTCGATGGACTTGAGAGCCCCGACAGCCTCTTTCGGAGCGAAGGAAGAGGACTTTATGATGACAGTCGCCTTCTCCTTGAGGGATTCCGCGATCATCCTGGTGCTGTTGTCGCCCTCCGGAATGATGTCCTCGATGTACTTGACCCGAGCGGTGATGTACGGCTCGTACGAGACGATTCCGGTCACGCGGATGCGCTTCACGCCCTGGATAATGGCCGTGACCGTGCCGTCCGGCATCTCCAGAACCTTCATCACGCGGCTTACGGTGCCATATTCATAAAGGTCATTCTCCGTAGGATCCTCCACGGTGACATCCACCTGCGGGACGGTTCCGATGAACATGTCCCGCCTTTCGGCCTCCTTGATAAGGGTCATTGATTTCTGACGGCCTATGGTGACAGGATAGACCATCCCCGGGAAAATCACCGCGTTCCTCAAGGCGAGGACCGGCAATGTGTCAGGGAGGTCTCCGGCCTCCACCTTGATCTGTTCCTCTCCCTGCATCACAGGGATTATGTTCACTTCCGCGGTCCCTGCCGGGAAGAAAATGTCTTTCTTATTGTTGCCTGTGTTCATAATGCTCGTCTTAAAAAGCGCCGAAACCTCCTCTCCTGCCAAATTGACAGAACCCACGAAGCCCCAAGGGCAGCCGGGAGTATGGTCAATCACCGTGCCAAACGGGCGTGGTAAATAATTTATGTACATGATTTTGAATATTAAAAAAATAAGTCTATTTTTGTAGCCCCGAAACGAACTTTTGGGGATAGTATTGTAAATCCTAACAATTTAATAGATTATGACAAAGGCAGAAATCGTGAATGAGGTTGCGAAGTCAACCGGAATCGAGAAAATCGCAGTTCAGTCCGTTATCGAGGCTTTCATGGACACCGTAAAGGGTTCCATCATCAGGAAAGAGCCGGTTTACCTCCGCGGATTCGGCAGCTTCATCGTTAAGCACAGAGCCAAGAAGGCGGCCAGAAACATCACCAAGAAGACAACCATGACCATCCCGGCTCACGACATCCCGGCTTTCAAGCCTGCCAAGATCTTCGTGAACGCCGTCAAGGAGGAGAAATAATTTTTAAACATCTTTATATTATGCCAAGCGGAAAAAAGAGAAAAAGACATAAGATGTCGACGCACAAGCGGAAAAAACGCTTGCGCAAGAACAGACACAAGAAGAAGTAATGCTTCTGTGCCTGCCATTTTAGCAGTCTGCTAGAAGAAAGAGGCTGACCGGAAGTGCCGGACAGCCTTTTTTATTACCGTCAAGAACTAAGTAATCCTTAAATAAATCACTTGGTAATCTTTGATTGTCTTTTCGGCATAGCTTCCTTTTCTCATCAGCCTCTGTGCCACCGGCACACTCCTTCTTCCAAAAGAAATCTATCCTCGAAAACACTGCCAAATCTTTACCGACTTATTTTTTAACGCTTACTAAACCGGCAGGATGCCGGATTATTTTATCACCATTGTTATTTCCTTATGGAGTCAGAAAAATCTGAGAAAGATCTGATTGTCGATGTCACATCGACAGAGGTTCACATCGCGCTGATGGAAAACCATCGGCTGATCGAACTCAACAAGGAGTCCAGCAAAGGGCACAGCTTTTCCGTCGGGGATGTTTACCTGGGGAAAGTGAAGAAGATTCTTCCTGCGCTCAACGCTGCCTTTGTGGACATCGGAGACAAGAAGGAAGCATTCGTCCATTATCTGGATCTGGGACTCTACTTCTCCCCGTTTGATGAGTTTGTGCGCAAGAGCAATCCTAACACGGATCTTCTCTCGCTCTACTCGAACATCAAGATCGGTCCTGTCCTCGAAAAGGAAGGCCGCATCGAGAACGTGCTGAAGCCCGGCCAGATGATGATAGTGCAGATCGTCAAGGAACCGATCTCCACGAAAGGGTCGCGACTGACTGCGGAAATTTCATTGGCAGGACGAAACATTGTACTGATTCCCTTCGCAGAGAAGGTGAGCATTTCCCAAAAGATTTCCTCGAAGGAGGAAAAAAGAAGACTTGAGACCCTTGTCAGGAGCATTCTTCCAAAGAACTACGGGGCGATCATCCGCACAGCCGCGGAAGGCAAGAAAGCCGCCGTTCTGGTGGCCGAGCTGAAATCCCTGATCGAGAAATGGGAGTCATCCTGGAAAAAGGTGGCCAAGTCGAAAGGCATCCAGTTGCTCTTCACCGAGTACAGCAAGACCACCACCATCCTCAGAGATCTCCTGAACGACTCGTTCTCGAACATCTACGTCAACAGCGAGGACATCTACGAGGAAACCAGAAAGTACATCTCCCTGATCTCTCCGGATCAGGAAAAGATCGTGAAGCTGTACAACGGCAAGGATCCGATCTTCGACCACTTCGAGGTCACAAGACAGATCAAGAGTTCTTTCGGCAAGGTGGTGCCGATGAAGCAGGGAGCCTATCTGGTCATCGAGACGACTGAGGCGCTGAACGTGATCGACGTGAACAGCGGCAGCCGCGCGAAAACCGACAATCAAGAGGAGAACACCTTCGAGGTCAACAAGATCGCGGCGGAGGAGATCGCCAGACAGTTAAGGCTCAGGGACATGGGAGGAATCGTGATCGTGGATTTCATCGACATGGATTCCGGCGAGCACCGCAACGAGCTTCACAAGTACATGCAAACGCTCATGGAAAATGACAGAGCCAAGCACAACGTGCTGCCTCTCACCAAGTTCGGTTTGATGCAGATCACCAGACAGAGAATCCGTCCGGTGACTGAGATCAACACTGCGGAGGTCTGCCCCGTGTGCCACGGCACCGGCAAGATCTCATCGAGCGCGGTGATCGACGAGCAGATCGAGCGGAACATCGCCTACAACGTGGAGCACGGGAAGACAGACATGACACTCAAGGTCAGCCCTATTCTGGGAGCCTACCTGAAGCGTGGAGCCACAATGCTCTCGGACAAATCCTTCCTCGGGAAATGGAAGAAAAAGTACAAATGCCGGATCAACCTCGTCGAGGTGACCGACTATTCAGTTCTGCAGAATGAACTTTATGATGAGAAAGGGGACAGGCTTTAGTCCCCTTTCTTTGTGTCACCTCCTATCCTATCAGAAGACCGCCTTGGTGGAGACCCCCTCGAAATATTCCTGAAATATGACAGACCACGTGATCGTGCGTTTCGAGGCGAATACTTTCTTCCTTACGGGGCGGAACCACTCGGCATCGGCATACACGACCTCTCCGGTGTAGGAGTCGATGACAGGAAGGAAGTTCGCGCTTACTCCGATGCGCGGTCCGACGACCCGGACTCTCTCGCCCGGGCCCATCTCGTGCGGGTAGCCGCCGCTGGTCGGAAACGGAGTCAGGGTACCCTTGTAAGATCTTCCTGTACCCTCTCCCCACGAACGTGCCTGATACCGGCCGAGCTGATGGGCGTGGGTGCATTTCTCCGCCAGGCCCTCCTCGATGGTGAAGGCCACTGAAGGGGCGATGGTGGTCTCCGAAGTCCCCTTCATAAGCCACAGAGCCTCCATAAAGGCCATAGCCTCCTGCGCCCAAGGCGCGATGGAGCCGGCATCGGAATATTTGTCAAGACCGGATGTGAACTCGGTGTAGCAATATAGCTTGCTCTCCTCTATGAACCTGAGAGCCCGGTACATCACCGCAGCCGCTTCCTCCTCCCTTGCCTTAGCCATATATCCGCCATCGCTTTCTTGAACTCTCCATAAGGGGCTGCATTTCCGCTCGCCACCCATTCTTCCCTGCTCATGTTCTTCTGATCGTGGCCGTAAGAATCTCCGCACCAGATGCAGCTGCTCCACCATCTTGTTGAGCGCATTCGCCCGGCCTGAGAGTGCGGGCGAAACCATCCGAAGGTATCGCCAACCGGCCGGGGAGAGAGGATCTATATATCCATCTTCCTCCAGCCCCTTAAGCAGGAGATATTCGTCCACAAGGCTCCGGTTGTCAAGGGTGCGGGTCGCAGGCTGCTTTTCGCTCCACGCCACCTGGTCGTCCGCGGCGCGCGGCGGTGTGGACGGTTTCGCGCTTTTTACGCCACACGTCGCCTCGATGGGATACCCTATAGGGGTGAGGAGAGCGGTATGGGTCTCCGGCAGACGGACCGTCGGAGCCTCGTCCTCCGCATTCTTGTTGCCGTCAGGGCCCAACATCGCATCAGCACGTTTCTCCAGCTCGTTGTCGCGGTTCGAATTACCGGAAGACTTCGCAGTTTTTTTGTGACATCAAGGCCGGTTTTCTCCTCGACCTGCCGCCCGGCTGCCTGCTTTACCTTCCGGGCAGCTTGGTTGATCCGGTTATCAACTGTATTTTCCACCTGACCAACATTCTGATCGATTTTTTCCGCAGCCTTTTCCGCGGCTTTCTTGAGCTTGTCCTTTAAGACTGGGCTGACGCGCATGGTGTCACGCAGAGAACCGCCGGACTGAGGATAAGTGCCGCTCGTGTGTTCATAACGTTTTTATCTTTATTATGTCAAAGTTAACATTCGCGGAAAATCCTTTATCTCACACGGATTTTTCGGCCAATGCGGAGGGTTGTGGTCTCCTTGATTCCGTTCAGCCGGCACAGAGCCTTGACCGAGGTGTGGTACTTCCGGGCAAGCGCTCCCAGAGTGTCACCCTGACGGATGGTGTGGTACTGGGCCGCAGCCAACGCCTTTCTCTCGGCCTCAGCCTTCTTCGCGGCCTCCTCCTTGTCTTTGGCATCGCCCTCAAGAATGTCGATCTCCTCCTGCTCGCTCTCCGGAACGTACTTGCTGTTTGCGTTCAGGTACTTCTTCTTCAACACGAAAAGCCTGTGCCTCAATGTGCCGGACTGGAAATCTATCAGCCATTCCGGATCGAAGGCGTAGCCCTTGTAACGGGTCTCAAAATGGAGATGAGGTCCTGTCGAACGTCCCGTAGAGCCGCCGAGACCGATGATCGTCCCGGCGTTGACCCATTGGTCATCCTCCACATAGATCTTGGAGAGATGCCCGTAGAATGTCTCAAGTCCGTTGTCGTGGCGAAGGATCACAAGGTTGCCGTAGCCTTTGTAGTACTTGGAAATCCGCACTTTCCCGTCAAACGCGGCATAGACCGGAGTCCCTGTGTGCAGAGGAAGATCCACCCCCTGATGGCGACGGCGGTGACGGTAACCGAACTTTGAATATACCTCCGTCTGATTGGGACACTTGTACTCGCTCAAGGTGTCAACGATCCAAAGCGCGATCTCATCGGGAAGATCATCAAGCGGGACATGGTAGGGATCCGGATGGTCATGAGTCCAGAACTCGTTGAAGATCTGACGGTCTCTGGCGTAGCCGGCATCCTTGAAGTACTTCCATGTGTTGTCCGAAAGGAGCAGGATCTTGATGTGCGGGTCGGCGGTGTCGATCGTGTCGAGAGCTTCGGCTCTGTTCGGATCCAATGACTGCACTGATTCCCGTGAGATCCGCGGGACAAGAATCTCCGCCTGTTTCCTTGTCCTTATCGTGGTGTCCTGCGCCGCGGCGGGGGATGCGGCTTGAATCACGGCAAGAGCCGTGACGATGATGCCTCCGAAAAATTTCACGCACTCCATCCGTCTAAAGTTTAGCATCGAACCTCTCGGCGAGAAGCCTCTTTGTCTCCTTGACCTTTTCCTCCAGAAGAGCCTCCGACGTGGCCTCGCAGATGAATCTCAGGTAAGGCTCCGTGTTGGAAGGGCGGATGTTGAACCACCAGGAAGGGAACTCTACCCTGTAGCCGTCGAACGACATCTCCGCCGTCGGCTTCTCCTTGGAGACGAAATGTTCCCTGACAGCGTCCATCGCACCTTTCTTGTCCTCGAGGCGGAAATTGATCTCGCCGGAGTTCCGGTAGCGCGCGATCTTGCCGATGAGGTCATGAAGTGAGACTCCTTTCTTCTTCATGGAGGCGACAACCCTCAGAATCAGGATCGATGCGAGGAGACCGCTGTCCGAGTAGAAGAAGTCACGGAAATAGTAATGTCCGGCAAGTTCTCCGCCCCACACTCCGTCAATCTCCCTGAGTTTTCTTGCGGCGAAGGCGCGGCCGACCTTCCAGGTCTCCATCCGGCATCCCATCGGAGCAAGGTACTCCCCTACCGCCTTTGAACTGCGGATGTCCTGAAGCACGGTTCCGGTCTCGTGTCTCTCATCCACGAAATAGTGCCCCAGCACGGCGATCATCAGATCCGGAGAAACGAACTGACCCTCGTTGTCCACGAACATCACACGGTCGGCGTCCCCGTCGTAGATGACTCCCACATCGGCCCCGGTCTTTCCCACTAAAGCCTGAAGCGGCTCGACATTCTTGGGAATCAGCGGGTTAGGATCGTGATTCGGGAAATTGCCGTCCAAATCCTCGAAGATGTAGGCCGGACCGTCGCCGAAAATCTCTCGGGCGTAAAGGCTTGACATTCCGTTTGAGAGGTCAAATGCGATCTTGATGCCGGAGCAGTCTCCCTTGAACTTCAGCAGAAAGTCCAGATAGTCTTTGCGGATGTCCTTCGGGATGACCTTTCCCCTCTTCGCCGCCACCGGAGTCGGCCTTCCGCTCTCTATCCAATCCCGGATCTGTCCGAGACCGGAGTCCAGGCCGACAGGAAGGGCGTTCTCCCGGGAAACTTTCATTCCGTTGTATTCCTTCGGATTGTGCGAGGCCGTGATCTGCACAGAGGCCTTGAATCCGTAGCTGGCGGTTCCGAAATAGACCATCGGAGTCGTGCTGAGTCCGATGTCATGGACATCTGCGCCGGCATCGGTGATCCCCTTCACGAGACTTTCATGGATCTCCGGAGAGGAAATCCTGCAATCCCGTCCGACAAGAACCTTGTCGGCGCCAAGAAGCTCCGGAAGAAAATAACCCACCTTGTAGGCGGTGTCACGGTCGAAGTCAACATTATAGACTCCGCGTATGTCGTACGCGTGAAATGCTCCCATGTTTTCCTGATTATTTGATTTTGGTGACGTACCTTGCAAAAACCTTTCCCTTCGAGATGTCAAGCAGCTTTTTCGAGATGATCTTCCTGCGGATCGGGGCGACGTGATCCACGAACATGTCCCCGTCGAGATGTGACATCTCATGCTGCACCATGCGGCAGGCGAACTTGTCGAAAGTCTCCGTGACCTTCTCAAGGTCCCCGTTGTAATATTCGACAGTCATGCTCCGTGGCCTCGTGACATCGCAGTAGATGCCGGGGATGCTGAGGCAGCCTTCGGAATATTCACACTTTTCATCACTTTCCCAGATGACGACAGGATTGATCATCACCCTCTTGAAACCGTCGAGATACGGATAGACATCGGTCATTCCGGTACCGTCGACGATGAGGATCCTCACGCTCTCGCCCACCTGCGGAGCGGCCAGCCCGCAACCTTCCGATTTGGCGAGGGTCTCCTCCATGTCGGACACCAGTCCGGTGATTTTCTCCTTTCCCGAGAGGTCCGCCGGGGCGGCTTTCAGGCGGAGAACCTCCGAACCGTACAAATAGATAGGTAATATCATAACTCCAACCTTTATTTTCTGTTTGTCCTGTCAAGATAGCTTTGCAGAATGATCGCGGCGCTGATCCTGTCCACCGAGGTCTTGTCCCTGCGGTCCTTCGCCTTCATGCCACCGTCAACCATAGCGCGATGGGCTAGCACGGAAGTGAACCTCTCATCCTCAAGGGTCACGGGGATGCCGGGAAAGGCCTTGGCAAGATTCTTCAGGAATATGTCCACGTCGGCGGCAGCCTCGGACGGCCTGTTGTCCATGTTCATCGGATAGCCGACCACGAAGCGGGTTATGGCCTCTCCTTGAGCATAATTTTTGATATATTCTATTATCTTTGCAGCCGGGACCGTGTCCAGAGCCGAGGCAAAAATTCCGAGCGGGTCGCTGACCGCGACACCAACGCGCCTGCGTCCGTAGTCTATGCCGATGATTCTGTCCATTGTGTCCTGCAAAGTTAACGAAAAAGGCTTTCAAGTCAAAACAACTTCTTATGTTCAAAAAGAAAAAAGACGGCACCATCAATAACTACAAGCTCACGATAGGGAATAACGACACCCACGATGAACTGTGGTCAAGGAGCTTCACGAGGGAGAACTTTCTCGTGACGGCGATCATCGTCATCGTGGTCACCGTCATCGTGGTCTTCTGCTTCATAGCGTTCACCCCGGTACGCTCCCTGATCCCGGGCTATCCTGATGCCCGCGCGAAGCATGACGCTATCCGGAACGCCATCAGGATAGACTCTCTGGAGAATGTCATAACGAAATGGGAACTGTACTCGGAGAACCTGCGCAGGGTCGTTGACGGTCAGGAGCCTCTCAAGATCGACAGTCTGATGGAAGTCAGGAGACAGTCCGCCTCAAGGACCGGTGACGCGAAGGTGCTGGCGGAGAAGGACTCGCTTCTGAGAAAGGAAGTCGCCGATGAGGACAGATTCAACATCAAGCCACACTCCTCAAGTGTACTCCCGATCGAGGGCATGCATTTCTTCACTCCTCTCAAGGGCGTGGTCTCGCAAGGCTACGACAAGGCTATGCATCCTTACATCGACATAACCGCTCCGGACAACTCGGTGGTGATGTCAGTCTTGGACGGAGCCGTGATCTCCGCCGGATGGACGGACACGGAAGGCTACACGATAAGGATCCAGCACGAGGGAGACATCCTCTCCGTTTACAAGCATAACCAGAAACTTCTGAAGAAGACCGGTGACAAGGTGACGGCCGGCACGCCGATAGCGATCCTCGGCGGCACAGGCTCGCTCTCGGACGGAAACCATCTTCATTTTGAGCTTTGGCACAAGGGAGAGGCTGTCGATCCTACCAAATACATTAGTTTCTGATGGAGAAGAGGAGAATAGCCCTGCTCGGCTCGACAGGCTCGATAGGCAGGCAGACACTGGATGTCATCAGGGGACACAAGGATCTGTTCGAGGTCGAACTGCTTACATGCAAGGGCAGCGTGGAACTCATGGCGGCACAGGCCAGGGAGTTCGACGCCAACAACGCGGTCGTCTGCGACGAGACAAAGTACAGGGAACTTGCGGACGCCCTGGACGGGACTGACACAAAGGTGTTCGCAGGAATGAAGTCGGTCTGTGACCTGGTGACAAGCGACAGGGTGGACATCGTGGTGGCCGCGATGGTCGGATTCAGCGGTCTGACCCCGACAATGGCGGCGATAGAGGCCGGGAAGGTCATCGCCCTGGCCAACAAGGAGACTCTCGTGGCGGCTGGCTCGATCGTGATGGAGATGTCAAGGAAGTACCATGCGCCCATCCTTCCGGTGGACTCGGAGCATTCGGCGATCTTCCAGTGTCTTCTGGCCGCACAGGGCAACGCCGTCAGCAGGATCCATCTGACAGCCTCCGGAGGACCGTTCAGAACGTGGGGCAAAGACAGGATCAGCGGGGCGACCAAGGAGATGGCCCTTCGGCACCCTAACTGGAGCATGGGCGCGAAAATCACGATCGACTCCGCCACGATGATGAACAAAGGCTTCGAGGTGATCGAGGCGAGATGGCTCTTCGACACTCCATGCGACAGGATCAACGTTGTAGTCCACCCGGAATCGATCATCCATTCGATGGTTGAGTATGAAGACGGAGCCGTGCTCGCCCAGCTCGCCTGTCCCGACATGCGCGAGCCTATCCAGTTCGCCATCGGATTTCCGGAAAGGCTTCCTCTCGCGAACAGGAAACTGGATCTCGCGGAACTAGGCGCCCTCTCGTTCTTCAAGCCGGACACCGAAAAGTTTCCGGCTCTGGCACTGGCCTACAAGGCGATGGAGAGGGGCGGAAACATTCCTTGCGCCCTCAACGCCGCCAACGAGGCCGCCGTCGCAGCCTTCCTGCGAGGCAGGATCCCGTTCTATGGCATCTCCGACGTTGTCGGAGAATGCATGGAGTGCGCTCCGTTCATAGGCGAGCCGTCCGTCGAGGACATATTCAAGACAAACGAGGAAACATATTCATTGGCCCAAAGGAAGATTGAGGCCATCGCTAAGAAAGTTTGATGATGGTTGTTCTGATGAAGATTCTGCAAGTCGTTCTTGCACTTTCCGTACTTATAGTGATCCACGAGTTCGGTCACTTCACTTTCGCGAAGCTGTTCGGGATCAGGGTGGAGAAATTTTTCCTTTTCTTCGATGCCGGCGGCACCAGGCTGTTCAGCACCAAGGGAAGATGGTTCACCCGGATCTTCCCGAAAGCGAAGGATTGGGAAACTGAATATGGCATCGGCTGGCTGCCGTTGGGCGGCTACTGCAAGATCTGCGGGATGATCGACGAGTCTCTTGACACGGAGGCGATGAAGAACGCTCCGCAGCCGTGGGAGTTCCGCACGAAGAAGGCCTGGCAAAGGCTTCTGGTGATGAGCGGCGGCGTGCTGTACAATTTCCTGTTCGCCATCCTCTCCTACATCGGGATCATGGCAATTTGGGGAAGCGCCTACATCAGCAACGAAGGCAACCGGATCTACACCAACGAACTGGGTGTCGAGCTCGGTTTCCGCAACGGAGACCACATCATAAGGATGGACGACTACATTCCGGAGAATTTCGGGATGCTTCAGGCCGATCTCGCGCGCAGGAATGTCAGCAAGGTCTCCGTCCTGAGGGACAACGACACGGTGGATCTCTACATCGACCGCTCCCTGATCGGGGAACTGCTCAACACTCCGGGGGTGTTCGACCTCGCGGTACCGTTCGTGGTGGACTCGGTGACGAGCGCATCGGCGAACTTCTCCGCCGATCTGCGGCACGATGACAGGATCATCGCTTTGGACAGCGTCAGCACACCGTTCTTTCAGGATTCCAGAGGGTACCTCGCGCAGGTCAGCGGAGGCTCGGTGACAGCCACGATCCTTCGCGGGACGGACACGCTTCACGTCCCGCTACAGGTGGACACGGCCGGAATGATCGGTGTCCTCCTGCAGGTTCCGGGAGTGATGACAAGGGAATATTCATTGGTCAGCGCCATTCCGGCAGGGGTCAAACTGACATTCGACACCATCGGCGGATATCTTCGTGACCTCAAACTCGTGGCATCACCGAAAACCGAGGCCTACAAGTCTGTCGGCAGTTTCATCGCGATCGGGCAGGTCTTCCCGGCGACATGGGACTGGTACCGGTTCCTGAACATCCTCGCCCTGCTCTCGATCATGCTCGGGGTGATGAACCTTCTGCCGATTCCGGCGCTTGACGGAGGGCACATCGTCTTCTGCATCTACGAGATGGTCACCGGACGCAAGCCGAGCGACAAGTTCCTTGAGGCGGCGCAGATCGTCGGGATGTTCCTGCTTCTGCTGCTCATGGTTCTGGCCTTCGGGAACGACATAGCGAGACTGATCCGGTGACGGCGATCGGTTTTCCCGAATTTTTAAGTACCTTTACATCAAAAGCATCCAAGTCTTATGAGAACCCTGTCAAAAATTGTCATCGGCGCGCTGATCCTGACTGGCGCCGTCTCCTGCGGGAACAACACGAAAGTCCTTCTGCCCAATGTCTCCGGCAAGGCCGGTGAGGTCATCATCGTTGTCGGCAAGGACAACTGGGAAGGAAATCTGGGCAACGAGATCGGCAGCCTCCTTGCGAGGGACTGCGAGTACCTGCCCCAAAGGGAGCCGCTGTACTCATTGGTCAACCTTTCGCCGGGAGCGTTCTCGGACATGTTCAAGCTTCACAGGAACATCGTTATCTTCAACATCGACTCCACCGTCACCAAACAGGGCGTGGTTTACAGGTCGAATGTCTGGGCGCGCCCTCAGTGCGTCATCCAGGTCAATGCATCATGCCCAGACTCGGCGATAGTCATCCTTGACCGCAACGGGGAGAACATCACCGGAGCCATCGAACAGGCCGAAAGGAACAGGGTCATAGCCAACACCTTGCTCTACGAGGAGGCCAAACTGGGAGATGTCGTGGACAAGATGATCGGCGGACGGGTCCACTTTCCGATAGGCTACAATCTCAAGAAGGTGACCGACGACTTCATCTGGATAGCGGACGAGAAGCAGTACAGCACACAGGGGGTCTTCATCTACAAGTACCCGGCCACGGACAGGGAACCGTTCTCCGAGGAGAGCATCATCGCCAGACGCAATGCGTTCCTCAAGGAATATGTTCCCGCAACCGCCGAAAACTCCTACATGACCACCAGCGTGTTCGTCAAGCCGAGCATCAAGTTCCTCAAGTACCACAATCTGGATTTCGTCGAGACCAGAGGTCTCTGGGAGGTCTATAATGACTACATGGGCGGCCCGTTCGTCTCCCACTCCTTCTACAGCAGGGACGGCAAGGACATCATCGTGCTGGAGGCCTGGGTCTATGCTCCTAAATACGACAAGAGGCAGTACCTGAGGCAGACTGAATCCCTTCTGTACTCATTCGAATGGGACGGGGAGGGAGATGATGACAGCGGCAAAGGCAAATAACGCCCGAATTATTTTGTAAGGTCGAAAATTATCCATATATTTGCATCCCAATTTGGCCGACGGTATTTTGGGAAACCTTTTGGTGGGTTCGTATAACGGTTAGTACTCGGGATTTTCATTCCCGCAATAGGAGTTCGATTCTCCTACCCACTACTAAATATTAAAAAATAAAAACGATGGCAAATCACGCATCAGCAAAAAAGGCCAATCGCCAAAGCGAGAGGCGCAGATTGCATAACAAGTATTATGCAAAGTCAACGAGGAACGCGATCCGCGCGATTCGTAACACCACAGACAGGAAGGCCGCTGAGGAAGGTCTCCCGAAGGTTTACAAGATGATTGACAAGCTTGCGAAGATCGGGGTCATTCACCAGAACAAGGCCGCCAACCTCAAGAGCGGCATCGCGGTGTACATCAACAAACTCGCATAAAGGAACATCGAAAGGCAGTCTCCCGAGGCTGCCTTTCAGGACAAAGGCCGGAAAGGCTATCGGGATGTAGCGCAGTTGGTAGCGCACTACGTTCGGGACGTAGGGGTCGTCCGTTCGAGTCGGATCATCCCGACAAAAGGTTGGAGCAGTTGCTCCAACCTTTTGTCGTATCACCCCTCTCCCTGTCCCCTCTCCCTAGTGGAGAGGGGACACGCGCCGAAGGCGCTTCCTGCCGGCTTGTGCCGATTATAGCGCTCATATCACGGCCTTTACGGAATAGGATTCCGCCTTGAAAGTCTCTTCACCGTCAACAAAGACATGAAATCCGATGCCTTTACCATAATGGGAGCCATCCTTGTCATAAAGAACAGTGATCTTCCTGCCGGCACAGACAACACCGTCCAGACAGAAATAGTCCCACTTACCCTCGGGGATGAGCGGCTCGATCACCATCCTGCCATCCAACTGAGGCTGAAGACCGACAAGCCCGGAGATCACGAGATCGCAGAATGAAGAATGGTTGTAGTCCTTCCCCCTCTCCTTGATTGAACTCCCTGCGGCGATAAGCATCTTTCTTGAAATCCACTCACCTGTAAAAGGATCAAGATTCTCATCGATCCAACAGATCTTTTTGCCGTTTTCATTGATGCGGTGATGGCTGTCGCTGAATGTACTCAAGATCTCATAGTAGTCGGCCTTGGTGATCACACCTTCACCGATGCGGTGGAGATATGCTGCAAGTCCGGTCAGTGTCTGCGCAGTGGCGAACGGCCAGCTTGGACCGTTCCACTGACATTCGTGCCCCTCATAGACGACTTTGAAACCCTCCGCGCGCCGTTCGGCGGTAGTCGGGCCATAAGGGGCTTTGAAACCCTGCTCATCCATGAGCTGAAGCCAGGCATCGCTCTTTGAAGCATCCGGAATATCGAACATCCACGGCACATATCCATGTTCTTCCCGCGCCGGAGACAACTCCATCCTGCCGTTTCGTGGAATCACTTTATAGAATTCAGCATCAGCGTCCCAAAGATATTCATCCATAAGACTTTTTATCCCGTCAGCCTTTTCTCTGTAGGCCGCGGCTTCGAGAGGCCTGCCAAGCATCTCCGCCATTGTGGACAATGCGATTGCGTCCGCATACATGTAACTGTTGATGGTAACCCTATAGCCGGATGCATCCCCGCTCATTGAACCAGAGATCGAAACCTCCATGCCGTCACATCCGTCCACCTGCCAGAAAAGACCGTTGGGGTCTCTATGGTCGGACTCCCATTCAGCATAAACTTTCTTCAGTCCTTCATAGGTGTCAGCTATCAGCCGGAAGTCACCATGAACTTTGTACAGCCTTAAGGTCGCGTCCGCTATAGGGAAGCTGTATTTTCTCGGAGACCCATTGGGACCGATCCAGAAACGGGCATAGTCGTCAAGATAATCCTTGCATCTGAGCCAACGTCCCTCCGCGTAGTGATGGAAGGCCGGACAGCTGATGGTGTTATACTTCCCGGCCCAAGGGACATCCGGAAGAAATTCAGTTATCACATAACCTTCAGGAGTACTCTTTATGTGCTTTCTGAATGTCCACCATCGGAAATAATAGGTCCTTTCCAATTCCTTGTCAGGGCAGTCAAGGACCGGGATGTTGTCACAGAGGAACTTTCCGGCGACAACATTACGGAAATCCTGTCCGTAGATCTCGTCATCATCCGCATTGAACGCATTAACGTATGATGTGATCTTCGCATCACCGTCAATGACGAGACATACGGACGGTTCCTGTTCCTGATGATTCCCACCGGAAGTGTTGCAACATGCAAAGAAAAGCAGGAGTGAAAGAGCCGAAATATGGGACAGAAGCCCGCAAACAGATTTCAGTGTCATTTTCATTTGTTTTATTTGAGCCAATGCTTCTTGAGCCACCCGCGCACAGGCTCGTCGAAGGTCTTGAGAGCGCCATAGGCGATGATGATCGAGATGACATAGACGGACACGAACACACCGATGTGCATCCAGAGAGGAGCATCGGGATAACGCCGTATCCACTTGAACTGCATCATCGCGACCGGGTAGTGTACAATGTACAAGGGATAGGAGATCTCCCCGAGAAATTTGCAGATTTTCCAGGTCGCCTTATTGTTGATTGTGCCTCCGGCTCCGGCAAGGACCACAAGAGGAAACACGAACCATATTACCAGACATTGGTACAAGCCGTCCGCGACACCTGATCCGCCCCCTATGCAAGGCATGGCAAGAGCGGCCGCGATGACAAGAGAGCACCACCAGAACGCGCCTTTGAGATGTATCGGGCTGCCGCCGGGATTCTTCTCCGTGGCATGCGAAGGAAGGATTCCGGACATGAGGAGTCCGCAGACAAAAGGATATGTCAGACGGACAAGGCCGGTGTACATATGCTGCCTGTCAAGTATCCATCCTCCGATAACATTGTATTTAGGATCCGGAAACATGTTGAAGACATCCCACCCCAAGGCAAGATCCATAGTGAAAAACATGGAGCAGACCAGAATCACGGCCAACGCAGCTTTCGGAAGATACCTGAATATGAACGCATACAGGATGTTACCGATATATTCGAACATCAGGGACCAACTTGGACCGTTGAAACTTGTGATCTCGCCCCATCCTCTGACATCGATCGCCGGACCGGTAGGGATCAGGAACAAGTCCGTAAGTACGCACAGAAGGAATATCACCCAACCGTCGCTTTCAAAGGAAGCCGGTGAATGATAGCCCTGAAAGAAATAGAATGAGGCACCGACAATGACAGAAAAAACGACCATCGGGTGCAGACGGGTGAGCCGGCGTTTGAAGAACTCGACGGTTGACATGGTCTTCCATCTCTCATCATACGCATAACCTATGACGAAGCCGCTCAGCACGAAAAAGAAATCGACGGCAAGATAGCCGTGGTTGATGATCTGGTCAGCAA
The DNA here is from genome assembly GCA_963623745.1 of Bulleidia sp. Lineage (GTDB taxonomy): Bacteria > Bacteroidota > Bacteroidia > Bacteroidales > UBA932 > Cryptobacteroides. The sequence goes on from CAVFMX010000077.1 coordinate 22,181, forward strand.
GAGAAGTGCGGTAGGTCTCGAACAGATGGAAACCTACCACAATCAACGCCGCCACGCCCCTGAGTCCGTCAAGAACCACATAACGGGGCTTTGAGGCAAGTTGTTCCTTCTCCGCCATAAAGGAATTACCTTCTTACAGGGAATTCAGTGATCCTCAAAGTGGTACAACCATAAGGGATGAGCTCGACAATCCTCTCCTCACCAAGATCCCCGCCCTGCTGGGTGTAGTACTGAATATGTCCGGCCGAGCCTCTGTAGGCCGTCCAGTCAGGCAAAGGCCTGGCCGGAATCCTTATGCTGACCGGAGCATTCTCCAAAGTCCAAGGATAGAGCGTTCTGTCAACATCGTTCTTTATCACGACGCAATTTTCGGCAAGGTTCTCCTTACGGATCGTCCTGCCGGAGAGGCAGAAGTTCCAAGGAGAGTCAGATGTGACCTCATAGTACCAGTCGCCATATTCCACTTTCTCGGAAAGTTTCGTCTCTTTCCTTGTCCAGTTCTCGTTCATCCTGAGCGCATAGACAAGCGGTCCACGCTCTATGACAGCGGAGTTGTCGTACCACCTGCCGCAGGTGACCCGCATAGGGAAAGCGAGTGTGATGACATCCCCCTTCGCCCAGGTGCGCCTGATGGTGACAATTTCTCCGGCTTCACATGATGACCCGACCTTCACGCCGTTCACAGCGACCTCCGCCTCTTCGCACCATTCAGGGATGCGGAACTTCATAGGGAAATAGGCAGAACGGACTTTCTTGTCGGTGAAGTTGACGGTGAACCTGACATACTCATCGAATGGATAGAATGTCTCCTCCACAACATTGGCCTCAACTCCGTCCGCCACTTTTGCCGTCACATTTGAAGGCGCATAGACAAGCGCGGCAAGTCCCGAATCGTCAGTCGCATACCACAGGTTTTGGGTGAACTTCGGCCAGCCCTGATGCATGTTGCAAGTGCAGCAAGGATAGCCGTTCAGAAGGCCGAACACCTGATCAGTGTCGTTGTGAGGGGTGGAGAAATTGCGGTAGGTGTTGCGTGTACACTCAATCTGATTGGTCTGCTGGAAATACTGCCGAGCCTCGTATTTGTCATCCGCCTGGGTAGGGAGGGCGTTGTAGGCCACTTTTTCAAGCCAGTCCGCCCAATGCGAATCACCCGTTATCCGAAGCATTCCCTCAAGCGAGAACATCATCTCGACCGCTGTGCAAAGCTCGGATCCACGAACCGGGTCACCATAGTTGATGAGTTCATCCCCGGCCCAAAGACCTGTAGGAAGGCCTATGGTCTTACGGATCACTTTCTCAGCGTTCTTCACCGCATCGATCTGCTTCTGCTGACCGGACTGCTGCCAGTACACGACCGGCTCCTTGAATCCCTGTCCGAGATTGACGCAGTGCATGCTGTTCTGGGTGTAGAGCATCGAGCCGTCAAGGAACATCTCCGTCCACGGAGCGCTCTGCCTGTGGATGATCTCGCCGAGATCGAGAAGGTACTTCTCGCCGGTGACATTGTACAGCCAGTAAACTATCTCCAGATTGTCGCCGCCTCTCTGGGCACCCCAGAAGGTCCAGTGGTCAAGCGGCTTTTCCGGAAGATTGGCAAGCTGGTACCTGAAATACTTGTCAAGGAAAGGGATCACCCTCTCATCGCCCGTGGCCATGTAATACTGCTTGATGATCTTGAGGGCTACCATCTTAGGCCACCAATCATGGGAATTATCCCTTTGCAGGCCGGGTTCAGGTCCACGGTCGGTGTCAGGACCGAAATAGCCGTCCTCCTTCTGGGATCCGAGGATGGCCTCTACCCAAACCTGCGCCTTGTCCTTCAAATCCTTGTCATCAAGAAGATAGGCCAGAGGAAGAAGTCCATCGACCCAGTACGGTCCCCTCTCCCAGGCATCACCGTCGCCGCCGAGCCAGGCGTTTCTGGCTCCGACGACATTCGGATAAAGTTCGTCCAGATGGCCTGTCACTCCATCCTTCTGCAACACGAGCTGCTGATGAAGCCAACCCTCCGCCTTGATGGCTCCGATAGGGAGTTCCAGATAGCGGCTTTCCGTCAAAGGCACCCTGTTGGCGATGTAGCACTGAGCGCAAAGTGAGACTGATGTCATCAGAAGCGCCATTATTGTAATACTGATCTTCTTCATCGCTTACTGTTCAAGAGGAACCCAGACCTTCATCCTGCCCGCTTCCCTGTTGTCCCAAGAGTAATAAGGAATATACTTGAGTGTCCGGTCGCCGACCTTTGCGTCGATGGTGACGACACCGTTGAGAAGATTCTTTTCGAAAGCGGCGGTGAACTCGGCGTTTTCGGAAATTCTCAGACTGTCAAAACCATCCTTGTTGTCAACCTCCTCGATGCAGTAAACCAGAGGGCCTCTCTGAATGGCTCTCATTCCCTCGTCCTCCTTGACACGCGGATCGGCGGCGACAACCTCGACAGGCATGTCCATGTTCAGTTCGATGGAGTCCCCGTTCTTCCACTTACCTGGAATCACAGCGTAACCGGTCTCTATCTGAGGCTCGACCTCCGCCCCGTTGACCTTGATTGTGTATGACTTGCACCATCCCGGGATGCGGAGCCGCATCTCGGCGTTGACCGGAGACTTGGTCCCGACAGTAAGCTTTACAGCCCCATTCCAAGGATAGTCGGTCTCCTGGGTGAGCGAAAGATCCTTTCTGCCATATTTGACAGTCGCCTGATTGCCGACATAAAGATTGACCCAGACAGCATCTTTGGAGACTCCGTAGATGTAGTTGCCGATTGACGGGAGGAAACGGCATATCTGACTCGGGCAGCATGCGCAGCCGTACCATGCCTGCCTGTGATGGTCGCCGAGAGACTCAAGAGGGTTGACATAGAAGAATCTGTCCCCGCTCAGGGAAATCCCGGCCAACGCTCCGTTGTACATGGACCGCTCCATCACATCGACATACTTGCTGTCACCAGTGAACTGGTTCATGCGCCAGTTCCAGAAAACCATGCCCACTGACGCGCAGGTCTCGCAGTAAGCCGTAAGATTAGGAAGGCTGTAGTCCTCGGTGAATCCCTCATTGTGGGCTGACTGGCCGATACCTCCCGTTATGTACATGTTCCTCAGGACAACATCGTCCCACAGGCGGTTGAGGGCATCAATATACCCCTGATCGCCGGTGTAGGCGGCGACATCCGCCATCCCGCAGTAGAGATACATCGCGCGGACCGCATGGCCGGCGATGTCGGTCATCTCACGGACCGGCTTGTCATCCTGATAGTAGATAGGATTCCAAGGTTTGCCGTCCCTGATGCCGAGCCCTTTGCCGCGCTCGTCAAGAAGCCACTCGGAGAAGTCAAGGTATTTCTTCTCGCCGGTCACCTGGTACAGTTTCACAAGGGCGAGTTCGATCTCCTCATGACCCGGAACCCAGTCCCGCTTCCCGGGACCGAACAGGGACATCATGTGGTCAGCCATCCTGATGCAGACATCGAGGAGGGCGCGCTTGCCCGTCACATTGTAATATGCCACACCGGCCTCGATCATGTGGCCGGCGCAGTACATCTCATGCTTGTCCATGTCGGCCCAGCGCTTGTCCAATCCGGTAAGGGTGTAAAAGGTGTTGATGTAGCCGTCTTCCTCCTGCGCTGCGGCGAATTTGGCGATCCATTCGTCACATTTGGCTTCAAGGACAGGATCCGGGTTGTTCTGGAGGGAGTACGCCATGCCCTCAAGAGCCTTGTAAACATCCGAGTCATCGAAGAAAATGCCCGAATGCTTTCCCTGCTTCAATGCTGCGTTCTCGAAATTCCGGATTCGTCCGGTCTGGTTCTCGATCTGGTCAATGCAGGCTCCGAGAGTCACATCCTTATGGTTCTTCAATCTCGGGGACCAGAAATTGTCCACAATCTTAACCTCGGAAAAGTTCACCGGAGTTATTTTCTTCATTGTGGCGGCTTCCTTCCCGCCGGAGCATCCAGCCACGGCGGTGACCGCCACCGCCAAGGCGGTAAGACATGTTCCTTTCATGTTCAGTCTCATCTATTTTCATTTAAGTGATTCTTCAAAAAACAGGAGGGCATCGACCGGGCCGACACCCTCCTTATCCGATCGCTAATTTAGCTATTCTATTCGTAATTCGGATTCTGTTCGAGTTTCGGATTGGCAGTAATGGCCGAGAACGGAATCGGGAAGAGAGCGGTGTAGTCGCCGAGAGCCTCATGCGACAGCCAGTTCCTGGTGGTGTAGGTTCCGAAACGGATCATCCTGGTGCGGACACCCATTTCCCAGGCGAACTCCCAACCATACTCATCATAGAGGCGGCCAAGCTCCACCTTGTCCTTGTCGTGGGAGCCATACTTCCTGTTGGCGGTTTTGCTTAATGCATAGTCGTCAGCATAGTAGTAGTACTGGTAGCAGGAATTTTCCTTGAGCTGCGCATCTGTGACGGCCGCCTTCGCCGGATTGGACTTGAAAGCGCGCTCGCGAACCCGAGTGACCAACTGCCCCGCACCGGACTGTCCAAGTCTGAGAAGGCACTCCGCTTTCATCATGAGAATCTCGGAATACCTGAAGACAGGGAAATCTGTACCCATGCTTTCTGTTCCTGGCAGAACCTCGAATTTCTTCATACGGTAGCCCTCCCACTCAAGGGTGAAGTTGCCGCTCCGGATGTCATTGACATAGCAAAGATCCGGGGAAACACCGTCTATTGCATCATAGATGCATTTGATCGGGGTTGTTGTGCCATACTTATATTGCTGACCGTGAACCCAGGTGTCATCAAGTCTGGAATCGTCCTCGTCGTAAGTCTCGATGAACTGAGGAACGCCCATGGCCGAACCTGCACCCCAAGGGGTACCGCCAGTGCTGTACACATCTTTCATCGGCGCTCCCCACGAGAAGTAGTACATGGAATAGCCTCCGAGGCTTGTGTCAAAAGGAATGTTGAGAATGATCTCCTTGTTTGCCGCAGCGAAAGCGTCATCATCCTTGAAGTTGTCCTTGTAGTTTGCGGAAAGGTCGAACTTTCCGCTCTGGATGATCTCATCGCAGGCATCAAGAGCATTCTGCCACGCAGGGGTACCAGTATATACGCCGGCATTGAGGTACATCTTCGCGAGAAGAGCGGTGGCCGCCCATTTGTTGAACAGGCCATACTGAGTGCCTCCAGCCTCAGTTGAAAGGCTTGGGATAGCCTCTTTCAATTCGCTGATGACAAAATCGTAGATGTCAGCCCGCTTGGTGATCACCGGAAGTTCATTGGTAGGCTCTGTAACAAGCGGAGCGTCGCCCCAGTTGTCCACGATGACCCAATAGTAGAATGCGCGGATGGCCCGGACTTCGGCGATGGCGGCATTGTTCGCGGTCCCGTCAAGCTTGAGCTGATTTTCGGCAAGTTGTGAGAGCAGGTTGTTGCAAAGCCCGATGCCTTGCCAGGTAGTGTTCCAAGCATCGCGGATCTGACTCAACTCAGAATTCCACGTGTGATAATGCACACGGCGGTACATACCTCCGTCATCCCAACCGGTGGAGTTAGGCGGCATCACGATCTCATCGGAAGATGTGCAGTCCAAAGCCCAAAGTTGTCCGTGACCGATGTATGATCTCATCGGCGTGTAGCAGGCACCTATGACTTTGCGGACATCCTCCTTGGAATAGTTGTAGGATGCCGATGTCAACGAGCTGTAAACCTGCTCTGTCAAATCCGTGCAAGCGGATAAAGCAAGCACACAAACAGAAAATGCTGATATTATTCGTTTCATGTTATTTTCGCTCAATAATTAAAATTTCAAAGACACGCCGAGAGTGTAGGATCTGGTCGCAGGATAACGGTTGTAGTTGTCAACTCCAGGAGTAAGCCCGGCCACGGACAGTTCCGGATCAATCCCCGAATAGCCGGTGATGGTGGCGGCATTGCGGATGGTCGTGAAGAGCCTCAGGCTCTTGAAGCAAGGCTTGTTGAAATCGAACGTGTAACCCAGAGTTATGTTGTCAATCTTCACATAGTCACCTTTCTCGACATAGTAGCTGACGTACTGGCAAGGCTGGTCGTCTGCAAGAATGGCCTTGCCATAGACCTTGTCGAACGCGCTCTTCAGCACGTTGCCACGTGTAAGCATCGTAGGCGCGCCCCATTTCGCGGCGGTAAGGTTGAGGATCTCGAAACCGAACGCTCCCCTGATCTGGACGCCGAGGTCGAAGCCTTTCCAACGAAGATTGTTGTTCCAGTTAAGATAGTGTGAAGGAATACCGTTGCCGAGAACCTGCTTGTCAGTAGGCTGCTGGTCATTGATCGACTTCGGATTGCCGTCTGCACCTTCGATGATCCAATGCCCGCTGTCATCGATGTCAACGCTCTTGAATCCGTAGAAGTTGCCGATAGGCTCGCCGACCTGAAGGCGATGGGTGGTCTGCTGCATAGGCTCGCCTGTACTTCCCTGATCAGAATAGTCCGCTGCCATGAACTGGTCGTTGGACAGGCTGAGGAGGACGTTCTTGTTGTGTGAGTAATTGACGGAGGTTGTCCACCCGAAGTCCTTCTTGTCGAACACGACTCCGGTGACACCGATCTCAATACCGGTGTTCTTGATGGAACCGGCGTTTGCTGTCATCGTAGAGTAGATGTAAGGAGGACACGGTACAGAATAATCCCAGAGAAGATCGACGGTCTTACGATGGTACCAGTCGATGGTTCCATAGATGCGCTCGCCGAGGATGCCGTAGTCAACACCGACGTTCCACTCGTGCTTGCGCTCCCAACGCAGATCAGGATTGGCGTTGCTTGACGGTCTGAGAGTCTGGATGTAGGAGCCGTCGTAGTACGCGTTCGAACTGAGGGAAAGCGTGTTGAGGGACATGTAACGTGAAGAAGGCTCGGTACCGGTCTCTCCATAGCCCGCGCGGAGTTTCAATGTGGAGATCTCATCCACGTTCTTGAGGAACGACTCGTCCTTGATGTTCCACGCAAGGGAAGCCGAGTAGAAGTTTCCCCACTTGTTGTTCTCACCGAACTTGGTGGAACCCTCGCGGCGGACAGAGGCTGCGAACATGTACCTGCCTTTGTAGTTGTAGTTCACCCTGGCGAAGAAACCGATGAGAGAATCTTCACCCTTGTTGGAGTACATGTTCATCTGGCCGCTCTTGTAGCCATCGTTTATCTGGGTACCTACGCCGATGTTGTTGTACTCATAGTCATCAACGGCGAAACCGGAGTTCTGCATCCAGTAATTCTCGCTGACGTTGTTGAGGTAGGAGTAACCTGCAAGAAGAGTGTAGTTGTGATCCTGAAGGATTGTCTGCTTCCACTGGGCGGTAAGCTCAAGCATGTCCTGCTGGGCCCTGTATGTTCCGCGCGACGCGAAACCGTTCTTAGGAGTACGGGCCTCATAGGAATGTTTATGGGTCTCATAGTGTCCCTGAGTCTGATTGAAGATGTTTCTTGAGACAACCGCCTTGAGATCCAGCCCCACGATCGGGGTGTAGGTGACATCACCCAGCATCCGCAGCATCGTCGCGTCAGTCCCTCCCTTGGTCTCGTTGAGCAGAGACACAGGGTTGTAATACTCGGTGATACCAGTGTTTTCGGAATATGATCCGTCCGGTTGGAACACAGGAGTTGTCGGATTGTAGTTGAGGTTGCCCCATACCGAGGAATTGAACGGGCCTCCGTCAGAGCCATTGTGGTACTTCATGGTGAATCCGTTCAGCGAGCCGTGAAGTTTGACCTTGCCGTCGAACATTCTGTGAACGATGTCGATGCGAGGGAACATCATGTTGTTGTCGGAGAGTTTCATCACACCCTGGAGGGCTCTGTACTCAAACGAAGCCACATAGTTGGTCTGCTTGGAACCACCGCGAAGGCTGATGTTGTAGATCTGGGTCAGAGGAGTACGCGTGATCTCGTCAAGCCAGTCGGTCGAAGCTCCGTCATCATGGAAACCCACATGTCCTTTCGCGAGCTGGCGGTACTCATCGGCTGTCATGTAGTCAAGAGCCTTGGTGATCTGCTGCGTGGAGATGTAGGCGTTGAAATCCACCGAGGTAGGGATCTCGCCCTGAGTGTTCTTGGTGGTGATGATGATCACGCCGTTCGTGCCGCGCGTACCGTAAATGGCAGCCGCGGAGCCATCCTTGAGGACATCAATCTGTTCGATGTCATCCGGAGAGACCTGGGAAAGCGAACCCGGAACTCCGTCGATGAGGACAAGCGGAGCCGTGTCGGCCTTGAGGGTTGTGGAGCCTCGAAGCGAGATCTGGGTGCTTGAGACAGGGTTGCCGTCAGGAGTGTTCACGATAAGACCCGGAACCTTGCCCTTGATGAGTTCAGCCGCGTTCGCGCCCGGGGTCTTGAGGAAATCCCCGCTCTTGACTGTCGAGATGGCGCTCGCGACCTCTCCCTTCTTCATGGTGCCGTAACCCACAACGACGGTCTCGGCAAGCATAAGCGCATCTTCCGAGAGGACAACGTCATAGGTGTTGGATATGCCGATTCCGACAGTTTGTGTCGTGTAACCGATGCAGGAAACCTCAAGAACCTTCGTTCCGTCAGGTATTGTCAGGGAATAACGTCCGTTACCGTCCGTGACGACACCTATCGTGGTTCCAGGGATCGCCACGGCGGCTCCGACGACGGGAGCTCCGGATTTGTCGGTCACGACACCTGAGACTTGTTTTTTCTGGCTTTGCTGGAGCTCAGAGGGGTTTGCTGACGTTCCGGCTATGGCCGTAAAAGGAACGGCCAAGGCCAAGACGAGAAACATTGATAATACATGTTTCATGTGTGATTAGTTTTAATATTAAACAATAATGGTTATCAAATGCACGCACACAAAAAAAACGTTTTACCAAACCGGCGGTTTAGACTTCAAAGACCGTCAGAACATCGCATAAGTCCTCAAATTTAACTGATTAGACGGACTGCCGTGATGTCAGGCATTGCCTTGATGACGTCATTGCTAATAGGCGTTTTATTCTTTTTCGAACAAATATAGCCTTTTTATTCGATTCTACAAACGTTTTTACTAAACCGCCGGTTTTGCAAATAAACTTGACGCTCCCGGAATATCATTAAAATGTTTTATTCAGCAGATGTCGCTATCTGAGGACGAACGTGCGGGTCTTCACGGCTGAATCACCGGCATAGAAGTCCATGGTCACGCGCTTCGGGCCGACATTCAGTTTGAAAGAACCGGCCGTGTCCGAGTGGATGTACCGCGTGATGCCGGGGCGATATTCCTCAAAAAGAGCGCTTTCGTCCGAGAGAGGCGAGCCGTCGGGCATGGTCTTCATGCCCATTCTTTTTGAGCCGTACTCATTCGGATCATCGGTAATGACCGTATAGACTCCTCTCGCCTCGTTTGACCATACGCTGTTCATCTCCATCTGGGTGATGATGCCTCCGTCACCTTTCCATTCGGTCAGGGTTGTGTTATGGGAGTGTCCGCAGAGGACGATCGCGCCGCGCTTTGCGAACTCCTCACGGAAATGCCTTCTGGCCCGTGTGTCCTTGTCGCCACCGCCGCCATGAAAGAACCATCTGCAACTTTGGATGTCCATAGGGAACACCGGACCATGCGTGATTATGAATGTGTGCCTTGCGTTTCCGGTCTCAAGAAGCATCCTTTCGATCTCGGCATCGTCAGGCTTGTTGAAATCAAGGACAAGGAACGCGTCCGGACCGATCGTGAAGCAGAAGGTGGTTTTCCGGACATCCTTGCCGAGTTCCCGTGACATGCGTTCAGGCATGTACTCGTGATAGACTTTACCGGCATCCACGCCACGGATGTCATGATTGCCGACGACGGTGACGAAAGGCAGTCCTCCGAACTCCTTTTTGAAAGCGTCCATGACATCGCAGAGCATCGTCCTGTGCACTTCGCCGTTGCCGCAGTCTCCCTGAATGAGGTCGCCCATCTGGAAAGCCATCCTTGTGTCCTCATCCACAAGACCAGCGCATCGTCTCAGGAGTCTCGGGCATCTGTCCCGCCACATCTCCCCGTTTCTGGCAAACTCCGCCCGCTGCACCCTGTTGAGCCATTCCACAGGTTCATTGTAAAATGAATGATAGACACTTGCCGGCTCCGTGTCGAAATGGGTGTCGCCGAGTATCACGATGGAATACTTCCGGGGATTCCTTGAAGATGCCTTCGCAAAAGATGAATCCGGAATGCCGAATAATGCCAAGCCCGCCAGAGACGCGGCCGAAACTGAAATAAATTCTCTTCTGTCCATGTTATCATGTGATTACAAACCCTGTCATTTTTTAAGCGATCAACTTCAAGGAGGGGAAGGTCTTTCCCGAATTTTGGTAACGTGCAAAGTTCGAAAAAGACTTTTTCCCTCCTGTTCATCCGGCATTCGGGTCTATCCCCTTGTGCCAGAAACGGGAGGTGATGTCGGTCAGGCGGAAGGTGCCGTCGGCATGGGAGACCTTGTAGAGACGCTGGTTGGTCGTGCGGGAGTTCAAGGGGCCGAAGGCCTCGATGTAAGGCCCGACCTTCACATAGTCAAAAGTCTCATAAATTCTGTCCTCAACGGACTGGCGGCCGGAATACAACGCCGCAGCCAGACCGATCGACCTGACATGCCCGGCCAGACGGCGCAGTGTCTCCGGATCACTCCCCTCGCCGAGGAAAAGGAAGCAGTCCACCCCGAAATTGTCGGACACCAGAAAGTCGATCACGGACTCGGTAAGTTCAACGCCCACATCTGTCTTCAGGAACGGGGAATGGCAGCCTACACAATTGCCTTGGCAGTTGCTGATGTCAACCGCCAAGGCGACTCTGTCGGGGATCTCTTCGATGACCACGGAGGTCATCTCCGGAACATATTTGATCATGCTTCTAAGCCTCCTCCTGTGCAGGAGCCTTGGAACCGTCCGGGTTGTAGAACCGGTGGGCAGCCTCGACCTGACGCATCTCGCTGAACGATGAGATGCGCTTGAGGTAGCCGATCACACGGGTCAGATAGTCCAGATTGTGGCTTCCGCACTTAGGACAGACCTCAAGAGTGTCCTTGCTGATGTACCCGCAATCGTTGCAGACGGTGTTGCGGCAGTTGAATGTGAAGTAGTTCGTACCGTAGTGCGCGGCGGTCTTGAGCAGCTGGCGGTACTGGTCCTTGGACAGATGCTCAGCCACATTCATGTGCAGGGCTGAGCCGCCGTCAAGATGCTTGACATACTCGTTGCCGTGCAGTTTGAACTTGTCGATCATCGACAGGGAGTCATCCTCCGGATTGTAGAAGTACGAGCTGTACATGTTGTGCTTCGGAGAGACGTAGAAGCCGTCTTTCTGATCCCACTTGTAGTTCTTCCCGGAAAGGTTCTCGCCCGGTACGAATTCAGTGTTGAACATCGTGTCGGAAGTCTTGTCCTTCTTGTTGGACCTGTTGATGGTCTCCAGAATGACATCCACGAACTCGTTGTACTCCGGATTGGGGCTGATGGCGAGTCCGAGGAACTCGGCGGCGTCGGTAAGCCCGTTCACGCCTATGGTGAGGTACTGTCTCTTCATGTCGATGAAACCGGCCTGATAGACATCCAGCATGCGTGCCGCAAGGAAATCCTTGATGATCTCGTTGAAGGCCTTCTGGTACTTGTGAACCCTCTCGGTCTCCTCGGTCACGGCCGCGCGGATATATTCATAAAGCTGGTTCTTGTCGTACTCGCCTCTTGAAAGAGGTTGGGAACCGTCGAGGACGATGCCTTTCCGCTCAAGGAAGTAGCGCCTTGCGGCGAGCTGGATGAGCCTGTTCAGGTTGATCGTCATCACGGACTTGGAACCGGTCGAGACGGATGCCGTCCCCATTGAATATTGATGCGTGGTGTGGTTGTGCGATTCATCGATCCTGTCCAGTTCGGTGATCGAGTTGCGCAGACGGCAGCAGCTCGCGAGGCTGTCCGGGCTGTCTGACAGGTAGCAGAAGAAGCTGTGTCCCTTGGACCACATCTCGGCCGTGAAGTCGG
>CAVFMX010000078.1:0-4571 GCA_963623745.1 Bulleidia sp.
GCGTAGTCGTAGCCTCCGGTGACGTGGAGCTTCAGCTCCGGGAGGAAGTGCATCTTGTAGTCTGCGTCGATGTTGCCCACGAGCCTGTAGACATCGCTGGTGGATTCGGTCTGCATCAGGAGGCCGAGAGGGTTCTTCACCGCCACATAGTCAGGCACTCCCTGGCTGTCCACGATTTCGTAGTAGCCGCCGAGAGCATCATTGCCCGAATATACCGGGACTGTCGGGTTGAAAGTGGCGGCATTCCAGATGGCTCCGCTGTTGGCGAACCTGTTGCGGTTGTAGGCTCCTTTAAGGCTGATGTTGAACTTGAGGTAGTCCTTGAAGAACGCCGGGGCGAGATTGATGTTGCCTGAGACGCGCTCGGCATTGTCGGTCTTGAGGATACCGTCCTGATTATAATAGCCGACAGAAGCTCTGAACGGAAGCCATTTGGCGGCCTGTCCGCTGACGCTGAGGTTGTTGTCAGTGCCGAACGCCGGCTGGAAGATCTGGCTGTTCCAGTCGGTGCGCTCGGTTCCGAGATACTGGCTGTAGTCTGTCCCGAGGCCTTTCGCCACGCTGACGAAATCGTCATAGGAAAGCATGTCCGCAAGCTTGGTCTTCCACTGCACGGACTGTGTGGAGGTCAGGTTCACCAGAATCTTCTCGCTCGCGCCTTTCTTCGTGGTGATGATTATGACACCGTTGGATGCCCTTGAGCCATAGATGGCCGTGGAGGAGGCATCCTTGAGCACCGTCATCGACTCGATGTCCGACGGATTGATGAGAGACAGGAAGTTGCCGTCATTGCCGGCGATTCCGCCGATCTCCAACGGCACGCCGTCAAGTACGATAAGCGGGTCGTTGGAAGCGTTGAGCGATGCTCCGCCGCGGATCCTTATGGTGCTTCCGGAGGTAGGAGAACCGCTCGACGACATGATCTGCACACCGGCGACCTTACCGTTGATGAGCTGTTCCGGAGAGGAGATGAGACCTCCGTTGAAATCCTTGGACTTCATGGTGGACACGGAACCTGTGAGATCTTTCTTGGCCGTGGTGCCGTAGCCGATCACAACCGCATCGGTCAGCATTCTTGAGTCAGCTTTCATCTGGACATTGATGACATCGCGGCCTGACACAGGTGTCTCCTGCGTGATGTAGCCGATGCAGGAGAACACCAGCACGGCATCCGACGGAACTTTGATGCTGTAGTGTCCGTCAAAGTCGGTGGAAGTGCCGTCGGAAGTCCCCTTTACCAACACCGTGAGTCCGATGACCGGCTCGCCTGATTCTTCAAGCGCCGTTCCCGTCACGGTCATCACATTTGCTTTTGAAGTCTCCTGCGCGCTCAGGGAGGTGCCGGAGAGGAGCAATCCTATTGCCGTTACAAGGAATATGACCGCCCTGGAAAAGACATCTTTCATATTTTTTAGAATTTAGTGTTATCAGGCTTCTTTACAGGTGCAAAATTAGAACGGGAGGGCTATGGATATTACCTCAAAAAAGACAAACTGTACGACAATTCGGACAAAATCCCTATATTTGGAACACTCTATGCGTAGAAAGAATTGCATCGTTTTCCTTATGGCCGGGTGGTTGTCGGTCATGCTTTCGACAGGTGTCGCCAAGGCTGAGCCGCCGCGGCATCACGTGATTTCGGGCCGTTTCGTGGAGGTCTCCGTGGGAGAACGTTCCCTTGTTCCCGTATATTCAATGGTACAGGATTCGCTGGGATTCGTCTGGCTCGGCACAGACTCCGGACTCTTCCGGCACGACGGCATCAGAGGCCAGCGTTTCGGCTTGGAGAGCGGCCTGTGCAACGAGCACGTCAATGTCCTTTCCTACGACAACGCCTCAGGGATTCTGTACGTGGGTACAGACAAAGGGTTATGTGTCTATGACAACGCCGGAGGGTTCGCCGGTGACAAGGCCGTCGGTCAGGGACACGTCAAGGCGATCCTGCTTCAAGGCGCGGACTGCTGGATAGGCACGACCGGAGGACTGTTCCTGCATGAACCGGACGCAGACACGACAGAGCTGATCGTCGCCGATGTCCATGTGGCCGGTTCCTGCGCGGTGGGAGACACCTTGTTCTTCGGCAGTTACGGCCGCGTCCTGAGGTTGGGCGGCAAAGACGATGTGAAATCCCTTGCGCTCGCCGGTCACGACAGATTCTCCGGGAATCTTGTTCTGGCGCTCGCCGGCGTCTCGGCGGACTTCCGCTCCGGGAACGGCTACGAAGCGACGGAACTGTTTGTGGGGACCGAGAAAGGCCTGTACAGATTCAATGTCACAGCGAACACCTTGGACTGCCTCTGGAACGGCGGCCCGGTGAAGAACTTCCTGTACCTCCCCGACGGCAGTCTTGCGGCCGGGACGGATTACGGGCTTCTGGTGCTTTCCACCACAGGAGACATCTCCGTCCTCCGGCACGAGCTCAAGGATTCCCGCTCCATTCCGGACAATGTGGTCTGGGCGACGATGCTCGATTCCGACGGCGGACTTTGGGTCGGCACCGACCATGGGGCTGCTTTGACTCGTCTCAACGATGAATATGACTTCATCGGAGTCGGAAATTGCGGCATGCCGGACGGGCTGGATGTCTCTTCGCTCGTCTGCACCGGGGACGGCCACATCTTCGCCGCCGGAATGAACGGGATTCTGGACTATTGTCTCGCCGGCGGCCACGAGGTTCTGAAATCGGATGCCGGGAAGCCGGGGAAAAGACTGGCCCACAACAAGGTGCGCGCCTTGTTCCATGACGGGGAATCCGTCTGGGCGGCTTCAGACGGGGGACTTGACCGCATCCGCGACAATCATGTCACACATTATAACATAAAGGAGACGACCGGGAAATACCTCTCCGACTGGATGTACGCCGTCGCGGAGGACAGCCGCGGGCGGCTGTGGACCGGCACTTATGACGGCGGCCTTTTCATAACGTCCAAAGAAATGCTCGGAGCCTCCGGAGGGGATGTCCTGTGCGACAGGCACATCTCCAAAAAAGACGGGCTGTCCGGAGACATTGTCCAGAGACTCTGCCGTTTCGGGGACACTGTCGCCGTCGTCACGGACAACGGAGTGGATCTGGTAAGCGGCAATGACTTCAGCATCAAGCGTCTGCCGGTACCGGACGGGAAACGTACCCTGTCATTGGCCTCGGACGGGGGTCATCTCTGGATAGGAACCGAGGCTGGTGTCTATGCATTGGAAGGCGGGGAGTTGCACCCGATCAGCGGCCGGACCATCTCCGCACAGTCACTGACATTCTCGGACGGGGATCTTTGGCTTTGCGATGGCAACGAGATCTGGAAATGCACGCCGGATTCGCCCCGGTGGCAGCTTGTACGCAAGTTCGAGAACCCGCTTTTCTGCATCACGGCCAATTCCGGGCAGGTGTTCGCCGGCTCTGCGGACGGATTCTATTCGATGCCCAAGTCGGTCAGACCAATGGAGATCCGTCAGGATAGAATAGCGCTCACCGCATTGTTCCTGGACAATGTACTGGTCCTGCCGGGCAAGGAATATTCCGGCAGGATGATTCTCCGGGATGACATCTCACTGACCGGCAAAATCGTTCTGAAGCGGAACCAGAATTCGTTCGCTCTGACTTTCTCTCCGATGAGCTACCCTTCCACATCCGGCCGTTTCGCCTATCGTCTGGCAGGTTTCCATGACGAATGGCAGCTCTGTCCGGCGGACACAAGGGCGGTCTTTCTGAACGTTCCTCCGGGGTACTACTCGTTCGAAGTGTGCCATCTGGATCCGGCCGGCAACCCGGACTCTCATGTTAAAACATTGGAAATAAGAATAAAACGCCCGTGGTATTCCACGACATGTGCCTACTTCGCCTATCTTCTGATCTTAGGATGCTGCATCCGTTTTGTCGTGTATTTCCGGAAGATCATGAACCAGCTGAAACAGGAGCGCGCGGAAAAGGAGAAGGCACAGTCCATCGCCAATTCGACGATCAGCCGGACCCAGGAATTCCGCGAGACGCTCAGCGTCATCTTCGGATCCATGCACTCCAAGGAGCCTCCGGACTCGGAGGAGTCCAACACTCCGGATTCGAAATTCGTCAAGGAAATCACGGACATCGTGAACAGGCATCTCGATGACCCGGACTTCTCGGCCGCCGCCCTCTGTGAAGAGTCGCATTGGCCGTCCAAACAGGTCTATCGCAAGATCAAGCAGCTGACAGGCCTCAGCACCCTTGAGTTCATCCGTGAGATCCGTCTTCAGAAAGCGGCTTCGCTTCTTGAGCAGGGGAAACACAGCGTCACGGAAATCATGTACATGTCCGGATTCACCACGGCGTCATATTTCTCGAAATGCTTCAAATCCCGCTACGGTGCCACTCCGTCCGAGTACCAGCACAAGGCGGATGCTTGATCCGCCGGGTACGGAGCGGTCGCTTTATTCACGATTCAGGGGCTTTGTCTTCTTATTCGGAGAAAAAACTCCAATTAATTTTGTCAATTCAGGATAAAGTTCTATTTTTGCAGTCCAGTTGCGGAGAACGCGCGACACGTCATTGAGATATGGTGTAATGGTAGCACTACAGATTCTGGCTCTGTCAGTGAGGGTTC
>CAVFMX010000079.1:0-6643 GCA_963623745.1 Bulleidia sp.
CATAGTCAGAACTTGCGGATGGCATTCTCGACGAGTTCGGCGACAGCGGAGCGTGATGGACAGCCGTCTGACCCCTCATCCGGGATGCTTTGCAGAACTGGAGCCACAAAGGAGATCATCTGCAAGACCTTTGCCTCCTTCTCCTGGATGCCTCTTGACCGCATGTAGAACTGCTCGTCCTCGTTCAGTTTTCCGACCGTCGCTCCGTGAGAACACTTCACGTCATCGGCGTAGATTTCCAGCCGGGGCTTGGTGTTGACCCTGGCCGCATCCGAGAGCAGGATGTTGTGGTTCTCCTGAAACGCTTCTGTCCTCTGCGCGTCAGGCGCGATCACGATCTTTCCGAAGAATCCGCATTTGGCCTCGCCGGAGGCCAGCCCGTTGAAAAGCTGACGGGACCGGCAGTCTCCTGTGCGGTGGTGCATCGTGATGTCGAAAGTCACTTCATCTTTGCCCGAACACAGGTAGATTCCGGAAAGCCGTACTTCGGAATGCGCCCCGGTCAGGTCAACCGTCAGCGGAATCCGCTCCGAGACTCCCGGCAGCACTATCACAGTCAGATCCAGCGTCGCGTCCGCCCCTACCTCGATGTTTGACGGGATGCCGGCCAAGCCGGTAGGTGAACCTGTCGAACCGACCGCCGCTCCGGCGGCAGCGTCAGCGGAGTCAAGTACAAATACTTTACGAATATGCTCTCCGTCAGCGACTTTCACTCCCGGAACAATGGGTGTGGGAACGTAATTGCCGTGATCCATGTTCTTAGAACTGTTCAAAGCCATCCTTTTCAATCTTGTCAATCAGTTCGTAGCCGCCGGTGGCCACGATGCGGCCGTCCTTGAGGACATGCACGACATCCGGCCTGACATATTCAAGAAGCTTCTGGTAGTGGGTGATGACGATCGCCGACTTTTCCGGAGTGTGCAGAGCGTTCACTCCGTCCGCCACGATTTTGAGTGCGTCCACATCCAGTCCGCTGTCCGTCTCGTCAAGAATCGCGAGAGTCGGATCGAGCATCGCCATCTGGAAGATCTCGTTCCGCTTTTTCTCTCCGCCGGAGAAACCGACGTTGACCTCACGCTTGGCGAACTCGGGCTTCATCTGCACGAAAGCCATCTTCTGCTTCATGAGTTTCAGAAAATCACCGGCTTTCATCGGCTCCGCACCCTGTGCCTTGAGCCTTGAGTTGATGGCGGTCTTCATGAAGTTCGTGATGGAGACTCCGGGAATCTCTATCGGGTACTGGAAGGACATGAACAACCCGGCCCAGGCCCTTTCCTCCGGCTTCATCGCCAGCAAGTCCTTGCCGTCAAACTCGATGGAACCGGCTGTGACCTCATAGTTCGGTTTGCCGGTCAGGACTGAGGACAGGGTGCTTTTACCGGCTCCGTTCGGCCCCATCACGGCATGGATCTCGCCTCTGCGAATCTCAAGGTCGATGCCCTTGAGGATTTCCTTGTCGGCGATGCCGGCATGCAGGTCTGTTATTTTCAATAGTGTGTCTGTCATATTCGTAAATGTTTTGTGTGGAGGCTACGCCTCATCATTGTACAGCCGATACCAGGTCCAAAGCGACCAGATGCCGTTGAGCAGGAACAGCGCGCTGACAATCGGCATGAAGACGAGGCCGGCGCTGATGTACAAGGTAATGTTCGTGATGTTCACCACCAGCCACACGATCCAGCAGTCCCATTTCTTCTGGGCGGAAAGGAACTGTGCCAGAAGCGTCAGCATCAGGCAGTAGGAGTCAAGCCACGGAGTGGGGTCGGGTGTGAATATGTCCGTGAACCACCCGTTCCCCAACTTGCTGAGGACGAATCCCCAGACGGCTCCGGCCAGAACCACGGCGGTGAGCGCCACGCACCAGTCCCGCATCGGAAGGTGCGTCACCTTAAGGGCGGTGGAATCGGCGGAACTCCTCTCATCCGGCCTCGGGTGGGTCCATCTCCAGTGTCCGAATGCGTTGATTCCGAAAGCTATCGGCTGGAGAAGCATCGCCGAGTACAGATGCCTCTGCCAGAACAGCGCGAACAGCAGGATGTTGTACAGGTAGCCGACCCAGAAGTTGTACTTGCTGTTGCGCCCGGCCATCACCACGCAGGTCAGCCCCGCGGCGACTCCGAGCAGCTCCAGAAAGCTCACCCCCGTTCCCCCCATCGTGAACGCTATGTTTTCTATGTCAAAGAAGTTCATTTGTAGATGTCTAAAAATTTGTAGCCATTGAAATGAATCAGATGTTCTGGAAAATCAGCGACCCAGACCTCGGTTTCCCATGCTATTTCCGATGCTTTCTTCCTGAATGACTCCATAGACTCAAAGGCTGTAAAGAAAACAACGTTTGCCTTGCAATCCTTAAGTTTTGTCTTGATTCGTTTCAGCCGGATTTCACTCCATTGACCGGTTGAATGATAAGCCTCAATAAGAAAAAGGAGATTCTTCCGCTTACTGTATGCGATAATGTCCGGTAATTCTTCATGACCGACTGTAAAGTATCCCAATTCTTGCAATCTGTCTTGCTGAAGATACAAGTACTTATTGGAAGTATCCCCAATATAAAGCACTTCAGCACCCATACCAAATATAGGAAGGAACACTTCAACAATCGCTTTCTGAAGGGAATTATGCTCACCTGAGGATAATTCAAGGCGGACTCCGTCTGGTAGCGAGACTGGCAAATTGTCAGGGTTTCGTTTTCTCTCAAGTTCTTTTTTCAAAGAATTTGTGTTCCCGATGAAACAGGCAAGCTCTTCATTCCATTCAGGAGTACCGAAGCTATGCAGGAGTTTTGCAAAAGAAGCACTTAAAGCATATCCTCTTGCTGGATTGTTGGTGGATTGCGTCTCCAAAGATGAGGAATTCAGCACTATTCCTTGTTCCACGAGAAGGACAAGGTCTTTTCTGCGGATGTCGTCATAGGATCCCGAAGAGATTGACTCCGAATAGTGTTGATTTTCAAAGTTGATTATGTCTCTTGTCTTTAGGTACTTTCCGTTATCGCAAGACAGTGCCTCCGAGAAATCGGACTTAATTTGACCAACGGCGAGACACGCCATAGCCATTTTCTCGAGACCTCTTGCACTCTTGACTTGACTGAAAGGGATTCCTATCGCTTCAAGTATGTCAAGCATATTGAAGATCAGGTACTGAACCGTTTCACTTTTCGTTCCTGTCAAAGGGATTGTCATAATGCCACCTCCTCAAATAAACTGTCAGGTATACGGACATCAAGAACTTTGGCCGGCTCAAGGGCCTCCCGATGATAGGTGTTCTTTATTTCCATCGCTATTCTGTAGGCCATCAGTGGCGGAACAGCGTTGCCTATCTGATTGAATCTCTGGGTCTCATTGCCGGAGAAAGAGAACCAGTCGGGGAAACTTTGAAGTCTTGCGGCCTCTCTGTCTGTAAGTCGGCGGCGTCTGCCATCTGGAAGTCTGACCCTTTGCATGTCGCTTGTCGCACCTGCAAGATTCCTACAGGTTATTGTCCTTGCTGGTTTTTCCGGGTTAAGATCCCGGGGATTAACACAGTGAGATTTTTTCTCATATTCGGCGATATAGCGATCCATGTTCGGCGTGAGAATCTTATCTTCCGGATTTGCGTCATTCATCGAGTCGCTGATGGCTTCTCTAACCGAAGTTTGTTTTCGACATTGGACGGGAAATGAGAAACTTGATCTGTGTCCAACGCAAATCAATCGCTCTCTATTCTGGGGTACTTCGTAGTCTTTGGCATTCAAAACTTGATACTCAATAAAATAGCCTAACGCTCCCAACTCGGAAACGATTAAGTCCAAGTACCATCTATGTCTCCCTGTTATGTTGGCCACATTCTCAAACATAAACACTTTAGGACGGATCTTCCGCACGGCTTCTATGAATATCGGGAATCCGTCTCTGGCATCTTTGATCCCTTGTTGATTGCCGAATCTGCTGAACGGTTGACAAGGCGGTCCTCCGATTACAATGTCAATCTTGTCGGCATCGGGATATTCGAAATCAGTGGTCAGCAATTCGTTGTGGCAGACTCCAGTCAGGTTTCTGTTATAAGTTTTTACGGCTTCGGGCATCATCTCGTAACCTATCGTGTGGAATCCGGCAGCCTCGAAGCCTAAAGACAGGCCTCCGCAACCTGCGAACAGATCAAGGACGAGAGCCTCTTCTGTCACTCTGGGAGTCAGGATTTCTCCTATTCTATTTGAATATTCAGTCATGTTTCTTTGGGATGATGTTTCTTTATTGCATTAACCCACAGATCCTTCGAGGGAGACCTGAAGCAGTTTGGTGGCTTCGACGGCGAACTCCATCGGAAGGCGGGAAAGCACTTCGTGGGCGTAACCGTTGACGATCAGGCCGACGGCATCCTCCGGCCCGAGTCCCCTCTGGTTGCAGTAGAAAAGCTGCTCGTCGCTGATCTTCGATGTCGTGGCCTCGTGTTCCACAATCGCCGTCGGATTCGCGCTCAGGATGTCCGGGAACGTGTGAGCCCCGCACCGTGAGCCGATCAGAAGACTGTCGCACTGCGAGTAGTTGCGCGCCCCCGCCGCCCCGGCGTTCATCCGGACCAGCCCCCGGTAGCTGTTCTGGCTGTGGCCCGCTGAGATTCCTTTGCTTACGATCCGGCTTCTGGTGCCGCGCCCGATGTGGATCATCTTCGTGCCGGTGTCCGCCTGCTGGTAGTTGTTCGTGACGGCGACCGAGTAGAACTCCGATGAGGAATAGTCGCCCTTCAGGATTGTGGAAGGGTACTTCCAGGTTATCGCCGATCCCGTCTCGACCTGCGTCCAGCTCAAGTGCGAGCCGCTGCCCTTGCATATTCCCCTCTTTGTCACGAGGTTAAGGATTCCTCCGCGCCCCTGCGCGTCACCGGGGTACCAGTTCTGCACCGTTGAATATTTCACGTCGGCGTCCTTCTCGACCACGATCTCCACCACCGCCGCGTGCAGCTGGTTCTCGTCGCGCATCGGAGCCGTGCAGCCTTCCATGTAGCTCAGTTGCGACCCTTCGTCCGCCACGATGAGCGTCCTCTCGAACTGCCCCGTGCCTTTCGCATTGATTCTGAAATAGCTGGACAGCTCCATAGGGCATTTGACCCCTTTTGGAATATAGCAGAAGCTTCCGTCGCTGAAGACCGCCGAGTTGAGCGCCGCGAAGAAATTGTCCCCGACCGGAACCACAGACGCGAGGTGTTTCCGCACAAGATCCGGATGCTCCTTGACGGCCTCCGAGAAGCTGCAGAATATGATTCCCTTTTCCGCCAGCGATGCTCTGAATGTCGTCGCCACGGAGACAGAGTCGAAGACAGCGTCCACGGCCACGACCCCGGCCAGAGCCTCGCGCTCCCTCACCGGAATGCCCAGTTTCTCGAACGTCTCCTCCAGTTTCGGGTCGATCTCCTTCGGGCGATCAGAGTTTTTCTTCGGGGCGGCGTAGTAGATGATGTCCTGAAAATCAATCTCCGGCATGTCCAGATGCCCCCACTGCGGCATCTCCATCCTCTGCCATTTCCGGAAAGCGTCCAGCCGGAACCCCAGCATCCACTCCGGCTCATCCTTGAGTCGGGAGATCGTGCGTATGATGTCTTCGTTCAGCCCCTTGGGGATGAAGTCCTGGCTGACCTCCGTGACGAAGCCCTCCTTGTACTCCTGCCCGGTGACCTCCTGAATGATCTGATTTTCTTCCTTAATGTCCATTCCCAAAGTCGTTTCTCCCTCATACTGACCGCTTTCTGTCGCAAAAGCCGCATTCCGGGATAGAATGCTGCAAAGATAGCATATTTAGAAACTGTTTAAAACAGATATTGATGAAAATTGACCATCGTGGTTTTGAAAGAAAAGTGTATTTTTGCAAAGAAAGGAGTAATGAGTTTTTGAATATATGAACGCATTCGGACGTAATTTCAGGGTGGAGATCTTCGGGGAGTCGCACGGGGCGGCGATCGGAGTGGTCGTGGACGGTGTCAGACCGGGATTGGAACTTGGCGTTGAGGACTTTACGCCGGACATTCTCCGCCGCAAGAGCGGGGCGAAAGGCACCACGCCGCGCATCGAGGCGGACGAGCCGGAAATCCTGAGCGGAGTCTTTGAAGGACGCGCGACGGGAGCGCCGGTCGCGGTAATATTCAAGAACAACAACACGCGGTCTTCGGATTATGAGGCTCTTAAGGCTGTTCCGCGCCCAGGGCACGCTGACTATGTCGCTTCCGTCAAGTGGAACGGATTCAACGACCCGCGCGGAGGAGGACATTTCTCGGGTCGGATAACCCTTCCGCTTGTCGCAGCAGGGGTCATCGCCAAGAAAATGTGTCCGGAAATCAGCTTTGAGGCCGGTTTGATCGAGATAGGTGGAGAGACGGACAAGTCCAAGTGGAACGATCTTCTGGACAAAACCTCCGGAGAAGGCGATTCGCTCGGCGGCATTGTCGAGTGCCGTGTCACCGGGGTGCCCGCCGGTCTTGGCGAGCCGTTCTTCGATTCAGTCGAGTCTCTGATCTCGCACGCCGTCTTCTCCATTCCCGGAGTCCGTGGAATCGAGTTCGGAGACGGTTTCGCCGCAGCCCGGATGAAAGGCTCGGAACACAATGATCCTCTTGAATTTAAAGGCAGTGTTGCAACCACGGTCAAGAACGGTTCAGGAGGAGTCAACGGGGG
>CAVFMX010000080.1:0-12650 GCA_963623745.1 Bulleidia sp.
GAACTGAAGGATGTGACCCTGTCTGTCTCGGATCTTCGCGACGGGAAATCCGTGATAAAGTCCGGGAACATTTCCCTCCAGTTCGTGGGTTTCGTTGTCTCCGACCTGCTTGACACGACCAGGTTCGGCCAGTGCGGATTCCGTGAGGACAAATCCAAATGGGGTGAAGTCCTTGTGGCCGATGTGCTTGACATCAAGGATTCCATGGATGTACCAGCCGGACGGCGGCAGCCTGTCTGGATGACTGTCACGGTGCCTTCCGACGCGAAGCCCGGAAAGTACAGGGGAAAACTGACTGTGGCTTCAAGCAACGCCAAGTCTCGCAGCCTTCCTGTGGAGTTGGTCGTGTCTGACCATGTCCTGCCACCGGCCCGTGACTGGGCGTTTCATCTGGACCTGTGGCAGAATCCGTATTCAGTGGCCCGCATCGAGAATGTTCCGCTTTGGAGCGACGCTCATTTCGAAGCGCTGCGGCCGGTGATGAAGATGCTTGCGGACGCTGGACAGAAGTCTGTGACAGCCACCATCATGAACCGTCCGTGGAACGGCCAGACCGAGGACGCGTTCGGCTCGATGGTCACAAAGATCCGCCGCATTGACGGCACCTGGCTCTACGACTACACCATTTTTGACTGTTGGGTCGAGTTCATGGCTTCTGTCGGGATTGACAGGCAGATCAACTGCTACTCGATGATCCCGTGGGCTCTGGAGTTCGATTTCTACGATCAGGCCACCTCCTCGAACGCCACGGTTCAGGCCGCTCCGGGAAGTCCGGAGTACGATGAGTACTGGGGATCCTTCATCGCAGACTTCGCCCGTCATCTGAAGTCGAAGGGCTGGTTCGAGAAGACCATGATCGCGATGGACGAGCGTCCGTTGGAGTCGATGCAGGCAGTCCTGTCACTTGTCCGCAAGGTCGAGCCGGATTTCAAGATCTCTCTTGCCGGAGGCTATCACGAGCCGGTCAACCATGAGATCGCCGATTTCTGCGAGAGCTTCGCTTCGATGAAAGAGTTCCCGGAATCCGCGAAGGCCGAAAGAAAGGCTCTTGGCCGGACGACGACCTTCTACACCTGCTGCGCCGAGGCTCATCCGAACGTGTTCGTGATTTCTGATCCAGACGAGGCCGTGTGGCTCGGCTGGTTCGCTCAGGCTGAGAACTATGACGGCTACCTCCGCTGGGCCTACAACAGCTGGACTCTGGATCCGCTGACCGACACCCGTTTCCGTACCTGGCCGGCGGGAGACTGCTTCGTTGTCTATCCGGGCGGCCGCGGCAGCGTTCATTTCTCCAAGCTCATCGAAGGCATCCAGGACTTCGAGAAGGTCCGCATCCTCCGCGCCCGGTGGCAGGAAGAAGGATCCGAGTCCAAACTTGCCGGCCTCTCGGCTGTTCTGAAAGCCTTCACGGCGGAGAAGATCCTCGAAGAAGGCCCGTCCAAGGCTTTGGACGCTGCCAAGTCATTCATCGACAAGCAATAGTTTTTTTTCATAATCCATGAAGAGGATGGCCAGAAAGGAACTTTTGGCCATCCTCTTTCAGTATGTCACTTCGTGAAAGCCTGTGAGGGGGATATGAAAAAAAATCGGAATTTTTCTACGTGTGATGATGAGGTCATGCGTATTTATAATATATAAGGATTGAAATGGATGCCGATGCTCTTTGGGGAGGCGACTCTGCGGTCTTTGAGCGCATATTCGTCTTTTACTACAGGAAGGTGTACAGCTACGCCTTCCGGGCAGTGCGTGTCGGTTGGATCGCGGACGAGATCACATCCTCCATATTCTACAAACTATGGCTGCATCACGAGGAGATCTTCACGGAACGGAAGATCCGCCGCGTGGAAGATCTGAACGGCTACATATTCACTATGGCAAGGAACGAGACGGTCAGCTACTTCAGGGAGAGCAGACGCATCGAGGAGGTTCAGGAGCGTTATGCGGAGCAGTTGACAACCGAAATGAACATCCAGCAGAGGATTGACGGCCGGAAGAGCCTTGAGATAATCCGCGCGGTCATCGATTCGATGCCTCGGATCCGCCGCCGGGTGTTCAGCATGAGCCGCTACCTTGAACTCTCGAACTCAGAGATCGCGGACATGCTGGGGATCTCCAAGAGGACTGTGGAAAAGCACATCAGTAACGCTTTGGAACAGCTGAGGAACGAGTTGGTTACACAAATGACTTGAAGAAGAGATGAATAACGACGATTATAAAAAAAGGATGGAGGAGCTGTCCGCCGAAGAGATGGAGGCTTACGACAGGGATCTGTGGAACTCTCCGTCAATGGCTATTCCTGACAGCGATGTGAAGGATGCCTGGGATTCGTTCAGGATGAGGATAGGACGGATGCACCGCAAGGTGGTGTTCAGAATGTTCGCCGCCGCAGCGGCAGTGGCCGCCGTTTTCCTTGGAATCGGACTTTATTCCGGTTCGAAGATAGGAGTTGAGGCTGCGGAGTCGATGAGGTGGCGCGAGGTGTTCGTGATGAACGGACAGCAACGTTCGCTGACGCTTCCGGACGGATCGGAGGTGATTGTGGGGGGAGGCTCAAGGTTGATGTATCCGGAACAGTTCCTCGGTAAGGAAAGGAATGTGTATTTTTCCGGTGTGGGGCTTTTTGATGTCACCTCTGATGAGCGAAAACCATTCATTGTCAATGTGGACGGAACGAACATAGCGGTCACGGGCACGAAATTCAACATCAAGGCCTATCAAGAGGACGGTCAGCAGACCGTGACGCTGATGGAGGGCAAGGTTGATGTCACTTTTGACGGAAGCGAGACCCCGCTGCACCTGACATCCGGGAAAGCGGCATTTTTCGACAGGGTCACCGGAGAGATAGGCCTTTACGATCTGGCAGAGTCCAAGTACCCGGCCTGGTACAAGGGTGAGTTTGACGCGTACCACTCGTCGTTCAGGCAGGTGGCGATGGATCTGGAAAGGATCTTTGATGTCAGGATAATATTCCGTAACGAGGAACTGGAGAGCACGATGTTCTACATCAGCATAGTCCACGCGGAGTCGGCAGACATGATTCTGGAGTCGCTGCGGAACATCACGCCGTTCGGCATAAGGCGCGAGGGTAAGGTGATCTACCTTGACTGACGGCTCTGCGGAAAAGAAGATGTTTAACCACAACAATAATTATTAACTGATGTAATTTCAAAAGGATGAATGCAAGCAATCCATTACGGCGAGTGTTGAGGACCGCGCTTACTGCGGTGCTCTCATTCGCGCTTTTTGCCGGAGTGTTGTCCGCGCAGAACGCAAATGTGTCGCTTAGCGCCAAGGGCACTTCAATAGAGAATGCTCTTGGGATGCTGAAGACTGATTACGGCTATTCGTTCGTCATGAGGACGGAGGGACTTGACCTTTCGAGGAAAGTCACCGTCAGCGTGAAGGACATGCCGGTGGAAACGGCTGTCACAAGGATTTTCGCCCCGACAGCCGTGACCGTGGATGTGAAGCAGAATGTCGTGTACATCTCTGCCATGGCTCTGAGACCGGCCAAGTCCCGTACGGTGTCCGGTGTCGTGCTTGATGCGGACGACCAGCCTGTCATCGGGGCTGCTGTCCTGACAGGTGCCAACACCGGAACAACCACAGACGAGAACGGAAAGTTCTCGCTGAATATTCTGGACGAGGACACGGATGTGGAGGTGTCCTGCCTCGGCTACGACACGAAGACCGTCAGAATCAGGGCGGGGGAGAGTTCCGTCAGGGTATTCCTTAAGGACAATTCCACGATGCTTGAGGAGACCATAGTTGTCGGCTACGGTTCGCAGAAGAAGGTGAACCTGACCGGAGCCATCGCCACGGTGGGAAGTGATGACCTGAAGGACAGAGCCGCCCTTGATGTGGCTCACATGCTTCAGGGCGCCGTCGCCGGCCTCAACGTGACATCGGCCACGGGCCGTCCGGGACAGGCCGCATCGTTCAACATCCGCGGCATGGGTTCCATCAACAGCAGCTCCGTGCTCGTGCTTGTGGACGGTGTGGAGGGCGATCTCCAGCAGGTCGCGCCGAACGACGTGGAGAGCATCTCCGTCATCAAGGATGCCGCCGCTGCGGCGATCTACGGAGCCCGCGCCGCCTACGGTGTCATTCTCGTGACGACCAAAAGCGGAGTCGAGACCGAAGGGAAGGCAGTCGTAAGGTACAGTGGACGTGCCGGCTGGACTTCTCCGACCGCATCGACGGACTGGGAGGACAGAGGCTATTTCTCCGTACTCATCAACAACATGTTCTTCCAGTCATATGCGGGAACCCCTTACGCAACCTACACGGACGAGGACATGGAGCAGCTCTGGATCCGCCGCAACGACAAGGTCGAGAATCCCGAGCGCCCTTGGGTCGTGATCGACCAGCGCAACGGTACGGACACCTATAACTACTACGCCAACACCGACTGGTGGCACTACCTCTACAATGACAACAAGCCGACCACGAGCCACAACATCTCGTTCAGCGGCGGCACCAAGAAGGTCAAGTATTTCCTCTCGGCCGGCTACAACAAGGAGCAGGGAATGTTCAGGATCGATCCGGACACTTACAAGAAGTTCACGGTGAGAAGCAAGCTGAACTTCGATGTCAACAAATGGATCAAGTTGTCCAACAACACCAGCTATTTCAATTCCACCTATAAGTACTCCGGTGTCAGCGGTGCGAACAGCTCGTTCTCCTACAGCACGGTGCACACTCTCGCCAGTTACCCTGTCAGCAATCCGGACGGTTCGGCGATCTACACGACCCAGTACAACGGTTACACCGTGATGGACGGCTATGTGACGGTTCTGAACAACGGCGGATTCCGCAACAAGGATGCCGTGAACAACATCAGCACGACCACCGAACTGACGCTTACTCCGATCCCGCAGGTCGAGGTCAAGGCCAACTACACTTACATGTTCCAGTACTCCAACAACATGAACAGAAGCTTGAACACGACCTATTCCAGGGATCCGGGCGAGATCGTGACCCTCACGACCGGCAATTTCGAGAACAAGCTCTACGAGTCCGACAACCTCACGAACTATCAGGCGGCCAATGTCTATGCGACGTATTCGGACACCTTCGGGGACGCGCACAATGTGAAGGCTACCCTCGGAGTCAACTGGGAGACGAAGAGGATCAAGACCACCAGCGGAACCGGCTACAACCTGATGAGCGATGTCCTGAGCGACCTGAACCTTGTCGGAACGGACGCTGACGGCACCAGAAGAACCAATGTCGGAGGCGGTCAGAATGAATATGCCATCGCGGGCTATTTCGGAAGGCTCAACTACGACTACGCAGGGAAATACCTCTTCGAGGCCAGCGGCCGTTACGACGGAACCTCCCGTTTCGCCTCAGGTTACAGGTGGGGCTTCTTCCCGTCCGCATCTGCCGGCTGGAGGATCTCAGAGGAGAATTTCTTCAAGCCGCTCATGGGCTGGTTCGACAACTTCAAGCTGAGGTACTCCTACGGGCAGCTCGGCAACCAGAACGTCAGCAGCTACTACGCTTACCTGAGGACAATCTCCATAGGTACCCAGAGCTATCTGTTCGGCGGCGACAAGTCTGTCAGCGCCACGATCTCCGCTCCGGTCGCCTCCGACCTCACCTGGGAGACATCCGTCCAGAACGACCTCGGTGCGGACATGGCTTTCCTTGACAACAGGCTGCAGCTTACCGCGGACGCCTACATCCGTGACACAAAGAATATGCTCACGGCGGGAATCGCCCTTCCGGCGACCTACGGAGCGTCCTCTCCTCAGATCAACGCAGCCGATCTCCGAACGAAAGGCTACGAGATGTCGGTTTCGTGGAAGGACATGTTCAACCTTGCCGGGCATCCGTTCCAGTACAATGTCGGACTCCAGTTCAGCGATTACATCACGCACATCACCAAGTTCGACAATCCGGACAAGAGTCTCTCGATGTCCTACTACGAGGGAATGTGCTACGGCGAAATCTGGGGTTACCGCATCGGAGGTCTGTTCGCCAGCGATGAGGAGGCTTCCTCCTACAATGTTGACCAGACAGCCGTCAATCAGATCATCAACGGTTCCGCAGGTTCCGAGAAAGGACTTCACGCCGGAGACCTTAAGTATCTGGATCTCGATGGCGACAACAAGATCAGCACGGGAAAGAACACCGTTGACGATCCGGGAGACCGTGAGATCATCGGAAACAGGCAGCCTCGCTACAACTACGGCATAACCCTTGGCTTCAACTGGCTCGGCTTCGACTTCTCCGTGTTCCTTCAGGGAATCGGAAAAATGGACTGGTACCCGTCGGCGGATGCCAGAACCTTCTGGGGACCGTACGCCCGTCCTTACATGACTTACATCCCTAAAGACTTTATGGACGATGTGTGGTCCGAGGAGAATCCTGACGCTTATTTCCCGCGTCCGAGAGGCTACGTCGCGATGGGATCCGGCCGCGAACTCAGCACTGTCAACGACCGCTACCTTCAGAACATCGGCTACTGCCGTCTGAAGAACCTCACTTTCGGCTACACGCTTCCTGCCTCTTTGACCAGGACGATCAATGTTGACGGAATCCGCGTCTATTTCACGGGCGAGAATCTGGCCTACCTTTCCGGTCTGCACTCCAAGTACATCGACCCGGAGCAGGCACAGACCAACGGCAACCTGCGCATCTATCCGTGGCAGAAGACCTTCATGTTCGGTGTTGACATCACATTCTAATGTATTGAGAACAAATGAGACATAATATCAAAAACATATTGGCCGCGTTCCTCGTCCCTGTCGCTCTCGTCTCCTGCGACGATCTGCTCGACAAGACTCCGCAGGCGACATTGTCTCCGGACTCGTTCTTCACTACCGAGAGCGAGCTGCAGGCCTTCAGCAACAATTTCTACACGATTCTACCGTCCACGGGACTTTACAATGAGAATTGCGACAACTACATAGGAACCAACCTTATCTCGGAGATCCGTGGCGGAAGGACAATCCCAGGTTCCGGCGGAGGCTGGTCTTTCACGGATCTGCGGAAATTCAACACGCTGATCGACTATTCCTCGAACTGCAAGGACGAGAAAGTCCGTGACCGCTACGTCGGTCTGGCGCGTTTCTTCAGGGCATATTTCTACTTCGAGAAGATCAAGAGGTTCGGAGATGTCCCTTGGTACGACACTCAGCCGGGTTCGACGGACGAGGCTCTCTACAAGGTTCGCGACAGCCGAGAGTACGTGATGACCAAGATGCTGGAGGACATCGACTTCGCGATAGTGAACCTGCCTGACTCCAAGTCGGTTTACACCATCACGAAATGGACGGCGCTTGCTCTCAAGTCCCGTTTCTGCCTGTTCGAGGGGACCTATCGCAAGTATCACGGCATCAACGGCTACGAGCACGATTGGAAATACTACCTTGAGCAGTCCGCCGAGGCGTCTTCCGAGTTCATGAACAAGAGCGGCTACACCCTTCACACCGAAGAGGGTACGGCGAAGAGCTATCTTGCGTTGTTCTCCTCAGAGAACGCCTTGGAGGATGAGGTGATTCTTGCCAGGAACTACAACGCCACTTACAGTGTGGTACACAGTTCGGCCAACTACACACTTGTCGGTTCAATGGGTCGCCCGGGAATGACCAAGAAAATCGTGGACAGCTACCTGATGGCGGACGGAAGCCGTTTCACCGACAAGGCCGGCTACAAGACGATGCAGTTCGCCGAAGAGATCAAGAACCGTGACCCTCGCCTTTCGCAGACCATCAGGACTCCGGGCTACACCAGAATCGGCACGACAAAGGCTCTGGCTCCGGACCTGTCCTCCACGATCACAGGCTATCAGCCGATAAAGTACGTGACCACGACGGACAAGGACGCTTACGAGAAGTCCGACATCGACTTGATCATATTCCGCACGGCCGAGATCTACCTGAACTATGCTGAGGCGAAGGCAGAACTTGGAACTCTCACCCAAGGGGACATCGACATCACCGTCAAGAAGCTCCGCGACAGGGTGGGCATGCCGAATCTGAACATGTCCGACGCCAACGTGTCCCCGGATCCGTACCTTGAGTCGGAAGTCACCGGCTACCCTAACGTCACGGGTGACAACAAGGGCGTAATACTTGAGATCCGCAGGGAAAGGACCATCGAACTGGCTCAGGAAGGCTTCCGCTACTATGACATGATGAGATGGAAGGAAGGAAAGCGCTTCGAGCAGCCTCTTTACGGAATGTATTTCCCGGGGCCGGGTGAATATGACCTTGATGGAGACGGGAATCTTGACGTGTGTCTTTACGAGGAGTCTGTCCCGTCCGGCACCAAGGCAGTGTTGAAGTACAAGCTTGGCGACGACATCATACTAAGCGAAGGCACAAAGGGTTACATCAATCCTCACGACGGCGAGGGCATCTGGGACGAGTCCAGGGATTACCTCTATCCTATTCCTACGGATGACAGGTTGCTTACAAAGGGAAACCTTACACAGAATCCGGGCTGGGATGACGGGTTGAATTTTTAATCGATAATATTGAACATGATGAAAAAAATCATATTGACATTCTCATCGCTTGTCCTTGCGGTCTCCGTCCTTGTGTCCTGTGACCCGAACGAGAATGAGACCTACAATGAGACCGCGATCCTGTCCGCCGTCTCCACTGCCGGGGAAGATCCGGTAAAAGCCATTATGGGCAATTCCAAGACTGTCAGTGTCAGGGCGGAGGCATCCACGGTGGCCGGCGAGCCTTTGAGCATCAGCTTCAGGGTGGACGAGAGCCTTGTGGAAACCTACAACAATGAGCACGGGACATCCTACAAGGTGGCTCCGGCGAACTCCTACACTCTGGAATCCACCTCGGTGATCATGCCTCGCTACGGCAAGTCTTCCTCTTCCGCTGACCTGACTTTCACCGCGCTTGAGGAGATGCCGATGGACGAGGTGTTCCTTCTTCCTGTGGTCGTGGACAAGGTCTCCGGCTACGACAACTACACCGTCGAAGCCCCCGCCTACATATTCCTCTGCCACATGGCTCCCGTCAAGGGGATGGGTACCGAGCAGTTCCCTTATCTCATCTCGGAGTCTGCGGATCTCCTGAACATGTACGATCAGGTGAAGCACGGGGAGAAGGTTTGGTTCAGGATGACGGATGACGTGGACATGGGCGACATCGGAGACTGGACTCCTGTCAACTACGCCGATCCTTTCGACTATGAGGTCGATTTCGACGGTGACGGCCACACGATAAGCAACTTCTCCTGCTCGTTCAGAAGCTATCCGTCGTTCTTCGGGGTTCTGTACGGCAGCGTGCACGATGTGACATTCCTGAACCCGTACGTGAACGGAAGCTCGGCGGCCGGCGTGATCGGTGGTTACATCGGCACCAAGACCCTTGCCGCGCACGTCTATAACGTGAGGGTTCTCGGGGCGAGATTGTTCGAGACCGGAACTTATGGCGTGGGCGGCATCGGCGGAAGGCTTGGAGGCCCTGCCTGTCTGATTGAGAACTGTTATGTGAACGGCCACATCGAGTCCACGGCGAAGGACGGTGCCGCAGGTCTCATCGGAGGAGAGAACGAGACCGCCACGGTGACCATAAAGAATTGCTTCACAGAAGGTTCTGTCAAGGCCAAGCTGACCGCCGGCGGAATTCTCGGCGAGTTCTGGAGACCGGACGCCGGCATCTGCAACTGCGCCTCCACGGCTAGCATAGAAGGAGTATGGGCTGTCGGCGGAATCGTCGGCCGCGCCACGGGCTGGAGCTCAAACTTCAAAGCCACAGTCCACAACAAAGTCGTCGGCTGCATCGCCTGGAATGAATATGTCAAGGCCACGAACACCGACGGTAATCCAGCCCACTACAGCAGCGGAGCGATTGTCGGATTCACAAGCATCTACAACACCCACACCGACGGCTACAGGAAGTATGACTTCGATTTCCAGGAATATGGCGGACTTGATACGTACAATATCCTTGTGGATCAGCCGAACTCCGATGCTAACAATCCTTTGAGTGTCGGAATTGCCGGAGCTGCGTACAGCTATCCTTACCACGGAAAGGCAGCCGGCAAGGATGAGACACTTTGCGACGTTGCCAGAAGGCTCGGGTGGGATGAGACCATCTGGGACCTCAGCGGAGAAAAACCTGTTCTTAAATAATGATTGAATGAATATGAAAAAAAGCACTTACATCTTTCTGACACTTCTTCTGGCCGGCGCCATATCTTGCGATGGCGAGACAACCGGTTCGTTTTATGACCATCCTCATCACACGGTCAATGGCGGGGACGACCCGGACACTCCTGACACCCCGGATCCTGACGATCCGGCCAAACCGGAGTATGACAACACCGTCTATCAGCTGGACAAGTCCCTTTGGAAGACCACGACTGTTTCCGACGGGGTTGTCTGGAAGAATTTCGAGGCGACTGACGTGATCAGCGGCGCCGCCCAGATCGTCAACGTCCTTGACGTGGATCTTTCCGCCGGGAAGAACGACATCAAACTCGTTTACTATTATCCTTCCGTCGCGACTTCGACCGCGATGGCCGACCAGAAGGCTGTCGGAGCCATCAACGCCGGTTACGAGCTCGCGTCCATCTTCGTGAAAGTCGCCGGTCAGATCTACGGCAGCATCAAGAACTCCTACATCGTCAATGTCGTTCCACAGTGGAAGAACGACGGTGCGCTGTTCATCGACGGGGATGACATCAACATCTCATATTGCTGCAAGGGGATGAAACTTTCGGAGCAGCGTCAGTACTATTTTTCCTGTACGCAGCCGAACATCCTCTCCAGCGCGCCGATGCTGATTGACGATTACGAGCCGGTGGGTGAAGTGTACGCCAAGACAGACCTGACCGAAGACGAGGTCTGGGCGCTCAATTCAGAAGATCCCATCAGGCATCAGGGTGTCCGCCATCCCCGCACCGCAATCGCCAAGACCGAGGACAACCATCTCCTTCTGATCACCGTTGACGGCAGACGCGAAGGTCTCACCGAGGGAATGAGCGCCAAGGAACTGACCATATTCCTGAAGAACTGGTTCAAGCCTCAGTACGCCCTCAATCTGGACGGCGGCGGTTCGACCACGATGTGCGTCAAAGGGCAAGGTGACCCTGGTACCAATGTCGTGAACTATCCGTGCGACAACGGACAGTTTGACCACGCCGGCGAACGCGTCCGCGACACACACATCTGCGTCATTCCGAAATAAGGAGCCAAGCCATGGCTGAAAAGGTCCGGACAGTGATCTCTTCTGTCCGGACCTTTTTTGCCTTACTGCATCCTCCCGTCCTGACGGCCTTGTACCCAGAATTGGCGTTAAGTAACTCTTAAAGAATAACTTGGTACTTTTGCTCGTCTTTTTGGTCTGAATTTATTTGTTCATCAGTCGTGAACCCCGGCACACTCCTTCTTCACAAACAAATTTATCCACAAAAATCCTTCACAAAACTTTACCGACTTATTTTTTCATCCTTACTGAAAGACGCTGCCCACAGTAGGCGATGTCCGCCCGCAGTTCCTATCCGCAGGATTCGTCAGCGTACCCTTGCAGATGAATTGAAGTGTGAGATTCTTCATTTATTTGCTAAATTTGCATCCGGACAACCGGAAATGAACCGACCTGGGGGCAATCACTTTTGAATGTGAGATAAGGATTTGGACAATAAGTAATTGCCTCCTTGCGAAAGTTGAAATAAGATGAGAACATTCAAAAGAATAGCTTTGACGGCGGCGCTGTTTCTGGTCGCTGCGGTTTCCTCCCGGGCTGTTTTCAATGAGAAGGATCTGGCGCAGACGCTTCAGGTGCTGCGTTATGAGCTTCGCAAGGCATATTCCGAGATGGAGAGGAACCAGATGTCATTCGAGTTTCAGGATGACAGTCAGCATGAGGAACTGGTGCATCTCATCCAGAGCTGCAACGAACTGTCGCTGATGCTTTACTCGCAGAAGCAGGATTTCACGTTCGACCTCACCTACGCCTTGCAGCAGGTCACCGACCAGTACCGCGACTTCACGCAGAGCCGCATGCCGTACGACAACATCATCTCCTACCTCAATGTGGAGATTGACAGGTATGACAGGCTGGTCATGGCTCTGAAGGTGCTCCCTCCTGAACTGGTCGAGTTGCCGGACAGCCTCGGAGGCCCGTCGCTGCTGGACTCTCTGGCTTCAACGCTTCAGAACCATATTCTTCCGAACGACTCCTACACGGCAGCCCACTCGGACGATCCCGGGCATGCGGGACACAACCATTTTGCCGGACAGGAAGAAGAACACGCACACGATACCTTCCATCTGGACAGCCTTTCGCAGGTGGCGAGGGACAGCTGCCTTTTCTATTCCTCAAGGCTTCTGAAGATGTTCACGGACATCCGGGACCACATGATCGAGGACAATGACTACTACGAGACCACCGACAGGCGGCTGAAAGAGGCCTACGACTATGCGCAGGACCGCTACAAGATGGTTCAGAAGAAGATCTTCATTGAGGGGCGGGACAATTACTGGACGATCCTGACGAACCTGAAGTCATACTCGTCGAGGGCGGTGAAGGATTTCAACGACAAGTACGGCAGGGCTTATTTCACGGATGTCAAAAGCGAGTGGCGCGGTCCGATGGTCATCGGGTTCTCGTTCATGGTGCTGATCTACCTTGCGATCGCCACGCTGCTCAGCATGCTGATCGTCA
>CAVFMX010000081.1:0-28056 GCA_963623745.1 Bulleidia sp.
TTGAGAAGTACAGGATGCTGATCGGCAGCTACCTCAAGCCGGAGCTCAACGCTTCTGTGGTGGACAGGCTTGAGGAGACGCAGATCTACCCTTCACACGGCTACCTTGTCTCCCGTGGACTCTCCGATGCCGTGAAAAGGCTCGGCAGGGATTCCGGTCTCGGGGTCAAGATCTATGCCGACAAGATTCCTTTCGAGGGCAACAGCTTCGCCTCCGGCAAGGAACTGGACATCGACCCGATCTCAGCCGCGATGAACGGAGGAGACGACTTCCGGCTCCTGTTCACGATTCCGATCCTCTCCGCCGAAAAGTTCCGCCGTGACTTCCAGACTTTCGACATCATCGGCCATCTTGCGCAGCCTGAGGTCGGCACCGTACTCGTCTCCCCTGACGGCCTTGAACACCCCGTTCTCGCCCAGGGATGGAGCGAGGATCAATACCGTTGATGCGGTGGAACATCAGTCGTTGTTCATCTGGGTGATGTCCGGCTTGCTGCGCTCGGAGTCGCCGATGAGCCACTCGGAGTAGTAGTCGGCCATGCGCCAGAAGAAATATTCATTCATGTCGCCGAAGCCGTGACGCTGGCCGGGGAGGATCAGCATGTCGAACCTCTTGTTGGCGCGGATCAGGGCGTTGACCACACGGATGGTGTTGGCGGGGTGGACGTTGTTGTCGATGTCCCCGTGCACAAGCATAAGATGGCCCTTGAGGTTGCCGGCGATCTCCGGATTGGTCTTTATGCTGTAAACGAACGTGGTGTCGCCCTTGTCGATCTTCTCAAGGATCCCGTGATGCTGCTCGCTCCACCAGCGGTTGTAGATGCTGTTGTCGTGGTTTCCGGCGCAGGAGACGGCCACCTTGAAGAAGTCAGGATATTTCAGGATCGCCGCCGTGCTCATGAATCCGCCGCCTGAATGTCCGTGGATGCCCACCCTGTCAAGGTCGATGAACGAGTGTCTCGCACCGAGCTGCTGGATGGCATATTTCTGATCCTCAAGACCGTAGTCCCGCAGGTTGCCGTAGCCGTAGTTGTGGTACCACTTCGAGCGGTTCGGGTGTCCGCCCCGGTTGCCTACCGTGATGACGATCATCCCCAGCTGCGCGAGCCTGTCCGTGCGGGTGAAGCCCTTGCTCCAGGAGATGTTGTTCGCCTCCACCTGAGGCCCCGGATAGACATAGTCGCAGATCGGATAGACCCTCGTGGAGTCGAAGTCGTAAGGCTTGTACATCGCTCCGTAAAGGTCTGTCACGCCGTCGGCTGCCTTCACTTTGAACCTCTCCGGGAATTTGTAGCCGGCCTCGAAGAGAAGGCTCAGGTCGGCGGTCTCCAGATCGGCGACCTTCCTGCCGGCGGCCGAGAACAGAGCCACGGCAGGTGTCCAGTCAACCCGTGAATAATTGGCGACGAAGTACTTGGCGTTGTCGCTGGCGGTGGAGAGCACATCCATGTCGTTCATGTCAAGCTGCTGGAGAGCACCGCCGGACAGCGGAACCCTGAACGTGTGCATCTGGTAAGGATTCTCGTCCTTGTTCACGCCGCAGGCGCTCAGCAGGATGTAACCATCCTTCTCGTTCACGCCGAGGATGTCTTCCACGTGGAATGCCCCGTCGGTCAGGTTCCTGACCAGAGTCCCGTCACTATTATAAAGGTAAATGTTGGCCCAGCCGTTGCGCTCAGACCAGTGAAGAATCTGTTTTCCGCCTCCGATCAGGAACGGGGTGCGGTACTCCACGTAGGTCCTTTCCCTTTCGGAGACCACGGTCTTTGTGGAGTCGGAGTCCACTCCGACCCAGCAGAGATCCAGCCTCTTGAGGTCACGGCTCTGGCGCACGAGATAGAATCCGGAGTTGTCGCCAAGCCACTCGTTCTTCCAGTAATCCAGATAGTTGTCCTTGGCCGTTCTTCTGGCGCTCTGCAGAGACACCTCCTGATCCTTGAACGCCCGGCACTTGATTTCCTTGGCGGAAGCTCCGGAGCGGTCGTCATTCATCGTGAACATGTAGAGGTAGCCAACGGCTCCTGGCTCGCCCGGCATCTGGTACTTGTAGGTCTCCAGTTCGGGACGCTTTCCTTTCACGGAATTGATGACCCAAAGTTCGTCGAGTTTTCTTGTGTCCCATTTCATGGTTGCGAAACGCTTCGAGTCCGGAGACCAGACAAGTTCTCCCGGGTAGTGCCTCTTGGTGGAGTCAGCCTCGGTGTCGCCGGTGTAGTTGCCGTACCCGTAGCCGAACTGGCGGATTCCGTCCGTGGTCAGGCGGTGCTCCACGATAGTGCTGTCCTTCTCGTCCTTTGCCGCCTTGCGCAGGCTTGTCGAATCCATCACCCAAAGATTGGATCCCTTGGCATAGACTCCGAACGTCCCGTCAGGAGCGACGGAGGCCCAGCGCGGGTAAAGATCCTTCTTTTTGGCGACGGTGTCAAGCTGCCCCGTGGCGATCTCGTAGCGGAAATATGTCGTGTCCCTGTCGTTCTGAAGCCCGGAGACGATGTTGAAAGTGAATGCTTTGTCATCCTTCAACTCCAAATCCCTTATAGGAATATGCTTGGCCTCGAACGGGTAGCGGACGATCTCGGTGATCCGCATCGCGAGCCTGTCCATGTCGAACACCTCGGATTTGGTCCCTTTTGCCGGATCGACAATATAGTAATGCGTCCCCTGCGGTGTCCTCCAGCTGTACCAGAACCTGTCGCTGTCCTTGAACCAGTTCGGAGTGATCTGAGTTGAGAACACCATTTGGTTGACCCTTTTCGCCGAAAACCGTTCGGCGAGAGCGTAATTGGCCTTCTGGGTCTGCGCGGAACCAGACGCGCAAAGAAAAAGCAGAGCCGCGCAGACAAGTAAAAGATTCTTTTTCATAGAATATTTGAATGTTGATATTCAGCGATATTCATCACCAGTCACCCGTCTGAGCCGGTGTGGCTGGCGATGAATCGTCCGGTAAAGATAGCTATTTTTCGGCAATTGCAACGTTTTGTCATGCAAAACTATGCGAATCTATTCGCTTGATGCTTTGTTAATTGAAGAATTATCCGTAAATTTGCAGCCCCAAATTGTTTTTGGGGAACATAAATATTAGATTTACAATCATTTATGCCAACAATTCAACAATTAGTTCGCAAAGGACGCGTGAGCCTTGTCTCTCAAAGCAAGTCACGCGCGCTGGACGCTTGTCCTCAGAAGAGGGGCGTATGTCTGCGTGTTTACACGACGACCCCTAAGAAGCCTAACTCAGCGATGAGAAAGGTTGCCAGGGTACGCCTTACCAACTCCAAAGAGGTCAATGCCTACATTCCGGGCGAGGGCCACAACCTTCAGGAGCACAGCATCGTGCTGGTCCGCGGAGGTCGTGTGAAGGATCTCCCTGGTGTGCGTTACCACATCCTTAGAGGAGCTTTGGACACCGCTGGCGTGGAAGGAAGGACACAGTCCCGTTCCCTCTACGGAGCGAAGAAGCCGAAGAAATCTAAGAAGTAGTCCGTTTCATTAATCTTTATCACCTTTAATTTTTACTCACAATGAGAAAATCGAAGCCTAAAAAGAGGATTCTACTTCCTGATCCTAAGTTTCACGATGTCGAGGTGACCCGTTTCGTGAACAACCTTATGTTGCAGGGGAAGAAGAGTATCGCGTATTCTATTTTTTACGATGCCATTGATATGGTAGGCGAGAAGATGAAGGATTCTGACAAGGCTCCTCTGGATATCTGGAGGAAGGCACTCGAAAACGTAACCCCTCAGATCGAGGTCAAGTCACGTCGTGTAGGAGGTGCAAACTTCCAGGTGCCTACCGAGTTGCGTCCGGAAAGGAAAGTCTCGCTCTCGATGAAGAACCTGATCAACTTCGCCCGCAAGCGTTCCGGCCACTCGATGGCAGAAAAACTTTGTGCAGAGATCGTTGCCGCCTACAACAACGAAGGTGGTGCATTCAAGAGAAAAGAGGATATGCACAAGATGGCTGAGGCCAACAAGGCGTTCGCCCACTTCCGTTTCTAATTTTATTCGCAGATGGCTGCTAAAAGAGATCTTACTTACACAAGAAACATCGGCATCATGGCCCACATCGATGCCGGAAAGACGACTACATCCGAACGTATTCTGTACTACACCGGGAAGACTCACAAGATCGGTGAGGTACATGAAGGGGCTGCCACGATGGACTGGATGGTTCAGGAGCAGGAGAGGGGTATCACCATCACCTCCGCCGCCACCACAGCGTTCTGGCATTACAACGATCACGTTTACCAGATAAACCTGATCGACACTCCGGGTCACGTCGACTTCACCGTCGAGGTGGAGCGTTCGCTCCGTGTGCTCGACGGAACTGTCGCTACTTTCTGCGCCGTAGGACGCGTTCAGCCTCAGTCCGAGACTGTCTGGCGTCAGGCCGACAAGTACGGAGTTCCGAAGATCGCATACGTGAACAAGATGGACCGTGTCGGAGCCGACTTCCTCGCCTGCGTTGAGGAAATCTACACAAAGCTCGGTGCCAAGGCTGTCCCGATCTGTCTCCCTATCGGAGCCGAGGACAAGTTCAAAGGCATCATCGACCTTATCTCCAGAAAAGCGATTTATTACGATTCAGGAGAAGAACTGGTCAACTATGAAATAAAGGACGTTCCGGAGGACATGGCCGGAGAAGTCGAGAAATGGAGAGACAAACTCGTTGAGGCCGCCGCCGAATGCGATGAGACTCTTATGGAGAAGTATTTCGAGAATCCTGACTCCCTTACCGACGAGGAGATCATCGCCGCTCTTCGCAAGGGTACGATCTCTATGCAGATCGTTCCTGCCTGCTGCGGTTCCTCATTCAAGAACAAGGGTGTTCAGTTCCTCCTTGACGCTGTGATGCGTTATCTTCCTTCTCCGCTCGACAAGGGTGTTGTCAAGGGTACAGACCCTAAGACCGGAGAGGAGGAGGATCTTCTTCCGGATGCCGCTCAGCCGTTCTGCGCTCTCGTGTTCAAGATCGCGACGGATCCGTTCGTCGGCCGTCTCGCTTTCATGAGAGTCTATTCAGGACGGGTTGACGCCGGCTCCTATGTCTATAACGTCCGCACCGGAAAGAAGGAAAGAATCGCGCGTCTGTACCAGATGCACTCCAACCATCAGAACCCTATCGAGTTCGTAGAGGCCGGAGACATCTGCGCCGCCGTCGGATTCAAGGATCTCCGCACAGGAGACACCATCTGCAACGAGGATCATCAGATTGTACTCGAATCAATGGAATTCCCTGATCCTGTCATCGGTATCGCTGTCGAGCCTAAGACCCAGGGCGACCTGGACAAGCTTGGCATCGCCCTTGGCAAGCTCGCTGAGGAAGACCCTACGTTCACCGTGAGGTCTGACCACGAGACCGGCCAGACGGTCATCAGCGGAATGGGTGAGCTTCACCTTGACATCATCGTGGACCGTCTCCGCCGTGAGTTCGGTGTCGAGATCAATCAGGGCGCTCCGCAGGTCAACTACAAGGAGGCCATCACCGCCACAGTGCAGCACCGTGAGGTCTTCAAGAAGCAGACCGGTGGTCGTGGTAAGTTCGCCGACATCATTGTTGAGATCGGCCCTGCCGATGAGGGCGTGACAGGTCTTCAGTTCGATAACCAGGTCAAGGGCGGAAATATTCCTAAGGAATTCATCCCTTGCATCGAGAAGGGCTTCAAGGCCGCGATGGCCAACGGCGTTCTCGCAGGTTATGAGGTTCAGTCGATGAAGGTTACCGTGCTTGACGGTTCCTTCCACCCTGTCGATTCAGACCAGCTTTCATTCGAAATGGCCGGCCGTCTGGCGTTCCGCCACGCCTGTCCGAAGGCAAAGCCTGTTCTCCTTGAGCCTATCATGTCCCTTGAGGTTGTGACCCCGGAGGACTATATGGGTGACATCGTGGGTGACCTCAACCGCCGCCGCGGCCAGATCCAGGCTATGGATTCCACCGCCAACGGTGCGAGAATAGTTCGGGCCTTCGTTCCGCTCGCCGAGCAGTTCGGTTATGTGACGGTTCTGAGAACCCTCTCATCCGGCCGAGCGACCAGCACGATGACTTTCGACCACTATGCCGAGGTTCCTGCAAGCCTGGCCAAGGACGTTATCGAGAAGAGCGGCTACAAGCTCTCTGATGATGACGAGTAAGAGTGTTAAATCGTAATTAAGTATTTTGATATGAGTCAAAAAATCAGAATAAAACTCAAATCATTCGATCACATGCTGGTTGACAAGTCAGCCGCCAAGATCGTGGACACCGTGAAGGCTACTGGTGCGAAGGTGAACGGTCCTATTCCGCTTCCTACCAACAAGAAGATCTTCACTGTCAATCGCTCGACCTTCGTCAACAAGAAGTCCCGCGAGCAGTTTGAGCTTAGCGCCTACAGCAGGCTTCTGGACATTGATGACAGCAATGCCAAGACCGTAGATGCCCTCATGAAGCTTGAACTTCCTTCCGGCGTTGAGGTTGAGATCAAAGTCTGAGAATTCAGATTGAGGACGGTGCGGTCTGAGAGGCCGTTCCGTCCGAACCAATAATCCCGGTCATTCTTGCCGGAAACCGGTCCCATAGCTCAGTTGGTTAGAGCATCTGACTCATAATCAGGGGGTCGTAGGATCATGCCCTACTGGGACCACAAAGGGGAGACGCAATTCTGCGTCTCCCCTTTGTGTGTCCCAAAATCCGATCCCCCAGTCACTTCGTGACAGCCCCGATAGGGCACGCAACCCCCTTCGGTCGCTCCACTCCGAGCGAATAAAAAAAGAATCCGGTCACTGAGTCTGTAGAAGTGACCGGATGAAATCGCCAATAGCTAAATAACTATCTGGACTTTTTCTTTTCGGCTTTGGAGGACTTTGATCCGAACTTCTTGCGGGTGCGGCCTTTGTCCTTGTTGGAGGACTTGCGCTTAGGCTGCTCGTCGGGATGAGCCACGGCGGCGTAGAAAGGCTTGCGCTTCCCGTTGTCAGACTCATTCCCATGATCTTCCGAATCGTTTGAGCGGGCATTGCCTTTTCTTCGGCGGAAGCCTTTACCTGATGCCGTTTCATTGCTTCCGTCAGTCATGAGGTCAACCAGTTCGTAGTCCAGAAGCCTCTGCTCCAGGTTGGCGGACTTGACACGGATCTTGACCGGATCCCCGAGACGATAGACCTTGCCGGTGCGGCGGCCGCGGATGAGGTAGTTCTGCTCGTCGAACTCGAAGAAGTCGGACTTCACGTCGCGCAGGGCTACCATGCCCTCGATCATCGTAGGCTTGATCTCCACGTACATCCCCCATTCGGTCAGGCCGGAGATGGAACCTTCATATTCATTGCCGA
This sequence comes from Bulleidia sp., assembly GCA_963623745.1. Classification (GTDB taxonomy): domain Bacteria; phylum Bacteroidota; class Bacteroidia; order Bacteroidales; family UBA932; genus Cryptobacteroides. Next base: position 7,304 of record CAVFMX010000081.1, read on the forward strand.
TCTTGTCCTGCATGAACTCGATGAGCTTGTACTTGATGCTGTCGCGCTCGGCGTTCGAGGCGATCTGCTCCCGCTCGGAGGCGTGCTGGCACTGGGCTTCGTAGTAGTCCTTGTTCTGGCTCTCCGCATTGTCGAGGTAGAGGGCCAGCAGTCTGTGCACCATTGTGTCAGGATAGCGCCTGATAGGGGAGGTGAAATGCGTGTAGAACTTGAAGGCGAGACCGTAGTGACCGATGTTCTCGGTGGTGTAAACGGCCTTGGCCATCGAGCGCAGGGCTATCATCTGGAACGCGTCGCATTCCGGTGTGCCTTTCGCCTCCGTCAGGAGGGTGTTGAGCGACTTGGCGATCTCCCGTCCGTTGCCGCTCGGCCCGAACTTGAATCCGAAGTTGCCCACGAACTGTCCGAGGCTCGCGATCTTCTCCGCGTTCGGCTCGCCGTGCACACGATAGACAAACGTCTTGGCCTTCTTGTCCGCCTTGCCGTCCATCTTCCCGGATGTCGCGATGAACTCGGCCACGGAACGGTTGGCAAGGAGCATGAACTCCTCGATCAGCCAGTTGGCCTCCTTGGAGATCTTCTCGTACACCCTTACCGGCTTGCCGGCCGCATCGACCTCGACTTTCATCTCGGGACGGTCGAAGCTGATGGCTCCGGAGGCGAAACGTCTCCTGCGCATTATGGCGGCAAGTTTGTTGAGCGTGACGATGGCTTCCCTGATGTCCTGGCTTATCGCCGGATCACCCGGCTCCCTGCCGTCGCTTTCGATGATCTGCTGCGCCCCGTCGTAGTCGAAGCGATAGTCGGAGCGGATCGCCGTGCGGCCGAACCAGCGGCTCTCTATCTTCCCCCGTGGAGTCATCTCCACCACGACCGAGAAGGTAAGTTTCTCCTCATGAGGGCGGAGAGAACAGAGTTTGTTGCACAGTTTCTCCGGCAGCATAGGGACAGTCCTGTCAACAAGATAGACGGACGTGCCGCGTTCCTGCGCCTCCTTGTCCACAATCGTTCCAGGAAGCACGTAGTGGGACACGTCGGCGATGTGGATGCCGATCTCGAAGTTGCCGTTGTCCAGTTTCTTGAACGACAGAGCATCGTCGAAGTCTTTGGCGTCAGCCGGGTCGATGGTGAATGTCAGAGTGTTCCGGAAATCCCGGCGTTCCTTGATGTCCTTATCCGTGATCTTGTCCGAGATCTGGTCGGCGGCGTTCTCAACCTCCGGCTCGAACCTGTAAGGCAGGGCATATTCGGCGAGGATGGCGTGCATCTCCGTGTCGTTCTCTCCCGGCATGCCCAGCACATCCACAATATGGCCTTTAGGGGTGGGTTCGCCCTTGCCCCAACCGTCGATCGCCGCCGCCACTTTCATCCCCCTCCTGGCTCCTTTCGGCAGGGTCTCGAAATCTATGCTGATGTCGTATGGCATATTCCTTGACTGCATCAGCACCCAGGCCTGCTTTCCGACAGTGTGCAGCACGCCGACGAACGGCTTGTGGCTGCGTTCCACGATCTCTATGATCTCTCCTTCGCGACGCCTGGCTGCGTCCCTGCGGCCACGTCCCTTAGCCTCATCGGCTTCCTTTTTCTCACTTGTCACCGCGCATCTCACGATGTCTCCGTTCAGCGCTCCCCGGGTCTTGGATGCCTTGACGAACACGTCATTGTCCGGCTCTCCCTCGATGATCACGAAGACGTAGCCGTCCCTTGTCATCTGGACTTTTCCTGTAACCTCCTCCAGCACTCTTTTCGTCTTCTGTCTGAACCCGAATTTTCTGTCGCGGCTCTTCCTGCCGCCGTTCCCGCCACCTTGGCGATTCCTTCTTTTCTGCATCACAAATAAATTAATCATGCAAAGTTACTAAATTCCCCTCAAACGAAGAGCCTGAAAAGGCAGATTATGATTATCTTTGCAATGGAAAGGCTTGATTTTCCGAATATCCGGAATTTCAGGCGGCATGACACAAATTAAACACAAGTGATATGTCCGACATAAAAACAGACAGCAGAGCCGTCATGACTCTCGACGCGGGCGGCACCAACATGGTCTTCGGTGCCATGCGTGGCGGCGAGTTCTGCTGCGAACCAATCACGCTTCCCTCCAACGCCGACAACCTTGACCGCTGCCTCGGCACGATGGTCAAGGGTTTCAGCAGGATCAAGGAGGAACTCGGAGAGGAAAAACCCGTGGCGATCAGTTTCTGTTTCCCGGGTCCCGCCGACTACCCTGACGGCATCATCGGAGGCTATCTTCCCAACTTCCCGTCTTTCAGGGACGGAGTCGCCCTCGGCCCGTTCCTTGAGGACACGTTCGGGATTCCGGTCTTCATCAACAACGACGGAGATCTCTATGCCTACGGCGAGGCTCTCGGCGGCGCTCTCCCGGAAGTCAATGAAAGGCTTGCCAAAGCCGGCAGCGCGAAGCGTTACCGCAACCTCATCGGCTACACTTTCGGCACCGGTCTGGGAATAGGCACGGTGATAAACGGTGAACTCAACCGCGGCGACAACTCCTGTGTCGAGACGTTCTGCCTCAAGCATCCGGACATGCCGGACATCATCGTGGAGGACGGAGCCGCGATCCGTGCCGTGAAGAGGGTTTACGGCGAGCTGACCGGCAATCCTGACCACGGTCTTGAGCCTAAGGATCTCGCCGAGGTCTGCGAGGGCCGCAGACCCGGAGACAAGGAGGCGGCGATCAAGGCTTTCGACAAGATGGGCGAAGTGGCCGGAGACGCGATGGCCACGGCCGTGACCCTGATCGATGGTCTCATTGTGATCGGCGGCGGCGTGATGAACAATCACAAGTACCTGATGCCTGGAATATTACGTACCATGCGCGGCAAGATGCACCAGCTCACCGGCGAGGAACTCCCGCGCGTCCAGATGAAGGTCTATAATCTCGATGATCCGGCCGAGTTCGAGCAGTTCGCCCGCGGCGAGGCGCGTTCCCTGAAAGTTTACGGAAGCGACCGCGAGGTTGTCTATGACCCTCAGAAGCGGATCGGCGTGATGCGTTCCAAGATCGGAGCCAGCAAGGCCATCTCTCTCGGAGCCTACGCTTTCGCCCTCGCCGAGTTGGACAAGAAATAGTTGCACAGACGAAAGAACTTAACGAATATGTACCCTCTGAAATTTGAGCCCTATCTCCGCGAAATGGTATGGGGCGGAGAAAGGATCGCCCCGTTCAAGGGCATAAAGACAAAACAGCGCAAGATCGGAGAGAGCTGGGAGATCTCGGCAGTCCCGGGTCATGTCTCCACGATAGCCGACGGCCCGCTCAAGGGCAGAAGCCTCACCGATGTGATGAATGAATATGGTCCCGAACTTGTCGGCCGGGAAGTCTTTGCCAGGACAGGCACGGAATTCCCGATACTCATCAAATTCATCGATGCCAAGAGCGACCTGTCGATTCAAGTGCACCCGAACGACGAACTTGCCGCCAGGACCCACCCGGGGATGAAAGGCAAGACCGAAATGTGGTACGTCGTGGGAGCCGATGAGGGCGCTCATCTGCTGAGCGGCCTCACGGAGTGGATCACGCCCGAAGAATACGAGCAACGGGTCAACGAGCACACGATCACCGACGTGCTTGCCAGCTACAGCATAAAGCCCGGGGATGTGTTCTTCCTTCCCGCCGGCCGCATCCACGCCATAGGTGCCGGAGCTTTCGTCGCCGAGATCCAGCAGACATCCGACTTGACCTACAGAATCTACGACTATGGCCGTCCGGGCCTTGACGGGAAGCCGCGCGAGCTTCACATCGAACAGGCCAAGGAGGCCATCGACTACGATGTCTATCCGGACTACAGGACTGAGTATTCCCTTGTCAAGGACGCAGAGACTGAACTGGTGAGCTGCAAGTACTTCACCACCTCTCTCTTCGACCTCGACAGGCCTTGCGCCAAGGATCTTTCAGGGCTTGACTCATTCCTGGCCGTGATGTGTGTCGCCGGAAGCGGCACTCTCGTTGACCGCGAGAATGACGGGGAGGAGCACACCGTCACCCTCCGTCAGGGCGAGACCGTCCTCATCCCCGCCACCTCAACAGCCATCGAGTTCCGCCCCGATCCCGCGATGACCTGCCTCACCAGCCGCATCGGGTAGCCGACCGTTTTCAACAGCGGCGGTTCCGGAATGTGGCTGAAATCACCGGCCTTTGCCGAACACAAAACTGGACAGCCAGCCGATCAGGAAGCAGGAGATGAGGCCGAGGAAGCCATAGAGGGTCGATGTCACGTGAGAGAAACGGTGGAAAATCAGAAGTACGGCCACACAGCCGATGAATCCGGTCAGGGCGCTTCTCGTTCCGATGCGTTTCGTGAAGATTCCCATAAGGAAAAGCCCTCCGAGGCTGCTGGTCAGAAGACCGAGGAAGAAATTGAACTGATCCCATAGGGAGGCGATGTCGAATGTGGCCAAGGCGATGGCCATAAGGACACCGAGCGCCCCGACAATGATTCCGGACACCTTCGCGAATCTCACCTTCCGGGCATCCGTGCAGTCCTTTCTGATCTTTGTGTAAAAGTCCTCGCTCATGACCGTGGTGGAGGAGTTGATGTTGGAGGACAGGGTTGACATCGCCGCGGCGAAGATTGCGGCGATGAGAAGGCCGGAGATCCCGACAGGCAGCCTGCACATGATGTAGTGAGGGAAGATCGAGTCCGTGTTGCTCATCCCGATGCTGAGCAGTTGCGGTTCCTGACGGAAGAACACGAACAGAGCCGTACCGATGCCGAAAAACAGGAACGCTATCGGAATGCTGAGGATTCCGTTCAGCCAGAGCCCTCTCTCCGCGCCCTTTGTGTCCTTGACGGTAAGATATTTCTGAATCACCGACTGGTCGGACGTGTAGGTCAGGAGCTGGTTTGAGAAACCGCCGAGGATCGCCACCCAGAAGACAGGCTGTGTCCAGTCCAGAGACATGTCCAGAATGTTGAACTTCGACTGCTCCACGGCGACATCCATGAACCCGCCGAATCCGCCGTCTATGCCGCCGACGATCCAGATGAACGAGATGACGGCACCACCGACAAGCAGGATCCCCTGGACGACATCGCCCCACACAACGGCCTCGATCCCTCCCATGGTACAGTAGATGATCGTCACCACTCCCATGAGAAGGATGCACAGGTAGATGTCTATTCCGGTCACCGCGTTAAGCGCAAGCGATGGGAGGAAGAGGACGATCGCTATTCTGGTGAACATGAAGAGGCAGAAAAAGGCCGAAGCCAGATAGCGTACCGGTCCGCTGAATCTTTCCTCAAGGTACTCATAGGCGGAGGCGACTTTCAGTTTCCGGAAAAGCGGGAGATAGAAGTTGATCACGACAGGAACCGTCAGGATGATCGTCATGTTGTACATGAACATGCCCCAGTCGGCTCCATACGCCTTGGCGGGGATGGAGAGGAAGGTGATGGCGCTGAGGGCGGTGGCGAATATGCTGATGCCGGCGGCCCACCACGGGATGGATCCTCCTCCCTTGAAGAACTTGTCCGATCCGCTGTTCCTCCTTGAGAAGTAGAAGCCCAGGCCCATCATCAGAAGCAGATAGAGGATGACCACGAGGTAGTTGCCCCAACCGAACGAGGCCTTGTCAACCACCGTGACCTCAAGGATGCTCTCCGATCTCACGCCGGGATTTGCCTCTCCCGAAGGGATTATGATCTTTCCGTTCAGATCCACGGCGGTGGTGACCGCCGGCAGAGTGAAGTCAAGGGAATCAAGGGTCGTCCATGTGTCGGTGATGGCATGGTAGGCGAAGATCTTGTCGAAAAAGCCCTTGTGCCCCACAAACGCGGCGACGAGCTCTTCATGAAGGGAGGCATCCCTGCTGAGAGAGTCCCTGCGGACAAGTTCAACCCCGTCATCTCCGCCAAAGACAAGGATGTGCGCCGAGCCATACCTGACAGCCGCGCTGTACATCAGGGAAAGCGGCCTGCCGCCATCGGAGAAGGACACTTTCCGGTTCCAGACATCATGGGTGGGAAGATATTCCCAGACATTGCTTTCAATGAATATTCCGTCAGGGCCGGAATGCCTTCCTCCGATGAGGTAGAAAGCCTCCTCTCTGCCGTTGTGCTGATAGACGAAGCAACTTCCCTCCGTGACAAGACCGCCGGGGCACGAGGCCAGTTCCTTGAACTGACGGGAGGAGACGTTAAGTCTCATGAGGCAGTTTGATCCGTTCCGGGAACCTATGATGTAAACATAGCCTTTGTGATACTCGGCGGCGTTCGGGACAAACCCCTCAGGAAGACCGCAGAACCGCCGGATCTTGAGATCGTCAAGGGAACCGCTGATTGTGAAGATGTCCGTGGAGAGGCCGTCGGCGTTCCTGCCTCCGATGCAGTACATTGTCTTGCCGTCCGAGGCAGCGCATCCATGACCCAAAGGGGAGCTCAAGCGGACTCCTTCGATCTCGCGGCAGGAAAGCGTCCCGCCGTTTTCCGTGATCGCCCAGATCCTGTCCAGAAAACTCTTCTCCCCGCCTTCCCAAGGTTTGGCATCATAAAAATCAGAGCCTCCGGCCATCAGGACAGCGTCCCCTACCTTCCCGATGAACGCTCCGGCCGAGCCGTGCTTCTGTGCGACAGGCATGACAGCCGCCCTGCTGACGACGCATTCTGTCGCGTCCGATGCAAACACCGACATTAAAAGGCCTGCGGCAATGGCCATCACAGTTTTCATTCCGTTCGACATCACGATTGGTTATTTTTGTTGCTGCAAAGATAATGTTTGAATTAAATACTACAAAATATTAGAAACAAATATTACTTATTCCCCTAAAAAGTCGGTGTAATATGGTTTTATCGTTAAAAATTTTACAATAAATATTGCATATAATTTACTTAATTAATACATTTGCATGCGTAAACTGAAAACGATATAACCGATAATATTCCATGAAACGTATCAAAGGATTGATTGCGGCCCCGTTCACGGGGTTCAAGAAGGACGGATCCGTGGATCTGTCCGCTGTGGAAAGGCAGCAAAGATTTTATAAGGATAACGGAATCTCCGGAGTTTTCGTCTGCGGGACAACCGGCGAAGGTTCCGCCTTGACCTTGGAAGAAAAGAAGGTTCTCTTCAAGGAGTGGGCGAGGTTCCGTCGGGAAGACTTCCTTGTGATCGGGTTCATTGGCGGCACCAGCGTGCTCGAGTGCAGGGAGCTGATGAAGCACGCCAAGGAGTGCGGGCTTGACGGGGTGGCCATGACAGCGCCATATTACCAGAAGGCGGCCAATGTCAGGGATCTCGCCCTGACACTCGCGGAAGTGGCGGCGGCGGAACCGGACATGCCGTTCTTCTATTATAATATTCCTTGTCTGACGCATGTGTGCCCGTCCATGATCAGCCTCCTTCGGGAGGTGGACGGTCTTATCCCTAACTTCGCCGGAATAAAGTTCACGTTCGAGAACATGATGGACTACCAGCTCTGCCTTGAGTTCAAGGACAGGAAGTACAACATCATGTGGGGCAGGGACGAGATGATGCTTCCGGCCCTTTCGATCGGCGCCGACGCGTTCGTGGGAAGCACCTACGGCTACAACGCCCCGATCTACCTCGCGATAATGAGAGCTTTCGGGGAAGGGCGGATCCGGGAGGCCGCCGACCTTCAGTACAAGGCCAACATCATCATCTCGTTCCTTGACAAGTACGGCAACGGAAGCGGCAAGGCGTTCATGAAAGCTGCCGGGTTGGATCTCGGCCCGTGCAGAAGACCGCTGGCGACTCTGTCCGATGAGGATTTCGCGGCGCTCGTCAATGATCTGAAGGACACGGAATTCGACAACTACAAGTGCGTATTCCAATAGTAACAATAAACTAATACCATTATGTACAGGACTTTAAGACTGATCTTCTGTGCGATGGCGACGGCCGTCTCGGTGCTGGTCATCGAGGCCGATGTCCGCGCGCAGGAAAACGGGACCGGCAAGACCATGACCGTCTCCGGAGTTGTCACCGACAATTCCGGACTTGGCCTGCCTGGAGCCAATGTCGTGGTGCTCGGTTCAAGGAACTGGGCGATCACGGATGCCAAGGGGGCATATTCATTGCCGGCCAGACAAGGCGACGTGCTTGAATTCTCATTCATCGGGATGCTGACGCAGACCGTGACCGTCGGGACCGGTTCGGTGATCAACATCCGCCTGGAGGATGACACACAGATGCTAGAAGAGGCGGTCTCCATCGGTTACGGTACGCAGAACCGTTCGCTGGTCACGACATCCATCACGAGAGTGTCTTCCGAGGAGTTCGAACATTCCCCTCAGCAGAACCCTCTTGCACAGCTTCAAGGCAAGGTTCCTGGTCTGCAGTTGCAGGTGACATCCGGACAGCCGGGAGCGAATCCGGAGATCTTCATGAGGGGCGGCACCACCACCGGAACCACCGGTGACTGTCCGCTTATCATCATTGACGGAGCCGTCTCACAGGGGACGAGAGGAATCCAGGACATGAATCCGGCGGACATCGAGTCGATCGAAGTTCTCAAGGACGCGGCTTCGACCGCCATCTATGGTGCCCGCGCTGCGAACGGAATCATCATCGTCACGACCAAGCAGGGAAGCGAAGGCGATGCGAAGGTTAATTTCCGCTACACGTTCGGTCTTGACCAGCAGCCGAAGAGACTCAATCTTCTCAACGCCCGGGACTACGTCTATCTTACCAGAAAAGCGGCCTGGGAGGATCCGAACGCCTCCGAAGCCGACAAGAACAAGTTCCTGAACGGATCCTTCGGAATGTCAACGGGGAACGCATGGGATTCTCCCAACACGCTTGAGTTCCTCGATGTCTATCTCAAGAACTACGGTCAGGACTTCGTCGCCGACCTGCTTGAGAACAAGGGATGGGAGACGATGGTTGATCCTGTGACGGAGAGGCAGCTGATCTTTCTTGACACCGACTTCCAGGATGCCACGTACCATAACGCGGCCAAGAACGAGTATGAGTTCAGCATCTCGGGCGGCGACAAGAAACTCAGTTACTACGGCAGTCTGAGACACCTGGATCAGGACGGCATCGTCAGAGGCACGTGGTACAAGAACTACAGCGCTTCCATGAACGCTTCCTACCGGATAAACGGGAGCTGGAAGGTTTTCTCAAAGGCGACATTCAATGTCGGCGACAGAAACACGATGTCAAACTCGGTCAACTCTCTTCAGAGAGCCATGTTCATGCCTCCGACCTACAGGCTCTACTACGAGGACGGCACCCCGGCTCCGGGTGAGGGGATGTCCTCCTTCCGCCCTCGCGAGTACGAGAACTGGTACAAGACAAGGTACACTGTGAACAAGCAGTACAGAACGACCATACAAGGCGGCGCGGAATGGAAGATCATTCCGGGACTGACATTCTCTCCTGCCGTCTATTACATGATGACGGAAGGCATCAACGCAGGATTCGAGGCTCTGAACGAGACGACCGGCACCGAAATCCGTCCGGCCAGCGGGGCGCACGAGCACAACGGACATTTTCAGGCGGATGCCATCCTCAACTACGACAAGTCATTCTCCAGGAACCATGTGAACGCCACAGCCGGAGCCAGCTACATGAAAGATGACCGCCACTACCTCTCCGGCAGCGGAAGCGGCGCATCGACAGACCTCATACCTACCCTGAACGCCACGGCCGACTCGACGCAAAGAGTCACCTCGGTCAGGACGGAGGAGGCGATGCTCAGCTGGTTCGGACGTGTCAACTATGACTACGACGGAAAATACCTCGCCTCGGTCAGCATGAGGGCGGACGGGTCTTCGAGATTCGCCGAGAATCACCAGTGGGGCTACTTCCCTGGCGCGTCCCTCGGATGGAACATGCACAAGGAGAATTTCTTCGCTCCTGCCTGCGGATGGGTCAGCAAATTGAAGCTTCGCGCCAGCTGGGGACGCACCGGAAACAACTCCATCTCTCTGGCCGACTCCAGAGGAAAGTACGGAATCACCGGGACTACCTATCTTGGAGAAGTCGGGATACTCAACACGACGCTTGCCAACGCCGACCTCGTCTGGGAGACGACGGAGTCCTGGGACGCCGGCCTTGACCTCGGTCTCTTCGGCAACAGGCTTGAGATCATCATGGATGTCTATAACAAGACAACGTTCGACAGGCTCTATGACAACAAACTCCCTTCAACCACAGGGTTCTCCTCAATCAAATGCAACTACGGCAGCCTTGGGACAAAGGGTATAGAGATCGAGATCAATGCGGTTCCGGTCAGCACAAGGAACTTCACATGGGATCTCGGATTCAACTTCACATGGTACAGGACGATAGTCCTCTCGCAGCCTGAGAACGGCGAGGACAAGAACAGGACCGGAGGGAACTACATCTACGATCCTGCGACAGGAACCGAGATAAAGGTCGGCGGATTCGCCGAGGGAGAGCGTTTCGGCTCCCGCTATGCCTATCACTATCTGGGTGTCTATCAGACAGATGAGGAAGCTGCACTCGCTCCTTATGACGAGAATGCCAAAGGAAGGACGAAGCATGCCGGGGACGCGATCTGGGAAGACAGGAACAATGACGGCTACATCAACGCCAAAGACATGGTCTTCATGGGTTACATCCGTCCGGACAAGACGGGAGGCATCACCAACAGTTTCCGTTGGAAGAATCTCAGCGCCAGGATCGTCGCAGACTTTGCGATGGGGCATGTGATCAACAACGGTTCCCTGGCCTACGGACTTGCCAGCATCAGAAACAACTTCAACACCTACACTCAGGCGCTGACCGACTGCTGGACACCTGACAATCCGACCGCGAAGTACCCTCGGTTCTCACCTTTGAGCGATGCCGACTATGCCACGAAGAACTTCACCAGAGCCGGAGAAAGCATCGGCTCGTCAACATCCGGCCAGTCGAACAACTCCGCATTCTACCAGAAAGGAGATTTCCTGGCTTTCCGTGAGGTGTCATTGGCCTACAGTCTGCCGAAGAGCCTTACCAAGGCGATCCGTGTCTCCGACCTTCAGATCTTCGGAGGAATCTATAACATCGGCTACATCACAGGGTATGACGGCATGACCCCTGAACTGTACCTCGGTTATGACTACGGGCAGTATCCGAGACCGAGAGAGTTCTCAATGGGCGTCAACATCACTTTCTAAACCAGAAGCGCAATGAAAACAAAACACATGTTCATGGCAATCGCCATCGCGATGGTGTCGATGGCATCATGCGACAGCCTTCTTGAGGTCAAGAATCCTTCAGACATCTACGGTGGAGGCTATTGGTCAACCAAAGGCGAGGTGGAGAGCTATCTGACGGGAACCTACACCACATTCAGATCCTGCTGCAACACACTTGAGAATTTCGAGGCCCGCGGTGATGAGTTCGAGCCCGGTCTGGAGGGCGGAGGATCAAACCAGTGGTCTCATAACCTGACCTCGCTGAACGGAATCTCATGGGCATCATACTACACGGTCATCCAGAACTGTAACATGATTCTCGGCAACATCGACAAAGCCTCTTTCAGTCTCCAGTCCGACAAGAACCGGATTTTGGCTGAGGTCTATACCATAAGAGCCTACATGTTTTTCTGCCTTACCAGACTTTGGGGAGAGGTCCCTCTTGAGACCGAAGCCACGAAGGGTTCCTCCAAACCGCTCCCTTCACGGTCGGCATGTTCCGATGTCTTGGATCAAGTGATCGAGGATCTGGAAACAGCCATCGGCCTCTATCCTTCCGACTCCTGGGCGAAAGGCAAGAGCAGAGCCTCCAAGCCGGCGGCCTACGCCCTCATGGCTGATGCCTGTCTCTGGAAGGCAAAGGTTCTGAATGGCGGAGAGGCTGATCTGCGGAACGTCATCCGTTATGCGGATCTTGCCGCCGCCGGTACGGCTCTCGAGTCCGATTTCGGCCAGATCTACGGGACGAGAAACGGGCAGGAGGTCATCTGGTCGATCCACTTCGGCTATCCTGAGATCGCCGACAGCTACACCCACTTCCTCACACTCAGGGATGTGTTCGTGGAGAAAGCCGTCAACAAGGATGAGATCCCTTACGCGAAAAGCGGAGCGAGGAGCAGTTATGTTCCAAGCGAGAGGATCAGGGACATCCTTGGCAGATACAAGGGCGATGTGAGAAAGGACAACGCCTACGTCATCGCCGTTGACAAGGATGGCAACCAGCTCGGAATCTCCCAAAGGAAGATGCCCGGAACGAAGACGGAGACAAATGTCATCTTTGACAACGACATCATCCTTTACAGGGCGGCCGAGATGATCCTGTTCAAGGCTGAGGCGTACGCCGCTCTCGGAGACACCGAGTCCGCCGTCAAGGAACTTGACAAGGTACGGCAGAGAGCCGGAATCGGGGCCTACACAGGAGCTATGGACAAGACGACGGTCGAAAAAGAGATCCTTGACGAGAGGGGAAGGGAATTCTGGCTTGAGAATAAACGCTGGCCGGATCTTCTCAGATTCCATTATGAAGGGGTAATCGATGTCTATCATGAGGTTCCGAAACTGAAGGCAAGACACGACGCCGGGATCACGGTCCCGCTTTACTTCGCCATTCCTCTTTCCGAGTTGTCGCTCAACCACAACTTAGTCCAGACTGAAGGTTATGAGAATCTTTAACAGACTGCTGACGGCGGTGGCATCGGTCATCCTCGCCACATCCTCCTCCTGCGCGGAGAAGGAAAACACCGGTCCCTCTCCGGAACCGGGCAATGGGATCGACAAGGCGGTCGTGAAGGCTCCGCACATTTTCGTGTCCGGAAACGACGGCTACCACACATTCAGGATCCCGGCGATCGCCAAAACCAAGAAAGGCACGCTTCTGGCGTTCTGTGAGGGCAGAAAGATCAGCGGCTCCGACACCGGTGACATCAACCTCGTCCTCCGCAGATCGACTGACGGAGGCACGTCATGGAGCGGTCTGATCACCGTGTGGGACGACGGACTCAACACTTGCGGGAATCCAAGCCCCGTAGTTGATCCGGTCACAGGAAGGATCCACCTCCTGATGACATGGAACTACCAGAAAGACGGCCAGTCGGCCGGCGACTTCAACAAGGACGGAGTCACGAAGGACACACGCAGGGTCTGGTACACCTGTTCCGATGACGATGGCCTGACATGGGCTGATCCGGAGGAGATCACATCTTCCGTGAAAAAGGACGACTGGGGCTGGTACGCCACGGGCCCTTGCCACGGGATTGTCCTGACCAAGGCCCCTTATGAAGGCCGGATCGTGATTCCTTGCGACTACAACCAGAAGGGCGGATCGGGCTATTCCCACGTCATCTACTCTGACGACAACGGCAGGAATTGGAAACTCGGGGGAGCCGTCAAAGGAGGGAATGAGAGCAGTGTCGCCGAGATGGGTGACGGACGGCTGATCATCACTTGCCGGATGGGCGGAGGAATGCGCCTTCTGGCCTACAGCTCTGACGGTGGCGAGACGTTCACCTCCGGAACCGTCAACAGATCCCTTCCGGATCCAAAATGTCAGGGAACCATCCTTCCGGCCGTCAAGGACGGTGAGGATGTCCTGCTTCATTGCAATTGCTCCAACTCGTCTTCCAGAACCCATCTGACTCTGAAGGGCAGCACGGATTACGGTGCGACCTGGTGCGGAGGTCAGATCATCTGGGAAAAGCCGGCGGCATATTCGGACATTGTCCTGGTGAGGGACGAGGTAGTGGGAGTCCTGTACGAGAATGGCGACAACGGCTCCTACGAGCGGATCAGTTTTGAGAAAGTCCCTCTTGGGTACGCATTCATTAAATAATCAATAAGATGAAAAAAAGATTTTCTATGATATTCATGTCACTCCTTGCGGCGGCCATGGTCTCCTGCAAGGATGAAGAGACAGATGCCGCGCTGAACGCCGCGTTTGAGGAATCTGCGGTGGATGTGCTTGTCGGCGACGAGGTGACTTTCACGGATCTCTCCACAGGCAATCCGACCAGATGGAACTGGACTTTCGAGGGAGCGGAGACCGAAACTTCCATCCTCACCCAACCGGTTGTCCGTTGGATGAAGACCGGAACATTCTCCGTAAAACTTTCCGTCTCAAGAAAGGACGAATCTTCCGAACTTGTCAAGAATCAGCTTGTCAAGGTCGGCTATCACACATCTGTGAAGGCGGACTTCACCTTGGACAGGGCGACGGCCTTCGACAATCAGGAAGTCTCCTTCACCAACAAGTCAACGGGATTCCCGGAAAACATAAAATGGACTTTCACTCCGAAGGAAGGCAGCCCTGTCGTCTCCACGGAAGAGAATCCTGTCCTTGTTTTCCTTCCGGGAACATATTCCATCAGACTTGAGGTCAGCAACGCCATCGCTTCCGATGTGATGGAGGTCGAGGACGGGCTCACGATTCTGGACCGGTTCGCCGTGATGTCAGAATTCAGAGCCAGGAACACGACCACCTACGCCGGAGGAACCGTGACGTTCGTGGACGAGTCAACCGGCAATGTGCAGAACAGGGAATGGTCATTCGAAGGCGGGGAGCCGGCGGTGTCAACGGAGGAGACTCCTGTGGTAAGGTATTCATCCGTGGGAACCTACAAAGTCAGACTGCGCACCTGCAATGAGAAATACGATGACGTGAAGGAAAAGGAGGGCTACATCCACGTCGTGCCTTCGGACGGGCTTGTGTTCCTGCTTCCGTTCGACGGAGACATCCTTGACTACGGGCCGTACTCGTTCAAGACAATCGACTTCAGCCTGTCAAAGAACGACAAGACGTTGACGCTCAGTTATGAGGATGCCGTGACGGAAGGAAGGGGCAAGTCCGTCAAATTCCCGGCCGGTTCGGCGAAAGGCGGCCCGTACTCCGTGATCCGGATGCCTGATGACATCGCCAAGCAGTACCCTGACGGGAGCGAGATGACGGTGTCTCTTTGGACAAAGCTTTCGCAGACATCTGTCAACCAGGCGATTTTCGCACAGGGCGATTGTCCCGGAGCCGCTGACATCAGCAACCAGATCTGGGCGAGGTTCCAATCCAAGCATCAGTTCCGCTGCACTGCGGAGAAAACCGGCTTGAAGGGCAACACCCTGACCCTGACAGATGCCAAGTTCGATGACGGGACATGGCACAACATCATCATCGTGTACTCAATGACCTCGACCTTGTCAAGACAACTGGAGATTTTCCTTGACGGCGTGTCAAAAGGGACCATTGTGGCGGATGACAAGGACACGAAGAGTCTTCCGTATTTCATCGGCTGCAACATGAGGTTTACCGACGGAGCCTGGGCTCCGGAGAACATATTCACAGGCAGCATCGATGATTATGTGCTCTACAGACGCGCCTTGAACGCCGACGAGGTCAAGACTCTCGCCTCAATGAGATAGCAGGATGAAAAGATTGTTTTCAATAGTTTCGACGGTCATGCTTCTGCTCGTTCCGGAATTCGTTTCCGACGGGCAGATGATGACCGGAAACACCGTCTTCCGCAAAGGAGAGAACGGCATACACACCTACAGGATTCCGGCCATTGTCCGGACCGTGGACGGGACGGTGCTGGCTTTCGCAGAGGCCAGACACGACAGCGGTTCAGACACGGGAGACATCGACCTTGTGCTCAAACGTTCCACGGACGGAGGCCGTACATGGGGACCGGTCATCACGGCCTGGGATGATGGAGAGAATGTCTGCGGGAATCCGTCACCGGTCATTGACCGCGCCACAGGCCGGATTCTCCTGCTCTCGACGTGGAACAACGGCAAGGATCCCGAGAAGAAAATCCACTCAAGGGAAAGCATCGACACCAGAAGGGTTTTCTGCCTGTACTCTGATGATGACGGTCTGACCTGGTCCAGACCGAAGGAGATCACACGGTCCACAAAGAAAAGGGGATGGACGTGGTATGCGACCGGACCCTGCCATGCGACACAGCTGACATCCGGAAGGATAGTGGTTCCTTGTGACCACGGCGACTTCATCGACCGCGGAACCAGCGTCTCGGGATCCCACGTCATCTACTCGGACAACGGAGGCAGGACCTGGAGACTGGGAGGAATCCTCGATGCAGGAAACGAAAGCACCGTGACCGAACTTGCAGACGGGAAAGTGATGCTGAACATGAGGACGGACAGAGCCGGACGGGAGGAACACGGCTACGGCCGACTGGTGGCCGTCAGCGATGACGGAGGAAGGTCTTTCGGGGAACCTTACTATGACAATGGATTGATCGAGCCTGTCTGCAACGCAAGCATCATCAACTACAACACCGACGGGAAGCCGACCGAGGCTCTCCTGTTCTCCAATCCTGAGTCGAAGGACAAGAGAAGGAACATGACCGTCAGGATGAGCCGTGACTCGGGCCGGAGCTGGGAAAGGGTCTGCACCTTGACGGAAGGCCCGGCGGCATATTCGGATCTTGTGGTGTTCCCTGACGGAGATGTGGGCATCCTTTATGAGTGCGGCGAGGCCAAACCTTACGAGACGATCACATTCGCAAGGATTCCGGCCGGGACTTTCACGCCGCAGGCCGGACAATGAGGGATGTGTGTGGCCGAATGAATTTGACGGAAAGAGATGTAACACTTATTATTTTTGACTAATTTTGGCAAAAAATACATGAAAGTTGAGCAGACTTTAGTCGAGCAGACCCAGAACGACATATTGAAGTACATCGCGGAGCATCAGGACGAGAAAAGACTTCCCAAGGAGCAGGAGCTCGGAGATCTTCTCGGAGTCAGCAGGGTGGTCATCAGAGAGGCCTTGAGCAGGATCCGTGCGCTGGGACTCATCGAGACCAGACGCAAGTCGGGAACAGTGATCGTCAGTCCCAAGATCTTCGGCTCGTTGAGTTCGATTGTCACGTCAGGCCAGCTTGAGAGGCAGACGCTCAAGGATCTGTACGAATTGAGACTGATGATAGAGATCGGCATGTCCGATTTCCTGTTCCTGAACAAAACCGAGGCTGGCATGAAGAAACTTGAGGCGATCGTCGCCAAGCAGTTCACTCTTGAAAACAGACTGATGGCCGCACAGACGGAAGAAGAGAAGTACGAGATCGCAAAACTGTTGACCGAAGTCGATGTGCGGTTCCACAGCGCGCTGTTCGAAATGACCGGAAACAAAAGCCTGATGGACTTCCAGAGCATTCTGCGGCATCTTTTCACGCTCTATGTCCCGAAGCTTCACAAGGACTATCACGACATCACGCTTGTGTCTCACATCAGCTTGTACAACATCCTCAGGACAGGGACTCCGGACGCTTTCCGGACGGCGATGAGGCTGCATCTGAAGACCCAGTTCGACAACATGGAACAGAATCTTGATAAAGCGTTCAACAGATGACAGGTTACATTGAACTCAATCCTTATTACAGAAAGGCTCTCGAATTCCTGAAAGAAGGGAAACTCGAAGGCCTGTCCGCCGGCACGCACGTGATCGACGGGGACAACCTTTGGGTGAATGTCGTGGAGACAAACCTCAGGCCTGCCTCAGAGGCGAGGCTGGAGGCTCACGACAAGTACATCGACCTCCAGATTCCTCTTTCCGTGGATGAAAGCTTCGGTGTCAAACCCAGAAAAGAGTGCGGCGCGGCCAAGGACATCAACGCCGTCGATGACATCATGTTTTTCGATGACCCCGTCACCGAGACTGTCCTTGTCAAGGCCGGCGGAACCATCACATTCGGTCCTGACACCGCCCATGCACCCCTCATCGGACACGGTGCGGTCAGAAAGGCCATCTTCAAGATCAAGGTGGTGTAGGAACTTAAACAGCTTCTAAATCTCGATCATCGGGCTGGCGAGAGCCTGGCGGAGCTGGTCGTCGTAGCGGATGCGGATCTTGATGCCGGCTTCCTGGAAGTGGTAGCGGACGGCGATCTCCTCCTCGATGAAAGGCACTATCTCGTCCTTCTTGAGCCGCAGGAAAGTCTCCTTGTCCATCTCCAGGGCCTTCAGGAGAGCCTCCAGCTCCGCAGACATATTCTTTGACAGGCCGTCCTTCTCCAGCTCCGTCTTCATCCGGTCGAAGTAGGTCCTGGCGCTGGAGCGGTAGTCGAATTCCTTTGTTTTGGCGAATGCCACGAAATCAGACCAGTCATTGTCGGACAGGTGGAAGTCTTCATCGACCGAAGAGTGCGAACGGACAAAGTCAAGGACATATTCCTGAATTATTCCGGAATAGACGAGGGAATAGGTGAGGCGGCTGTAGTCGTGCCCGTCGATCTTGACATCCGGGGTGATGCCGCCGCCGTCACGCACCGTCCTGCCGTGGGCGGTCTTGAACTCATGTGTCAGAGAGTCAGGAATATACCCGACACTGCCGTCTTCGTTGCGGTGCGAGTAGTCGATCGCCTGGACGCAGCGGCCGGACGGGGTGTAGTATTTCGCCGTGGAGACTTTGAGCTGGCCGTTGTACGGGAGCGGGCGGATGCTCTGGACAAGCCCCTTGCCGAAGGTTCTCGTGCCCATGACCGTGGCTCTGTCAAGATCCTGAAGGGCTCCTGTCACGATTTCGGAGGAGGAAGCCGAGCCGGAATCCACCATGACGATGATCGGAATCTGCGTGTCAAGCGGTTCAGACGTGGTCTTGTAGTGCATCTCGGTTCCGGCGGCCTGCCCTTTGGAGGAAACCACCATCGAACCTTTCGGCACGAAGAGCGACACGATGCTCACCGCTTCGCTCATCAGGCCGCCACCGTTGCCCCGCAGGTCGAGGACAAGTTTCTTCATTCCCTGGCTCTTGAGCTTCAGGAAAGCGTTGCGCAGCTCTCCGGAGACGTTCTCCGTGAAGCCGCTCTGGTAGATGTAGCCGGTGGTGTCGTTGAGCATTCCGGCATATTCGATGTCCGGAAGATGGATCCTCTCGCGTGTCACCACGATGTCCACAACCTCCTTTGAACGAAGTTTCAGCACCTTGAACTTGACCGTCGTGCCGGGCTTGCCCTTCATCCTGTCGGAACTCTCCTGACTTGTGAGCCCGTGGGTGCTCACCCCGTCGATCTCCATGATCTCGTCACCGCAACAGAGGCCGTACTTCTGCGCCGGAGACCCCTTGTAGGGCTCGTTGATGATGACGTTACCCTCTTTTTCGGGCTTGAAAATCACCGCCCCGATGCCGCCGTAGGACTTGTTGATCATCATCATCAGATCCTCGTTCTCCTCCTCCGGGATGTAAACGGTGTACGGGTCGAGGCTCTCCAGCATCGCATCGATGCCGGCCCGTTCGATCCTGTCCACAGGAAGCGAGTCCACGTAGGAGCGGTTGAGTTCCTTGAGGATGGAATTCTGGATCTCGGTCCATTTCCCGAGCTTGAAGCTCTGTGACTGCCCGGATGCTGCGGCGCTGACCACAACTGCCAGCAATGCCGCTATCAATGATTTGATTTTCATGTTCTTGAATATATTCTTGAATGTCTCCGCCGTCATCTTTGCGGCGGCAAAGTCAAGGGACGGGCGCAACACCCATGCCAATTCCGCAAATTTAAGGAATTCCGACCAAAGAATTTCGTACGGCAAAAAAAATTTGCGGTCTGAAATGATTTACGTAAATTTACAAGATTTGTTTTAAAACGGATTTCGTGCGATTATGGGAGGCAAAAGAAAAGTGATGATGTTCGTCGGCCTTGGCGGGCTGGCGGTCGGAGTGTGTGCCATGTTGGCGGTGGGCGGTGCGATGACCCGCACTTCCACCAACGAGTACTGCATGAGCTGCCACTACCATGAGCGGGCGGATGCCGACTGGAAGAAATCCGAGCACTACAACAGCAGGAGCGGAGTGGTGACCGACTGCGCCGCCTGCCACCTTCCTCCAAAGGAGAATGGCTACATTCGCTATTATATGATCAAGGCTCGGATCGGCGCCAAGGATCTGTGGTCCAAAATGACTAAGGACAAAGACGAAATCGACTGGAACTCAAAGAGAACGCTTGAACACGGCTCGGAAATCGTTTACAACGAGTCCTGCGAGAAATGCCATGTCAATCTTTATCCCTCGGGGATCTCCGATGACGGAATCACGGCTCATCTCTACTACGACGAGAACGCCAAGAAACTGAACCTCCAATGCATCAGCTGCCATCTGAACACCGGCCATGACATGCCTGGCTACGAGCATAAGAGATTGGAAGGCAAGGTGATGGACACGGGTGGCGGTGAGAAGTACGACAGTGCCGCCGTGGTGACCTCATTCTCCAACTTCACGGAGACTGTTCCGGGGACTACGGCAGCCATAAGCATGATCGCTGTTCCGGGGGGTGAGTTCACGCTCGGAAGTCCGGACGGCGAACCGTTCCGTTCGGAGGACGAGGGGCCGCGGAGAGAGGTCCGGATCTCACCGTTCTTCATGGGCGAGGTCGAGGTGACATGGCATCAGTTCTGGGCCTTCTACAACGAGACGATGTCCGAGGGCAGAACCCCTCCGGAGAAAATCTATGCCAACAACAACCGTCCTGACGTGGATGCGGTCAGCGGACCTACCCCGCCGTTCGGATTCCCGGACCAGGGCTGGGGAATGGGCGAAAGGCCGGCGATCACGATGACGCACTACGCCGCCGAGACCTTCTGCCAGTGGCTTTCCCTCAAAACGGGGCGCAGCTACCGCCTCCCGACCGAGGCGGAGTGGGAATATGCAGCCCGTGGCGGCACCCGGACCCCGTACTTCTTCGAGGGAAGCCCGAAGAAATATTCAAAGGAAACATTTTGGAACAAACTGTTCGGGGCTGACACCACCTCGATCGCAAGTTATGTGGTATATTCAGAAGACAGTTTCGGCAAGACGCAGGAACCTTCCGAGGTGAAGGCCAATCCGTTCGGACTCAAGAATATGCT
>CAVFMX010000082.1:0-4137 GCA_963623745.1 Bulleidia sp.
GGAAAGAAGATTGCAAGAACCTACGTGAACGGAGTCCAGGTCTTCGGGGACAATGCCAGAACAGCTTTCGACATGCTTCTTGCCGATGAGGTGACCCATGTGAAGGTCTATGAGGAGGCCACTGCGGAGGACAAGCGCCGGGGACTGAAAAATTCCGAGAAGGATCAGGTTCTTGACGTTACCACGAAGGAGAGCATCCTTTCTCTTGGAAGTGTTTCCTTGCAGGTCTCCGGGGGTGCGGACGAAGCCAGGAATGAAAACGGGAACATTCAGGGACGCTACTATGCACGCGGAACCGCGAACTTCTATTCGGAGATGCGTCAGGCCTCGGTTTTCCTCGGGGTTGACAATGTCGCGCAGCCGGTGGAAGGAATGGTTGACGGAGGGGTGCCGTCCGCAGTGGCTTCCTTCGGTCCGTTGAGTTCTTATAAGGAGAACATAGCCGCTCAGATGGAGTTCACCCACAGGTGGAAAGACCGGAAGTACGGCAATGCGTTGACCGGCAACTATGCTTTCTCGCATGTGTATTCCCGCAGCGTGGAACGTGTGCTGACGGATTATTTCGAGACGGACGCCTCGCCCGCAAGGAACATGTCCGACACGACTCTGACCGGATCAAAACGTCGCCGTCATGATTTCGGGGTGGGCTTGTTCTTTCAGGACACACCGCTGAAAAGCATCGATTTCAGTCTTGACGGAACCTTGACGGAGGCTGACAGCTGGACAAAGGCTTCAAGTCTGGTCATCAGCCCGGACGGGAACATATCGCAGAACTCCGGTCTCGGCTCCAATGCCGATGACTTGAACCTGAACGGCCATCTTGTCTGGAAGAACAATGATCTGGGCAAGATCCGGCCGAGGGTTATTCTGAACGGCTCTTTCAAGAACGCCAACTCGTTGTCGTGGAATGTGGACACCCTCTCGACATCCTACATCAGGAGGAACCTCCAGTCCGACGGAATAGGAAAGTCCTGGAACGCAAGGCTGAGAAGTGACGTGGACATCATTCTGACCAATAAGTCGGCCAGGACATCCAAGTTGACCCTCGGAGCCTCGGTCAAGACCGAGAGGATGAAGCGGCGCAACATCACCATGGACCTTCTGGATCCGGAATCACCTGTCCAGGATCTGGCCAACACTTGCGATTACACCTGGAACACGGTCTCCGCAGGACTTGACCAGACATTTTCCAGCAACAAGGGAGGGGATCGGTTAGAGGTCTCCCTGAAGGAATCCGTCATTTCCCTGAGGGATGACGAACGTCTTCCTGCCGATGCGCGTTTCAGACATTCCTACCTTGACATCAGCCCGGAGATCTCATACCGCAGAAAATTCGGAATGTTCTCCATCTCCGGCCAGTCCATGATCCCGTCGCTGGAGCAGACCAGAAACAGGATCACCGACACGAATCCTCTGGTCCTTGCCGGGGGAAACCCGAACCTGAGGCAGCAGTACATGGTCAACGCGATGGCCTACGACAACATCTTCATGGACAAGAAGACAGGTTTTAATCTCGGCTACAGCCTCGGGGCTTCCTGTACCTTCGATCCGATTGTCATGCGGACGTATTATTTCACTCAGGACACGGCTTTGCCGGAGTATGACGGCTACGTGGCGAGGAAAGGCGCATTGTTGAACACTTTCGTGAACGCTGCGGATCCGGTGTTGTCTGTGGACGG
Source organism: Bulleidia sp. (assembly GCA_963623745.1). Lineage (GTDB taxonomy): Bacteria > Bacteroidota > Bacteroidia > Bacteroidales > UBA932 > Cryptobacteroides. The sequence continues at coordinate 1,680 of CAVFMX010000082.1, forward strand.
TCTTGTCTCACTGTCCCTCCGTTCGAAAAAGGTCAAACTGTCATCCTCGCTGAAGCTCGGCGGAGGCTATGACAGCAGACCGCAGTACCTGCGGGACGAACTTGCCCATGTGGGAACCTTCCGCGCGAAAGCCGACTTGTCCGAAATGTTCACTGTCTCGAAAAGGCTGTCCATGTCAGGCGGTCTGAAATTGACTTACCTGCATTCTTCCAGTGATGCCTACGGATTGTTGTCCAGTTCTTTGGTGACATCCGCTAACTGCTCGGTCAGGTACCGGTTCGGGAAACCTGCGTTCATCAATGTCTCGGCCTCTGTTCAGAACAATGACTATCTTTCCGGTGCGGGGACTGACAATCTTTTCGCTGACGTTAAACTGGAGATAGGCCACAGATTCACCAAGCAGGGTTTCATCGTCAGCCTGTGCGCCTATGACCTGCTGAACAGAGCCTCCGCTTACACGACCCGGACCACTGCCGACTGCTACATGCAGAAATGGAATTCCTCCTACGGGCGTTACTTCCTGCTGAATGTCCGCTACGAACTGCGTAAGAAAAACGCGTTCCGGCGGTGATGCCGGAACGCGGGTAAGTTTTCCAGATGACCGGAGCCTGGACGGCCACGGTCTATGAACATTCCTGTGTGTCTATTCAGGTAGGATGTCGGCCTCAAGAGCGATCTTGTAAACCTCGATGTTTCCTATCTTTGCGTCACCGGATTCTCCAGGGTAGGCGATGTAGCCGACACCGTCCGAGTTGAAGGCTATCCGGAATCTTCCGCTGACAGAGTTGTTGACCGCGCTTTCCGTCAGGGTGAAGTTCTCCCACTGGAGGCTGCTGTTCAAGTACTTGAATGTGACGGCGTGATCTGAATCCTCAACTGCTGCGACAGTAAGGCCGGTCGGCGAAACCGAGAAGGTTGACGCTTCGTTGACTCCGGAATTTGTGCTGAAAGTAGCGGGTATGCCTTCTCCGTATTCAACGAGTTTCTTGTCAGTGAAATCCACCTTGTAAACCTGCATCTTGGTGGCCGCTACATCACAAACGTAAACAAAGAGGTTGTCTCCGTCGGTAGCGATGTTGAAGTTTGATGAGACGCCGTACTCGGATTCACCCGGTTTGAAATCGTACACCACAGGGTTCAGGACGCAGCCGTCACCGACTTCATACACGAAATAGCCCCACTGGTTGAAAGATGCCAGCATATAATTCTTTCCGTTGAATTTCGTAAAGCATGAACCGTAGAACATACCGGCGCTCCCTTCCGGCTCTCCATACTTTGGAGCGATTCCGCTTTTCGCTGCGGAAGGCTGTTCAGTCCATTCTGAACCATTGAAATAGGCTGAAGCTATTGTCCGTTTGTTAGGTGCTGAGTTGTTGTTGAAGAAGAAGGCCGGGGTCCCGTCGCTCTGGATGTATTGTGGCGAAGGATACGTTGTGTTGATGTTCACCGAGTTGAAACCTGCTTTGCCCACGACTTCCCAAGTTGTGGTGTACTTCCTGACGGTGTTCTTGTTGCTGGCAACCTCTCCTCCGAAGTATTCGAGGTAGGCTGTGCCGTCGCTTGCGAACGCAAGGGTAGGATTCTTCGCATCCTTCGTGTCAGGGTCTGGTTTGATGTAGGACTCGCCGACAAATGAGAAGGAAGTCCCGTCGAACCTCTGCACGGCCACCCTGTCAAGCTTGTCGCCGTCAATCTCCTTGTAGTAGGCGATCCAAGGGTTGCCGTCCTTCGGGTTGATGGCAAGGTCGATCGAACCGAAGATCTTTGTGCCGTCGGAGATGGAGGCTACCTTTGTGACGACATATTCAAGCACCTTGCCGACCTTAAGAACGTAGCTTGTGGATGTGCCGGCGACGGCGTCGGCCACCGTGATGTCGATCGGGAAGCTGGTGTCAACCTTGGTCTTGCCGCCTTCCACTTCCTTGCCTCCGACCTTGACCACATCGTTCAGACCGGCCTCAACGGTAAGGGTGAGTTCCTGCCTGAAAGCGGCCTCCGGGACGCGCGCGATCATCTCCGCCGCGATGGCCTCGGGGGCGACATCATCGGTAAGAACCGCATTGTCAGCCTTGAGGAACGATACTGACTTGAGTTCGGCGGCTCCGTCGTTCTCCTTTACGGAGAGGGTGTAGGTGGCGGTAAGCTCGGAAATCTCATCTGTGACGGTGAGTTTTGCCCCGTCGGTGACGCTGATCGTGGTGACACCGCTCGTGACGACCGTGGAACCGGCCTTGACGACATCGTCGTCAGTCGCCGTGAAAGTCGGGATGAACGAGTTTCCGGAACCTTCCGGAAGAACAAGGCTTATAGTCTTGGCTGTCTCGTCGATGGCTCCTGCCACGTCGGACGAGAGAGACTGGTTGAGAGAGGACTGAAGCGAGAAGGATTTGATCTGGACCAAACCGTCCGCTTTCGGGTCGTTGTTGCAGGAAACCGTTCCGGCAACGACAATCAGCGC
>CAVFMX010000083.1:0-33846 GCA_963623745.1 Bulleidia sp.
TCGACAGAAAGATCAGATATGCGAACGGGCAGGAAGACGCAAAGACCTGGGAAGAAACAACGGACTACAGTTTCATTCCCCTTGACAAAGGCAACGATCCTATCTTGAACGACGGGGCTCCGGCCGAAGAACTTGACTTGGCTGGGGCATCCGATAACACGTTCAGAGTCTTCTCGGACAGGCAATTCTCCGACGGTACTTTCAGCATCGGGTTCAGCGTGGATGCCGGCGACATCTTCATCGGGCCGAACGGTCTTCTTGATTACGACCGCATGGAATCCGAGACCACGTTCAGCGTGACCATCCGCGGAATCACCAAGGACGAGTACTACTATCTGAAGGCGTTCAGCATCTACTACTATCTTGACGGAGACATGTCACTGACAGAACCCGTCTCCTTCCCCGACAATGTCGAGGGCGGAATCGGGCTCGTCAGCATAAGCACGGAAAGTGTAGCATCAATCAAGTTCAGAAGAACCTACGATGATTTGCGCTATTGGATCTACACGGAATAACGTGTGAAGAATAACCGGTGGCAACTTATTATCAGATACCGAGATCACTAAACTTCCCTGATGATTTCCATTCCTTTCCGGATAGCCTCCTCGTTCTTTGGGATAAGATGATGGTGGCGTTCCGGTAGGGTCTTCCTGAGGGCGGCCAACACGCTGTCGATCTTCACGACCGGACGGATCTTCAGAAGACCTCCAAGCACGATCATGTTGAACGTCTTGATGAGGTTCATCTCCGCCGCGGCATCCATCGCGTCGATGCGATAGACCGTGATGTCCTTCCTTGTCGGAGGCTCGTTGATCCCGTAGCCGTCGTAGATGATGATCCCACCAGGCTTCACCTTCGGTTCGAACTTCTCCAGCGAAGGCTGGTTCAGCACGATGGCGATGTCGTAGCTGGAAAGGATCGGAGAGGAGACCGGATCGTCGCTGACAATCACGGTGACGTTCGCCGTCCCTCCGCGCTGCTCCGGGCCGTAGGCCGGCATCCAGGTGACTTCCTTGCCTTCCATCAGACCGGCATAAGCCAGAATCTTACCCATCGAGAGGACACCCTGTCCTCCGAATCCTGCGATTATTATCTCATCTGTCATAGCCTTGTCGATTTAAAGTTCAACGCCCTTGTCCTTGAGGTCTCCAAGCTGGTAGAAGGCGAACATGTTCTCCTCCATCCACTTGTTGGCCTTCTCCGGACTCATCTTCCAACCGGAGTTGCAGGTCGAGACAACCTCGACGAGATTGGAGCCCTTGCCCTGCATCGAATATTCAAACGCCTTTCTGATCGCCTTCTTGGTACGGTTGATGGCGGCCACGGTGTGGACGGCCTGACGGGTCACGTAGCAGGTACCCTCAAGAGTGGCGGCGATCTCGGTGACTTTCAGCGGATAGCCGTGAAGCGACACTTCCCTGCCGTAAGGGCAGGTGGCGGTCTTCATCCCCAGAAGGGTCGTCGGAGCCATCTGGCCACCGGTCATTCCGTAGATTGCGTTGTTTATGAATATGATCGTGATGTTCTCGCCTCTGTTCAGAGCATGGATCGTCTCGGCGGTTCCGATGCAGGCAAGGTCGCCGTCACCCTGATAGGTGAACACGAGCCTGTCAGGCCAGAGACGCTTCGTGGCGCTGGCAAGTGCCGGAGCCCTTCCGTGGGCGGCCTCCTCCCAGTCCACGTCGATGTACTTGTAGGCGAACACGGCGCAGCCCACAGGACAGATGGCGATCGTCTTGTCCGTCATCCCCATCTCCTCGATCACTTCGGAGACTATCTTGTGCACGACCCCGTGGCTGCAGCCCGGGCAGTAATGCATCGGAGTGTCGTTCAGCAAGGCCGGCTTCTTGTAAACTACCTGACCTTTCTCAATTATTTCTTCTCTTGTCATGGTCTTCAGATTTAGAAAAGACGTTTAAGCGCGTCAACAACCTCGTCAGGATCCGGAATGAGGCCTCCGAGACGTCCGAAATGCCGTACAGGAACCTTGCCCTCGACGGCGAGACGGATGTCCTCGACCATCTGTCCGGCGTTCATCTCCAGCGAAAGGATTCCTTTCACCTTTCCCGCGAGCTTCTGAACCTCCCTTGTAGGGAAAGGCCAAAGTGTGATCGGACGGAGAAGGCCGACCTTGATGCCCTGGCTGCGGGCGATCTCGATGCTCTTCTTCGCGATGCGGGCGGCCGAGCCGAAGGCCACGATGGCATATTCGGCATCCTCAAGAAGATATTCCTCGAAACGGGCTTCCTTTTCCTCGATCTCCCTGTACTTCTTCTGAATGCGGAGATTGATGACCTCCATCTCCTCGGAACGGAGCTCAAGGGAGGTGATGATGTTCGGCTTTCGTCCGCCGACACGTCCCGTGGTCGCCCAAGGGCATTCCCTGATGATCTCCTCCTCGGTGCGGCGAGGCTTGAACGGAGGAAGGAAAACCTTCTCCATCATCTGTCCGATTGCGCCGTCGGCAAGAATCATGGCCGGATTGCGGTAACGGAACGCAAGTTCGAAAGAAAGGTCCACAAAGTCAGCCATTTCCTGAACGGAAGCCGGAGCAAGGACGATCAGATGGTAGTCACCGTGACCGCCGCCCTTGCAGGCCTGGAAATAGTCCGCCTGGCTCGGCTGGATGGTTCCGAGACCAGGACCGCCGCGCATGACATCCACAACCAGAGCCGGAAGCTCGGCTCCCGCCATGTAGGAGAGTCCCTCCTGCATAAGGCTTACTCCAGGGCTGGAGGAAGAAGTCATCACCCTCTTGCCTGTGCAGGCTCCGCCATAGACCATGTTGATCGACGAGACCTCGCTCTCAGCCTGAAGGACCACCATGCCGGTAGTCTCCCAAGGCTTCTCGGCCGCCAGAGTCTCAAGAACCTCGGACTGGGGGGTGATAGGATAGCCGAAATAGCCGTCACAACCACAGCGGATCGCTGCGTGGGCAATTGCCTCATTGCCCTTCATCAATGTGATTTCCTGATCTGCCATAGCTTAGACTGTTTTAAGACGGTAAACGGTTATGCACCCGTCCGGGCAGACTGTGGCGCAGGAAGCGCAGCCCGTGCAGGTGTCAGCAAGAACCTCATGGGCGAAGTTGTAGCCCTTGCGGTTCACTTCCTTGGTCGTCAGAGCAAGGACATCGAGCGGACAGGCGACGACGCAGAGATTGCAGCCTTTGCATCTCTCGGTGTCGACGACGGTCGCCCCTTTCATTTTAGCCATAATACCTTGATTTTATTGATTATACATGTCTTTGTCGTAGAAATCGAGGATCTCGTTAGCTATCGCATAGGCATTCGCCGCCGGGCTCTCAGGATTTATCGCCATAGCCTCCAGATAGTTGTTGATGGCCTTCTGCCAGTCACCTTTCTTTCTGTGGGCGTTGCCCAGCAGGTAGTAGGCGCGGTCAGAAGGTTCCGGAGTCAAGGCAACATATTCGTCAAGCAGACGGATCGCCTCATCGGTCCCGCCTTCCACAAGAATCTTTTCTATAGCCTCAAGTCCTGTCATCTCCTAATCGATGAACAGGCACCAGTTGTGAGTGTCCTCCTCAAGCCCCTTCTGAATGCCGATGATGCGGTTGTAGAGCTTCTCGCTGATCGCCCCGCACTTGTCCGGAGAGCCGAACCTGTAGCGGCGGGTGACATCCTCACACTCAAGCATCGGTTTGTCGTCAATAGCGCAGATCGGGGTGATGACAACCGCCGTTCCGCAAGAATTGACCTCGTCAAAATCCTCCAGTTCCTCAACCTTGACCGGACGGACCTCCACATCCATTCCCATGTCGGCGGCCACCGTGCGGAGACTGCTGTTGGTGATCGACGGGAGGACACTGCCGGAACGAGGGGTAACATAAGTGTTGCCCTTGATGGCGAAAAAGTTGGATGAGCCGAACTCCTCGATGGTCGTCTTGGTGGCCGAATCCAGGAACAGAAGTTCCCTGTAGCCGGCGCTGTGCGCGATGTTGTAGGCGTGGAGAGACTGCGCGTAGTTGGCGCCGAGCTTGTGGCAACCGGAACCGAAAGCGGACGCGCGGTCGTAGTTTCTCGAAATGACCGCCGTACCGGGAGTAAGACTCTTCGCACCTGAATATGTCCCGACAGGAGAACACATCACGGCGAACATCACGTCCCGGGCCGAATGGATGCCCAGCTGAGGGTTGATTCCCATCAGGACAGGACGCAGGTAGAGGGACGCCCCGCTTGCCTCGTACGGAGGAAGATATTCGATGTTCTCCCGTACGCACTGCACGCACATCCCGATGAACATCTCCTCCGAAGGGTACGGCATGTCCAGATAAGCCGCGCTGCCGGCCATACGCTTGGCGTTCATGTCCGGACGGAAAAGTCTGATCCGTCCGTCAGCGCCACGGAAAGCCTTCAATCCCTCGAAGCAGGAGGGTGAGTAATGGAATATCCCCGCGAAGCTGCTGAGGCGGATGTTGAAATCCTCCGTCACGACGGGTGTCTCCCACTTGCCGTCGATGCAACGGCTGTACACCAAGGCTCTGGTCCGGGTGTAGCTGAAAGACAACTTGTTCCAATCTATATTCTTCATCTCTTATATTTATTGATCTTCTATGATTCTGTCCTTATTATAGGTGTGGATCTTCGTCTGGCCGGAAAGGATCATGTAGCCGTTCTCCGCAAGACTGTTGATCTCATCCTCTCCCGGGAACACCTCCACGGGAGCGATGAAACCGATCTTGGACTTGATCCGGTCCATCAGCATCCTGCTGTGGGCTATGCCTCCGGTCAGAAGAATGGCGTCAACCTTGCCGTCGGCGGTCGCAGACATGGCGCCGATGTACTTGCAGATGTTCAAAACGTATGCCTTGAGAAACGTCCGGGCAAGTTCGTTGCCGTCATCGGCCATCTTCTCGACATCCAGCATGCTGTTCGTCCCGAAATACGCGACGGCGCCTCCACGGCCCACCAGTTTCTTCTTGATCTCCTCCTTCGTGTACTTTCCGCTGAAACACATGTCGATAAGTTCGAACGGCGGACAGCAGCCGGCCCTCTCCGGAGTGATGGGGCCGTCGCCACCGAGACCGTGGTTGGTGTCGATCACCTTTCCATTGCGGTGCAGGGAGATGGTCGCGCCGCCACCCATGTGGACCACTATGACAGTGACATCATTGGTCTTGTGTCCGTGCTCGCGGAGGTACCGCCTCACGATGGCCCTTGAATTGAGGGCGTGGAACAGGGTCTTTCTGGAAAACTCCGGGATTCCACCCATCCTGCACTCGGGAAGCATCTCGTCCGCCATAGGAGGATCGGCTATGTAGGCCACACATTTTCCGAAACGTGGTGTCAGATTCTTCTCCTCCCTGATCCGGTTGATCTCCTCGGCGACATCATCGGCCAGAATCGCACTCAGGTTGCAGGCATGGTTCCCGTCGCGGCAGCTCTTAAGGACATCGCGCATGTCCTGATTCACGTTATAGACTCCGGTGATGACAGGGACGATGAGGCCGCCGCGCGCCATAACGATGTCCACATCCTCAAGCGGAATGCCTTTGGAGGCCATGAAATCGTTGATGGCCTGATGACGCATCTCCTCCTGATCCATGACGGAAGGGTACTTGGCGACATCATCGGCGGTGTGTTCAAGCTTGGTGTCGAACACCCTTTCGCCGTCCGAGAAATAGCCCAGCTTGGTGGTAGTCGAGCCGGTGTTGATTATAAGAATGTTCCCTTTTTGAGGAATTTCTGATGAATTTGTCTTGTTGTCCATCGGATGATAGGGCTTTATTGCGACCCTAAATATATTACATTTTTCCAATTATAACAAGATTTTTGTCAGACTTTATAATGGCTTACGCCATTTTTGGTGATTTTTTAATATAAAATCAAACGTTTTAAAATTTACGGACATTCTCACTTCGGAATCTCAAGTTCCGTCAAAGTCCGCCGCAAAACGTTCGTCCTACCGGAGAATAATTGTAAATTTGTGTCAAAGGAGAAAAATGAATATGGATTCTTTCAGAGAACTTGTGCGGAAGCGCAGAAGCCGCAGGACTTACACCGACGCCCCTGTTGGCGAAGATGATGTCAGAACCGTCCTCAGGGCCGCTCTCATGGCTCCTACGGCCATGGGTCTCAGGAAATGGAGATTCGTGGTCACCGACAGCAAGGAGAAGATCCAGGAACTTTCCGGGATCAGACCGGCCGGATCGGAGTTCATCGGCGGGGCTCCGGTTGTGATCGCCGTGCTCGGAGAGCCGGAAGAGCAGCCGAAGTGGATTGAGGACTGTTCCATCGCGGCGGTCACGATGCAGTACCAGGCCGAGGATCTCGGCCTCGGCACATGCTGGTGCCAGATCAGGGGAAGCGAAAGCGTTGAGGCCGGAGTCACCGCAGAGCATAAAGTCAGGGAAATTCTGAACATCGACCCGAAATATTCGGTTCTGTGCCTGATCGCGGTCGGTCATCCCGCCGATGTCCGCAAGCCGCAGAACGAGGATGCCCTCAAGTGGGATCAGGTAAGCCATGTTCATTGAGCCGGTGGCCAGCTTCAGGTCTCCGTTCAAGACCAAGTTCGGGATCCCGCGTCAGGCCGGGCTGGTCCCCGGACTGAAAGGCCGGATCGTTTTCGAACCGGGATTCCGCAGCGTCGATGCGGTGCGGGGGATTGAAGGCTTCGACTACATCTGGCTGATCTGGGGATTCTCCGGGAACAGACCCCAGCGACCGGAAAGTGAGACTTTCCAGGCGACTGTGAGACCGCCGAGACTGGGCGGAAACGAACGGATCGGGGTCTTCGCCAGCCGCTCCCCATTCAGACCGAACGGACTCGGGCTGTCGTCAGTCAGGATCGAGTCCATTGAATATGATGCCAAGGGCGCGGACGGGAAGCCGGTCGGCCCCGTGATCAATGTGCTTGGGGCGGATCTGATGGACGGAACTCCAATTTATGACATCAAACCCTACGTGACTTACGCCGACAGCCATCCGGAAGCGGTCTCGGGATTTGTCGATGACAAGGAATGGAGGCCGCTGAAGGTCGTGTTCGCTCCTTCGGTCACTGAGCCTGTCGAAGTGATCGATACGTTGACTGATCAAGCATCATCTCCGGTCACTTCGACAGGCTCAGCGACCGGATGGTCAAAAGCCGGTCAGGCTGCACTGAAGGAAGTGCTGGCGCAGGATCCGAGACCACGGTACCAGAACGACCCGGACAAGGTGTACGGAATGACATTCAATGACATGGATGTGAGATTCAAGGTCGAGGGAGATGTTCTGACCGTGGTTGAGATAAAACATCCGGAACAATAGAGACAAGCTAAACGAACGATGACAGATGAAACAATACCCATCCCTTGAGATCGTCCCGCCCCTGAAGGGGATGACAAAAGAAGAGCTGATGAACGACATCAGGCCGTTCATCGAGTTCAATCCCAGGTACATGAACGTCACCTGCCATAGAGACGAGGAAGTCTTTGAGGAGCAGCCTGACGGCTCCTACCGAAAGCGCCTTGTCCGCCGTCGGGTCAGCGAGACCGCCGTCTGCGGAGCCATCAAGTCCGAATTCAAGGTCAACGTGGTGCCACATCTCATCTGCGGAGGACTGACCGCGGAACAGATCGAATTCCAGCTGCAGGACTTCAAATTCATGGGAATCTCAGACGTGCTGGCGCTGCGTGGCGACTGCCTCACCGGCGAGAAACGCTTCTCCCCTGTCCCGGGAGGCTACAACCACGCCAACGAACTGGTCGAGGCGATCCGGCGTTTCGAAAAAGGGAACGGTTGCGAAGGCTTCTTCAGGATCGGTGTCGGAGGCTACCCGGAAAAGCATTTCGAGGCCGCCAACATGGACGAGGACATAGCCTGCCTCAAGCGCAAGGTAGATGCCGGAGCCGACTACATCACGACCCAGATGTTCTTCGACAACAATGTTTTCTACCGTTTTGTGGACAGATGCCGGGAAGCAGGGATCACAGTCCCGATCATCCCTGGACTGAAACCGATCTCGACTCCGAGACAGGTCAGACTGCTCCCGGAGTCTTTCTCCATCGACATTCCCTTCGAACTCACAAGCGAGATCTCCGCACATGAGGATGACAGGGAGGCCGTCTATCAGATAGGACAGGAATGGACGGCCGTCCAGTGCAAAGACCTTCTGGCTCACGGAGTTCCCGGAGTCCACTTCTACACGATGGGCAAGTCCGCCAACATCATCGGGATCCTCCGGGAATGTTTTTAGACAATCAATGAATATACCGACGCGATGCACGACATCAGGACAGAACTTTCCCGACGGATCCTCATCCTCGACGGTGCGATGGGCACGATGCTCCAACGCAAAGGTCTTCAGGGCAACAGCGAGTCATTCAACCTCACCGATCCGGAAACCATCGGCGGAATTCATTCTGAATATATTGAAGCCGGGGCTGACATAATCACCACCAACTCATTCAGCGCCAACAGCATTTCGCAATCCGAACATAATCTCTCGGACAAAGCCGGACAGATGGCTGAGGCGGCCGCGCGGATAGCGCGCAAAGCGGCCGGGGAAGCTCCTCGCAAGGTCTGGGTTGCCGGAAGTGTCGGGCCGACAAGCAAGTCTTTATCCCTTGCCCAGAACATCAGCGATCCGGTTTTCCGGCCATATTCATTTGACGAGATGGCGGAGGCCTTTGAGGTGCAGATCAGAGGGCTGGTCCGCGGCGGAGTGGATCTGCTTCTGTTTGAGACCTGCTTCGATGCGTTGAACACGAAGGCGGCGCTGTATGCGCTCGGGCATATTCAAGAAGCCAAGGGGATTCCTGTCATGATCTCAGCCTCAATGAGTGACAAGAGTGGACGAACCTTGACCGGGCAGACGACGGAGGCGTTCTTCCGCTCGATCCAGCATTGCAATCCGCTGTCATTCGGGCTGAATTGTTCGCTCGGGGCTGAGGAGATGATTCCGCTGATCGCCGATGTGGCCTCATTTGCCACCTGCGCGGTGAGCTGCTACCCTAACGCCGGACTGCCTGACGAGATGGGCGAATATGACGAAACACCTGCCCGGATGGCGGAATCCCTCAGGAAAATTGCGGTGGCCGGATCCGTGAATATCGTGGGAGGATGCTGCGGAACGACTCCTGAGCACATCAAAGCTATGGTCGGAGCCGTCAAAGGAATATCCCCGAGAGCGATTCCATCCCCCGATAATGTCCTTTATGTCAGCGGACTGGAGAGCGTGGCGGTTGACAGGAGGAACAACTTCACGAATGTCGGGGAAAGGACCAATGTGGCCGGGTCGCGCAAGTTCGCAAGACTGATAGCCGCCGGGGACTACGAAACCGGTCTTCAAATCGCGGCGCGGCAGATTGAGAACGGCGCCGGCATCATTGATGTCAACATGGATGACGCCATGCTGGACTCCAGATTGGAGATGGAGCGGTTCCTGCGTCATGTGTCCAATGACCCGGCCGTGGCCAAAGCTGCGATAATGATTGACTCTTCGCACTGGGAGACGCTGGTGGCAGGGCTTAGGAACGCCCAGGGTAAGTGCGTCGTGAATTCCATTTCACTTAAAGAAGGAGAGGATGTCTTCATCGAGAAGGCCCGTGAAATCAAGGCGTTGGGTGCGGCGATCATCGTGATTGCCTTCGACGAGAAGGGACAGGCGACCACTTACGGCAGGAAGGTGGAGATCTGCAGGCGGGCATATTCATTGCTGACGGGGAAGGTCGGGATTCGGCCGTGCGACATAATATTCGATGTGAATGTGCTTCCTGTGGGAACGGGGATTCCGGAGCATTCGAGGTACGGGATCGATTTTATCGAGGCGGTCCGGTGGATCAAAGAGAATCTTCCCGGATGCAGGACTTCGGGGGGCATTTCCAATCTTTCGTTCTCGTTCAGGGGGAACAATACGGTTCGTGAGGCCATGCATTCGGTGTTCCTCTATCATGCGGTCAAGGCGGGGCTGGACATGGGGATCGTGAATCCGGGAATGCTGAAAATCTACGATGAGATCGAGCCGGAACTGCTTCGGTGCGTGGAGGATGTGATTCTGGACACGGATCCTGACGCTACGGAAAGGTTGATTGACAAGGCTTCAAGGATTTTGGAAGACAAGAATTCCGGTGGGGGCTGTGCCAGCCCGGGCGCTTCGACAAACTCAGCGGCCGGACGTGGTGTACTTCATTCTCCGGTCGCCGGGCATGAGGTTCGGCAAGGCTCGCCGACCATCGAAGCAACGGTGGAGGAAAGGCTTGTCCGGGCATTGGTAAAAGGCGATTCGACGGGGCTGGAAAGGGACATCAACGAATGCCTTGGGAAGTACGCGAAACCCGTGGAGATCATCGACGGGCCGCTGATGAGCGGGATGGCACGGGTCGGGGAACTGTTCGGGGCGGGAAAAATGTTTCTGCCCCAGGTGGTCAAGTCGGCCAGGACCATGAAGAACGCTGTGGCTCTGCTGCAGCCTTACATTGAGGAAGAATCAGGAACGTCAGAGGTGAAAAGGCCACGGATCGTGTTCGCCACCGTCAAGGGTGATGTACACGACATCGGGAAGAACATCACGGAGATAGTGCTGAATTGTAATGGATTTGAAATCATCGACTTGGGAGTTATGGTGCCGAAGGAGACCATTCTTGAGAAAGCGGAGGAGGCTTCCGCCGACCTCATCGGGGTCAGCGGGCTGATCACGCCGTCGCTTTACCAGATGGAGGAGATCTGCAAGGAGATGGCGGCCGGAGGGATGGACACTCCCCTGCTTGTGGGCGGAGCCGCTGCCTCGGCGCTGCACACGGCGGTAAAGCTCGCCCCTCTCTACGGACACGTGTTCCATGCTCAGGACGCATCCGCCACCGCCGTACTTGCCACCCGGCTGATCACGGACAGGGAAGGCACAGAGGCGGCTGAACATCAGAGACAGGAGCGTCTCCGGGAACTTTATACCCAGTCTTCGCAAAAGAAAACGACCCGGCCGGACATCAAGCCCTTCCCGGCTTCCAGTTTCATCAAGGGACTGCCGTTTGAGAACATCCCGGCAAGGGAGCTGACAATAGATGAGGCGTTCCCGTTCTTCGACTGGAATCTTTTCTCGGCCATCTGGGGAATCAAGACGGGTACAGGTCACGGAGAACTTAGGGAACTGCGAGGTGACGCACTTAAGGAGATTGACAGGTTAAAGAACGGGAAGGCCTGTATGATAACACTCTCCGCAAGATTCGACTTTTGTCATAGCGAGGGAGATGACATCGTCTCCAAGGATTTCCGTCTGCCGATGTTCAGGCAGGAAGGAGGGCGTTCCCTGGCCGATTTCGTTCCGCCCAAGGAATATGGTTTCGACTCTCCTATGGGGATGTTCGCGGTTTCGGTACGCACTGAAACGCATCCGTCCGGCCGCGACTGCCCGGCCTGCGGCGCGGAATACGGACCGATGCTGGCAAGGGCTGTGCGGTTGACTCTTGCCGAGGCCGCTTCCGAGTGGTTGAGCGGACATATTCATGAAGAACTGCCGGACGGATCCGGTGAGACGAAAGTCATCAAGCCGGCGGCGGGGTATTCAAGCTGCCCTGACCACACGCTGAAGCGGGACATTCTCAGGCTTCTTCCTGAATCAGAGAAACTTGGCATCACGCTTCTGGACAGTTGCGCGATGATTCCGGATGCCAGCATCTGCGGGTTCATATTCATTCATCCCGAGGCCTGCCACCCCGAAATCCGCCACGTCAGCCGGGAAGCGGTTGATGAATATGCCCGGAGGCGCGGAATGTCCGGTTCCGACAAGACCCGCTTCCTCGGGCATCTGCTTTAAAATAGATGTTACTGACATCTTGCGTTCCAGGTCATCCTGCCTCCTCTTTCTATCTTTCTTTCGGATCTTCGGTGCGTGTGAAGAAACGGTTCTGGAAAAGGATCAGGTAGAATGCGCCGACGGTGACGCAACTGTCGGCGAAGTTGAAGACGGGGGCGAAGAACAACAGACGGTCTCCGCCGACGAAAGGAACCCACGACGGCCAGAAGGTGTCGATCAACGGAAAGTAGAACATGTCCACCACGCGGCCGAACATCAGCGGGGCGTAGTCGAACACCACTCCGTAGAAAAGGCTGTCTATGATGTTGCCGAAGGCGCCGGCCGTGATCAGAGTCAGACCGACAAGGACTCCTGTCGGGACAACAGGCTTGCCGTCCGGAAGGAGTGCCGGTCGGCCTTCAGAATCCACACTCTTGCGGACAAGCGAGGCTATCCACCAGCAAAGGGCACCCGAAAGGGCTATACGGAATAAAGACAGCAGAAACTTGCCCACGGCACCGCCGAACTTCATCCCGAAGGCCATGCCCTCATTCTCGATGAAGAAAATCCGGAACCAGCTCCCTATGACATTGAAATGTTCCCCTATCTGCATGTTCGTCTTGACCAGAATCTTGATGATCTGGTCAATGACGACAAGAATGACTCCCAGAATCAGAAGCCGTTTACCCTTGGAAACCCTCACTGGTTCTGTCCTTTTTTAGCAAGTTTCTCCTTGGCCGCCACAGTAAGCGTGGCGTGCGGAACGAGGCGAAGCCTTTCCTTAGGGATGAGCTCACCTGTCTCACGGCATATTCCATAAGTCTTGTTCTCAATGCGCACGAGGGCGGCCTCCAGGTTCTGGATGAACTTGAACTGCCTCTGCGCAAGCTGACTGGCCTCTTCCTTTGAAAGTTGGTAGGCTCCGTCATCCTCAACGGTCTTGAACGACGGAGTCGTGTCCTCGATGTCGTTGCTGCCATTGTGCATGACCACCTTGCGAAGAGTGTCGTACTCCTTGCGGGCCTTGCTGAGCATGTCATTGATGATGACTCTGAATTCCTCAAGTTCCTCATCGCTGTAGCGCATCTTCTTAGCTTCAGGAGATGTCACGCCATCTTTGTTTAACTCTGACATAGCATTAAAAATATTAGGTTGAATAATTTATCTTGACAGAACCATCCTGACCGGACCCTCGTCCCACTCGACATCAGCGGCACCTTCCGGAGCCGTCCTGTCAAGAGAGACCGACAGGGCAAGAGTCTGTGCGGCGACGTAGTCCTTATAGCCCTCAAGAGCGGAGGCGATCTCATCATACGCCGCTCCTTCAGCGAAAACCTCCACACCGATCTTGTCGGTCACCTCGAACCCGCTGTCCTTCCTGAGGTTCTGAATCCTGTTGATCAGCTCGCGCGCCACACCCTCCTTCTTCAACTCTTCAGAGATCTGAATGTCAAGAGCGATGGTCAGCTGCCCTTCAGTGGCGACGAGCCAGCCCGGCATGTCCTCGGAAGAAATCTCGTAGTCGCCCGGCTTGAGTTCAACGGCTCCCGAAGGAAGTTCCAGTGAATATGCCTGTCCGGCGGCCTCGGCGTTCTGGATGGCGGAAATCGTGGCCTGGTCGAATCCGGCGAAAGCACCGGCGATCTCCTTCATCTGCTTGCCATAGACTTTGCCGAGAGTCTTGAAATTCGGCTTGATCTTCTTGGTGATGATGCCGGTGGTGTCCGAGATGAACTCAGCCTCCTTGACATTCACCTCATTAAGAATGATTGACTTGACCTGTTCCAGCTGATCCTTGACTTTCGAGGAGATCACAGGGATTATGAGTTTCCCGAGCGGCTGACGGACCTTGATGGAGACCTTGCGGCGAAGCGCAAGCACCATCGATGTCGCCTTCTGCGCCAGATCCATCCTTTCCTCCAGATCAGTGTCGACGACAGACTCGTCGCAAGCCGGCATGTTCACGTAATGAACTGACTCCGAGCCGTCCGGAACAAGGTCAAGATAGAGCCTGTCCATGTAGAACGGAGCGATCGGAGCGCCCAGCACGGCGACATCCACCAGCACCTCGTAAAGGGTCTGATAAGCCGCAAGCTTGTCCTCGTCCATCTTCCCTCCCCAGAAACGTTTCCGGTTCAGGCGCACGTACCAGTTGCTCAGGTCGTCGCAGACGAAGTC
Organism: Bulleidia sp.; assembly: GCA_963623745.1. Taxonomy (GTDB): domain Bacteria; phylum Bacteroidota; class Bacteroidia; order Bacteroidales; family UBA932; genus Cryptobacteroides. Next base: position 13,912 of record CAVFMX010000083.1, read on the forward strand.
CTGGATCAGACGGCCGGCGGTGGTGATGTCATAGTCCTCATAAGCCGCCACGACCTTCCTCTTCAAGGTGTTGAGCAGCGAGATGATCCAACGGTCTATCTCAGGCCTCTTTGAATGGTCCACCTTCGCGGCCTTCGGGTCGAAACCGTCCACATTGGCGTAGAGGGCGAAGAATGAATACGTGTTGTAAAGCGTCCCGAAGAACTTCCTGCGAACCTCGTCCACGCCCGCCTCATCGAACTTGAGATTGTCCCAAGGCTGGGCGTTGGTCAGCATGTACCACCGCAGGGCATCGGCCCCGTACCTGTCCAGTTCCTCGAACGGATCCACGGCGTTGCCCAGACGCTTGCTCATCTTGTTTCCGTTCTTGTCCAGCACCAGGCCGTTGGAAATCACGGTCCTATAGGCCGGAGTCCCGCTGATCATCGTGTGGATGGCGTGAAGCGTGTAGAACCAGCCTCTGGTCTGGTCCACCCCCTCTGCGATGAAGTCCGCCGTGCAGCCGAACTTCGGGGAGTCCAGCCCGCGGAGACCTTCCTGGGCGTAAGGCATGGCGCCCGAGTCGAACCAGACATCTATAAGATCCGTCTCGCGGGTCATCTTCTTACCGGAAGGGCTTACAAGAAATATGTTATCGACGTACGGCCTGTGGAGATCGATCCTGCCGTAGTTCTCCTTGCTCATGTCCTCAGGGTCGAAACCATTGTCCCGGAACGGATTGGAAGTCATGAATCCGGCCTCCACAGCCTTGTCGATCTCGGCATAGAGCCGCGCCACGGTGCCGATGCAGATCTCCTCCTTTCCGTCCTCCGTGCGCCAGATAGGAAGCGGAGTGCCCCAGAAACGGCTGCGGCTCAAGTTCCAGTCCTGGATGTTCTCAAGCCACTGGCCGAAACGCCCCGTGCCGGTGGACTCCGGCTTCCAGGTGATCGTCCTGTTCAGAGCCACCATCTCGTCCTTGACGGCGGTTGTCTTGATGAACCATGCGTCAAGAGGATAGTAAAGGACAGGCTTGTCGGTCCTCCAGCTGTGAGGATAGCTGTGTGTCTGCTTCTGGATTCTGAACGCCCTGCCGTCCATCTTCATCATCATGCAGAGGTCGATGTCGAGGGTCGGGGCGTCGGCCGGAAGCGAGTCGTCAAAGGCGTTCTTCACATAACGTCCGGAATATTCCCGGTAGGAAGGGTCAACGTGCGTGCGGACATATTCAGGATCAAGATCTTCAATCGGGTAGAACCGGCCGTCGTGATCGACCTGCGCCTGACGCTTTCCGTCCTTGTCCAGCACCATCATCCCCGGCACACCGAAATTCGCGGCGACCTTCTTGTCGTCCGCTCCGAAGGTCGGGGCGATGTGAACCACTCCGGTACCGTCCTCGGTCGTGACATAGTCTCCGGAGATCACCCTGAACGGCTCACCCTCCTCGATCGGCGTAAACCAAGGGATCAGCTGCTTGTAGCGGATTCCGACAAGGTCAGCGCCCTTGAAGGAGCCGTCAAGCACCTTGTAAGGCACGAGTTTGTCGCCCGGCTTGTAGTCCTCAAGAGGGATGTCGGCGGCCTTTGGATTGAACCATGCTCCGACCAGATCCTTCGCCAGCACATAGATGGCCTCCTTGCCCGTGTAAGGGTTGAAGGAGAGGACACGGACATATTCATACTTCGGCCCCACGCAGAGAGCGGTGTTCGAAGGAAGAGTCCACGGAGTCGTGGTCCAGGCGAGGAAATGGACCGGGAAGGCCTCAGTCCCGAAGAGCGGCTGCGACTTCCCGTCCTTGATGACCTCGAACTGCACCGTGGCCGTCGTGTCGGTCACGTCCTTGTAGCATCCAGGCTGGTTCAGCTCGTGCGAACTCAAGCCAGTGCCGTCGGACGGGGAATATGGCTGGATGGAGTAGCCTTTGTAGAGCAGCCCCTTGTCATAGATCTTCTTCAGGAGGTACCACAAGGTCTCGATGTAGCGGTTGTCATAGGTGATGTACGGATCGTTCATGTCAACCCAGTAGCCGACACGTTCGGTCATGTTCACCCATTCCTCCGTGTACTTCATCACCTCGCTGCGGCAGGTCCTGTTGTACTCCTCCACGGAGATTTTCGTTCCGATGTCATCCTTGTGGATTCCAAGCTTCTTCTCCACGCCGATCTCCACAGGAAGTCCGTGCGTGTCCCATCCGGCGCGGCGGTTCACCTTGTACCCGGACTGGGTCTTGAACCGGCAGATCGCATCCTTGATGGAACGCGCCATCACATGATGGATCCCCGGCTTGCCGTTGGCGGAAGGCGGGCCCTCGAAGAATATGAACTCAGGCGCACCTTCCCTGACCTCAAGGGATTTCTCGAACGCGTGATTCCTTTTCCACCTGTCGAGAACCTCATTCCCGACAGAAACCAGATCAAGGCCTTTGTACTCTTTGAATGTCATAATTTTCTTTCTATTTTTGCACCGGAAAAACGCCGGTGCGCTTCCCATGCAATCAAGTTTGCAAAGATAGTGATTTCCATGTTTTTTATCAAATAGGTCATAGATGAACATTATCGACATAATCTTCCTTCTGTGCTGTGTTCCGGCGATCATCCACGGGCTGTCCAAAGGATTCATAGCCCAGGCGATGGCTCTGGTGGCACTGGTGCTGGGAGCATGGCTGTCGTTCCAGTTTTCAGGCCTTGCCGCGGAATGGCTGAAACCTGTGATCGCCGCTCACCCGACCGTGCTTCAGACAATAGCGTTCGCGCTGATCCTGATTGTAGTGTTCATCGCCATGACCCTGGTCGGAAAGGTTCTGGACGGGATCATCCGAATCGTGATGCTCGGCTGGCTGAACAAGCTCCTCGGAGTGGTGTTCGCCCTGTTGAAAGCACTTCTTGCAATAGGGCTTTCCATTCTTCTTTTCGACTCTGTCACCACGGCTTTGGAGATCGACTGTCCGGAGACAATCAGCAAGTCTCTTTTCTACACCCCGGTCAAGGACTTGGCCGGCATCTTTTTCCCGTACATGAAAGAATTGATATTCAATAAATAATGAGCAGAATCATCCTAATAGAGACTTCCACTTCCCTTTGTTCCACAGCACTTGTGGAGGACGGGAGGATCGTCTGCGAAAGAGTCAGCGACGAACCAAGGGCGCACGCCTCGAAGACAGCCCTGTTCGTCAGCGGAATGCTTTCCGAAAAGGGATTGAAAGTCGCCGACTGCGATGCGGTTGCCGTCAGCAAAGGACCGGGATCCTACACCGGACTGAGAGTCGGGGTCTCCACCGCCAAAGGACTCTGCTTCGGAGCCGGAATCCCGATGATCTCCGTCGGCACGCTCGACACCCTCGTCTGGCAGGCATTGGACGGGAATATGCTCCCTGAGGGCTGCCGCCACATCATTCCGATGATGGACGCCCGCAGGATGGAGGTTTACACGGGAATATTCACGCCCGACGGCAGGCAGGTCTCCCCCACCGTGGCCCGGATCATCGACGCGGACTCATTCAGGGAACAGCTGGACGAAGGGTCTGTGCTCTTCATCGGTGACGGCGCCGACAAATGCCGGGACATCCTGACCAGCCCGAACGCGCGGTTCATCCAATGCTGCCCGAAAGCTTCCTCAATGATGCATCCCGCCATGAAGGCTTTGACCTCCAAGAAATTCGAGAACGTGGCATATTTCGAGCCGTTCTACCTCAAGGAATTCATCACGACCGTGAGCAAGAAAAAGATAATTTAACTTCATGAATATTATGAAATTCGGTGTAGCCAGCGACCACGCTGGATTCGAGTACAAGCGGAAGATCGCGGAACTGCTCAAAAAGAAGGGCTACGAGGTTGTTGACTATGGGACATATTCGGAGGACAGCTGCGACTATCCAGACTTCGGCCATGCCCTCGGATCGGCCATCGACAACGGAGAGGTTGACCTCGGAGTCGCCTTCTGCGGTTCAGGCAACGGAATCTCGATGACGCTGAACAAACATCGGAACGTCCGCGCTGCCCTCTGCTGGGGAACCGAGCTCGCCCGCCTCGCCAAGGCGCACAACAACGCCAACGTGCTTGTGATGCCGGCCAGATTCATCTCCTACCGGATGGCGACAGCCATCCTCAACAAATGGCTGACCACGGAGTTTGAGGGCGGACGGCACGAGCGCCGCATCGGGAAGATTCCTCCCGGCAAATGAAACGATAGGTTTTTACAAGTCTGAATTTTTGGAAATCAAGGCTTTAATAGCGGACAAACATTTTCTTTCGGGTAATTCCGGACTCTCGGAGAACATCGAGGATTACCCGGAGGGGATCATCATTCCCATCGACAAGCCCTACCGCTGGACCTCGGCGGACGTGATCCGCAAGATCAAATGGGCGGCGTGCAGGCATTTCCGCAAGAAGAACCTGAAGATCGGCCACGCCGGCACCCTCGACCCTCTCGCGACCGGCGTGCTGCTTGTCTGCGTCGGCAAGGCCACAAAACTGGCGGAAACCCTTCAGAAGGAGGGCAAGGAATATGTCGCCGGAGTCTCGTTCGGCGCCACCACCCCGTCCTACGATCTGGAGAAGGCGATCGATCAGGAATATTCCGTAGAAGGCATCACGGAGCAGTCAGTCCGGAACGTCCTGCCCCGGTTCCTCGGCGAACAGGAGCAGATCGCTCCCCTCTTCTCGGCAAAGTCAGTGGACGGAGTCAGAGCCTACGAACTGGCAAGGAGACAGTACCGCGAAGCCCGCAAGGAGAAGACGGACGTGATGGCCGGCTTCGATCACACCGTGGCCGAAACCCTCAACAGACAGGTCATAAACATCACCGGGATGGAATTGCTGTCTTTTTTTCCTGAAGGGAAGGAACCCGGAACGGAAACCCGGGACTGCGGGCTGCGGCCGAACCCTCGGATCAATGTCGTGGACACATCCTCACTGCATCTGCCGTTGGCGGTGATCCGTGTGGCATGCAGCAAAGGAACCTACATCAGAGCCTTGGCGCGTGACCTCGGCGAGGCGCTCGGCTCCGGAGCGCACCTCAACTCGCTGGAGCGCGTCAGATCCGGAGGATTCACGGTGGAGGACAGCCTCTCGGTCAACGAGGCGGCAGGAATCCTGACTGTCTGAAAAAGGTTCAGCGGACAAGGTTCAGATTGTCATTGTGTGAGATCCCGATGACCCCTTTCACCTTCCGGAAGTACTTGGTCGCCTCATCCAATGTCCTGTCATCCGGAATCCTGACCGCCAACGCGCCGACGATGCTGTAGTCATAGATGACCTCCGCCCTGTACTTCGCGGCGGCCTTTCTGAGCGGTCCGTTGCCGACTCCATCGTCATAGTAGATGATCAGTGTGTTCACGGAATATGTCAGCCCGACCTGGCGCGGACGCAGCGGAGGGCGTTCCCCGATCGCCGGAATGTCCGGAGAATCAAAAGAATCCACCTTGGCAAGCTGCTTCTCGGTCCTGCTTATGGTACTGCATCCTACGGTCACCGAAAGAGCGGCGGCCAGAGCAAGCGATGAATTTTCGAGCAGTCTCATTCCACAGAAAAACTACCGGTCTTCCCCTGCAAGATTGAAGCCAGAAGACGCCCATTCAGACATGGAATCACCCTCCGCATAGACAAGGTAGCCTTCTATCCCCTCCTTGGACAGGATGAAAGCCTTCGCCTCCTCCAACCCTATGACCATGCAGTACGTGGCATAGGCGTCGGCCAGGGTCGCATTCGGAGCCACAATCGTGGCGCTGAGCAGGGAATGGCTGACAGGATACCCTGTCCTCGGGTCTATGGTGTGGGAATATTTCCGCCCGTCCTTCACATAGAACTTGCGGTAATTGCCGGAAGTGACCACGCCGCGGCCTGTTCCGTCACCCTGCCATATTCCTGCGAACCCCCTGCCTCCGAGTTCCATATTCCCGTCCTCCGGCATGTCAACTCCTATGGTCCACGGCTTACCGGACGGGTTCAGGCCCTCGCAGTAGATCTCGCCTATGTTCACCAGCATGTCCCTGACCCCGAGCGAGTGAAGGTACTCCGCGATCTTGTCGCTTGTGTAGCCCTGGGCTATGGCGTTGAAATTCAGTCTCGGGCACATTCCCGGAACCAGCGGGGACATTTTCCCGTCCAGTTTGTCCATCCCGCAGACCGCCCGAAGGCTGTCCACCGCTGCGGAGGAAGGCAGCGAGTCTTTGGTGAAACCGAAGCCCCAGGCATCGTAAAGCGGTCCCGAAGCCATGTCCAACGCCCCTCCGGTCTCCTCATAGAGGCTTTTCGAGATCAGGAACATCTCCTTGAACATCCCGTTGGGAACCACGGGTTCTCCGGCGTTGTAACGGCTCAGCTGAGACCCGCGGTTGTAGCCCGACAAGGTGGTGTCAACCAAGGTCAGGATGGAGTCCACAGCCTTCCCCACCTCTTTCATGTCCAGACCGTCCACCGGCTTGAACTTCACCGAATATGTCCCTCCCTGGGCATAGCCTGTCAATTCCCGGTACCCTTCCGGCCCGCCGCAGGAGAGGACGGCCGGAAGCACGGCGTAGCAGACAAGGATGCGTCTGAATGTTCCCGTAATCGATTTCATGGATGCAATTATAGGCATTTACATTCAATTATCGGCATCATTGGATCAGTTTTTGCTTAATGCCTACCGTTTTTGCGTTTTTTATGCGATATTTGCAGTCTCAACTATAGGAAATGAAGATAAAGAGCATTGTTCTGACAGGAGTGTCCGCGGTTCTGATCGCCCTCCCCTCCTGCAAGAAAGATAACGAGAGCAGTACCACGAAGGACTACCTCGACGGAACGCTGACGATCACCTCCATGCCCTCCTACGTTCTCAAGGGCGTGGAGTACACTTTGACCCCGACAGGTGTCACGAATCCGGGGACAGGTTCCGCCGAGGACGTGGGATTCTACTGGACAAACTCCTGGGATTCCGCCAAGGACACGACCAAGACAGAGACCGACGCCACGGGTGACGGGACATTCAAATTCTCCACCCCTTCAAAGGTCGGCTCGTTCACAGTCACCTGCGTGGCTTTCGCCACGGACTACTACACGTCCTCAAGCAGCACCGCGTTCAGCGTCGTCGATCCGGCGCTTGACTCGACCGTCGCGGGTGCCTGCTCCGGCAAGGATCCCAAGTTCACCGACCCACGGGACGGAGGCTCCTACTACACGACCACGTTCGGCGGAAGGACGTGGCTGAAGAACAATCTCTACTACTCCGGAGCCGGTGTCTCCTACGAGAACAGTGAGGCGATGGACGCGATTTTCGGACGTCTCTACACATGGAACGAGGCCGTCGCGGCATGTCCGGAAGGATGGCACCTTCCGTCCGGAGCCGAGTTCGCCGAAATGGCGAACGCCCTTGCGCCTGACGGTGTGACTTTTTCGGAGAATGAGACTTTCACCGGAGTCGCCGGAGATCTGATGGTGGACGCCAAATTCCTCGGCACAAGGATGTGGGAGTACTGGCCGCAGGTCAAGATCACGAACAAGACCGGATTCTCGGCTCTGCCGATAGGCTACGCCGTAAGTTCGGGAGACTCTCCTACATTCTCGGGGATTGACAGTTACGCGGCATTCTGGACCTCGGATCCGGAAAGCGAAGACCGCGGCTTTTACAGGTACATCTACGTGAAGCAGAACGACATCCTCATCGGGGCGGGAGACAAGGATTCCTTCAGGGCTTCCGTCAGATGCGTGAAGGATTAGCGCAGATCCGTTATGACATAAGAAGAATCGAGGGTCTTTTCGTCGAAACGGAAAGACTCTTTTGATTTTTCCGCCTCCTCGAATCTGAGGTTGGTTATCGTGAATTCCGACACGGAGCCGTCATTCAGCGTGACCTCCGCTCCGACAAGCATGGAGGTGCCGCTCCTGAAGAACAGTTTCAGTCCGGCGATGTCCATCGAGCCTTTCCCCTTATGGACAGGAGAAAGTACGGATGCGTCCACAACCTTCCCTCCGAACTTCGAACTCCCGAAAGAGACCTCCCTGAAAGCGTTGTCTATCGAGGCTATCATAAGGGCCGGATTGGTCGCATAACTGTCATACGAATCGTCAACGGATTCAACCAAAGCCTCCTCAGAAACCCTGTCGATGGTCCAACGGGTCGTCCCGTCGCACCAGATCTCAAGCCCGCTCCCATCCACAAGAAACGAGGTTCCGCGGACCTTCACGCTTCCGTTCCCGGCCATCTTCGCCTTCCCGGCCGGCATTGTGAATGAATAGTCAAACGAGACCAGCGAGGCCGAGACCTTGCCGACAAAAGCGTCCAGCGTCCTGCTCTTGGCAGACACCACCTGAAGCGGCGCAAGAAGCGCCACGGCGGCGGCAATGAATATTCCTGTGATTGTCTTCATGCTTTTCCGTGCTTACACCCAATGCCTTGCGGGCAAACTACTGATTCTTGTAGGCCGCGATGATCTGATCCAGCTCGTCAAGACTTCCGACAAGCACCTGACGGGGCTTGGATCCCTCCTGAGGGCCGACAATCCCGGCGGCCTCCAACTGATCCATGACACGTCCGGCCTTGGCGTAGCCCATCCCGAGACGTCTCTGGAGATCCGATGTCGAACCCCTCTGGCTCATCACCACCATCTTGGCTGCCTCCTCGAAGCGTTCGTCAAGCTTTGTCATGTCAACCATCCCGCCTGAGCCTTCCTCCGTGTCATCATCGACTGCCGGCAGGTAGTATGGAGTGTTGAAACTCTTCCTGTAACCGTCTTGCGAACCTATATATTCAGTGAGTCTGTTGATCTCCTCGCTGTCGATGAAGGCGCACTGGACACGCTCCATCTCGACACCGGCGTAGTAGAGCATGTCGCCCTTGCCGATCAGCTTCTCGGCTCCAGGAGAGTCGAGGATCGTCGAAGAGTCGGTTCTGGAAACGACCCTGAACGCGATTCTGGTCGGGAAGTTCGTCTTGATGAGTCCCGTGATGACATCAACCGAAGGCCTCTGGGTTGCCAGCACGACATGAAGGCCGGCGGCACGACCCTTCTGGGCGAGCCGGATGATGGACGTGGTTATGCTGCGGGCCACAGCCTTGGCATCCCCGCTGCCGCCCACGGACATCGTCAGGTCGGCATACTCATCGATGACGGTGACGATGTACGGCAGGAAACGGTGGCCTTCGTCCGGGCGGAGCCTGCGATTGCGGTACTTCTCGTTGTAGGTCTTTATGTTCGGCACGGAAGCCTTGCTCAGAAGCTCGTACCGCTGATCCATCTCGACGCACAGCGAGCGGAGGATCTTGTCCGCCTTGTCGGCCTTCTTCACGATGGCGGTGTCCTTCTCCTCCTGCTCGTCATTGCAAGGAAGAACCGCAAGATAATGCTTCAGAAGGTGGGCGTAGGCCGAGAACTCGACCATCTTCGGGTCGATGAAGACCAGTTTCAACTCCGACGGATGCTTCGCGTACAGCAACGATGTCACTATGGCGTTCAGTCCTACGGACTTGCCTTGCTTGGTCGCTCCCGCCACCAGAAGATGCGGGGCATCGGCCAGATCGAAGACCTTGACTTTCTGCTGGATGGTGTAGCCTATCGCGACAGGAAGCTCGGCCTTGCTGGAGCGGAACGCATCGTCATTGAGCACGGCGCGCATCGGGACGATCGAAGGGCGGTCGTTGGCCACCTCGATACCGACGGAATCAGTAAGGGTTACGACACGCACTCCCCTTGCGTGCAGGTGCATGCCAAGGTCTTCCTGAAGTTTCTTGATCTCGGAGATCTTGACACCGGGCGCCGGATAGACTTTGTAAAGGGTCACCGTCGGACCCACGATGGCCTTGACATCGTTGATCTGGATGCGGTAGTTCTCCAAGGCGTTGCGGATCCGGGCGTTGTTCCGGGACAGTTCCTCGTCCGAGACCTCGTTCCGGCCAGACGAGTAGGGATCCAGTAGTTCCAGTGAAGGGAACCGGTAGTCAGGGAGATCGTCACGGACGTTGATTCTCGGGAGTTCCTTCGTTATGTCCGTGGTCAGTACATCGCCTTTGATCACCTCCAGAGTGTTCCCCGTCGATCCGGCTGATTCTCTGGCCGACGGATCCTGCCGCGGCACAGAGCCGATGGCTTCGGCTGGCTCGGTCACCGGCCGTTCCGGCCCATGAGTTTGTCGAAGGATCGGATCCGCTGCATTCAAAGCGGATGTTCCCGCATGACCGGTGGATTCCACAGTCGGTGAGCCTTGCCGAACCGCAGAGCCGACGGCTTCGGCAGGCTTTTTCCTCTTGCCAAGCGCCAGCAGCCAGTCCGAGAACCGTCTGGAAGTCAGAACCAGCCATACAATCAGGAGGAAGGCCAGCAGGAGACCCATGAGGATGTCCCCGAAAACAACCGAACCCCATCTCACGACAGACTCTCCGCACTCTCCGCCGAGACCTCCGCCGAAAGCGTTGCCCAGTCCCGACAGATCTGAGACAAATGCAAGGATGAAAGACGCGATCATCGCTCCGGAGACTGTCAGCAGAGCGGTCTTTACCAAAGAATAATGCCACCGATGCAGCAGCAGGCGAACCGAGACCGCGAAGAGGATGACCACAAAAGCCAGGCTCCCAAGCCCGAAACACCTGCGCACAAGCAGGTCGGCCCACCTGTACCCCATCTTTCCGGCCATGTTGCTCACCTCGACCGAAGTATCCCCAACGGCGGAGGACAACGAACTCTGGTCAGCCTTCCAGGTGAAGAAATAGGAGATGGTCGCCAGCAATGTGAACACCGCCAGCAACGCGACAAGGATGCCGGTGATCTTCGTCAGCCTGTCCTTGTCCTCATCATCCATGTCCCTCCAGAACCTGAACATCACTTTCTGTTCTTGCGGTTGCCCTTCCGGTTGTTCCTCCGGTTCTGGCCCATGCCGAGATTCAACCCCGGGCGCGAGAAATTGGAGTCGAACGAAATCTTCGAAAGTTCCAGATCGGCAGGAACCTGAATCCTGTAGCCCGAGAGTTTCTCGATGTCTGCGAATATGGTCTCGTCTGCCACGCTGTCCTTGTTCCAGATCAGGTACTGCTGCCTCATGTAGATGGCCAGCGAGCGCAGCATGGAGCGCTTGACCTCTCCTTCCGGCTCTCCGGCGATCAGGTCGATGATGCTCTCTATGTTGCGTCCGTAATGGTTGGCGCGCACCGGAGTCTTGTCGATCGGGATTTTCATCGGAGGAACGTCCCTCGCCTCCGGCTGCGGAGCCGGGTACGGAGAATCGATGTCCAGATCGTACCCCGCGATCATGTAGAGATGATCCCAGAGTTTCTGCTCGTAGTTCTCCTGGGTGTGAACCTGAGGGTTCAGGGTCTCCATGACCCGGACAACCACGCGGGCCTGCTCGCTCCGTTTCGCCCTGTCCGGGATGGCCTTGACCTGTTCGACCATATTCAGGATCGCACGGCCGTACTCAGGCATCTGAAGTTTCTCCCTCTCCGTGTTGTAGTAGAGCTTTATAGAGTTGTCGTTCGCTTCCATAAAATCTTTCTTTTTGAGTCAAAAGGCAAATATACGAAAATTATTCCACCTCATCGGTAAGAACGTACCAGATTGCGGAGGTTATTTCCGAATATCCCATCCGTCGGTAGATGTCGGCGTAGCGGGTCACCTGACGGTGATAGCGGCTGTCGCGGCCACCGAACTTGTAGTCGATGACCGTCACCTTCCCGCCCCTGATCAGAACCCTGTCCGGACGATAGACCTTACCGTCAGTGTCGATCAGCTGCGTTTCGTTCAAGACCTCCGCACCGTCGGACGGGAACCAGTCCGGATGCGCGGCGGTTCTCCGGGCAAGGATATTCAGATAATTCTCTTCCTGTCCGGCGTCGATCGCCCCGGCCTCGCGGGCATGGCGGACAGCGTCCGGAAGATCGGACAAAGTGATGACCTCGGAAAGGATTCCGTGCAGCACCGTGCCGTTGAGCCTCGCCTCGTTTCTGGCTTCATCGCAGAAAAAATCTATGGAGTCGGCGCTGAACTTAAGCCTTCCCCTCTCCCGGACATCCGAATCCTCATCTTCGGCGGAAGGATTGAGAGGGTAGGACGGGTAGCCTGGCATCAGTTCGGAGACGGTGTCGGCTTCCCGTTCCAGAGAAGCATAGTCATAGATCCCGCCTTTGGAGAAGACGAGTCCGGTTTCAGTCTTTTCTCCGGCAAAGCCCAGGGACTCTCCGTAGCCATAAAGATAGGCGTAGAGGATCTGCGAGAAATCCGTGAAGTCGCACGGGAGCGGCATCGCCTCGGTCACTTCGAGAGGAATGGCGACAGGATGGGCGGAATCCGTTTTTTCGGTCGCCGAGGCTGCCGGAGCGACCTGAACGACGAGCGGCACAACAGCGTCAACGACCTTCTCCGGAGGATTGGAGGCGATGATTGTCAGCCCATTGACAGGCCTTGTAAGGGCAACGTAGAAGGTGTTGATGTTGTCCACGAACTGGAACAGCATCTCCTTCCGGCTGCCCTCCCGGAACAACGAATCCTCATTGGCCGGCTTTCGCAGCGACACGTTATAGACCCCGTCAGCGATTCCCTCAAGCTCGGTTCCCTCCACAGAAGGGCGGGTCCAATGCTTCTCGCTGCGGAAAAGCCCGACCTCCTCGGCGAACGGGAAGATCACGTGCCGGAACTCAAGCCCTTTCGACTTGTGGACTGTCATGACCCTGACCGACTCCGGATCGGAAGGCGAGCTGATCTTCGGATCAGCCTCCTGCCATGCCTTCAGGAAGCCGTCGATGGCGTTCCCGTTTACCGCCACATGGTCCTGTACGAAATCCATCAGCGCCTGGACGTACTGGGTCTCGGACTCGAACAGTTCCGGATCCCTGTCCTTAAGGAGGCGCAGCAGCCGCTCGCAGAGGTCGGCCAGAGACAGGCACGACAGGTCGGCGACATTGATGTCCAGTTCTCCGGCAAGGAAGGAGCCTATGGTGTCATCCTCATTCCCGACCGAGGACAGAAGCGACACGACCTGGCGGGCCACGGCGGAGGACTTCAGGTGCAACGAATCATCGGAGATGACACTCACCCCATTGTCCATCAGGAACATGGCGACATCGGAACCGTGCCTGTTGCTCCTGACGAGCACGGTGATCTCACCGAACCTCGCCCCGGCATCATGCACCTTGTTCACCGCGTCCAGGACCGTCCGCATCTCGCTCTCCTTGTCGCAGAAGACCACCTCCACACTCCCGTCGGAACTGTCCTTCGATCTCACCAGCTGGACCGCATCCGAATAGATGTCACTGATCCTGAAATCAGGATCCTCTCCCGACATGGCATCGAGAACCGAGGAGGCATATTCAAAGAATCCATTGTTGAATTCGACTATATTCCTAAGACTCCGGTAGTTGCTGTCAAGGGTCTCCACGGCGCACCGGGAGAACTCGCCCTGCACCTCACGCGCCATCATGCGCCAGTCGGAGCCGCGCCAGCGGTAGATGCTCTGCTTCACGTCGCCGACAAGCAGGTTCTCCTTCCCCTGCGCGACGCTGTTCCCGATGAGCGGACGGAAGTTGTCCCACTGGATCCGGGATGTGTCCTGAAACTCGTCCAGCAGGAAATGCTCGAAACGCACCCCCAGTTTCTCGTAGATGAACGGAGCGTCCGTGCCGTCTATTATGTTCCTCAGGATCACGTTGGAATCGTCCAGACTCAGCACATTCTTCTCCTTCATCAGCGCCCGGAACTCCCGTCCAAGATCTCCCGCTATCCCCAATTCATTCAGGATCAACAGAATCTTGGAAGCGGTGGAATAAACCTTGTACCTTTCGGTGAATATCCCGCAGTATTTCCGCAGCAGCGGCATCAAACTTCCCTCCGCCGGCGCGAACCTCTCCAGATCGCCCTTTCTGAACCACTTGCCGAAATCTTCGCAATTTCTGAACATGGTCGCGGACGGGTACGCAGGCTCATCCTTCGGATCCGCCGCGGCGCGGACATAGATCGGATTGAAGCATTTGCGAGAGAAATCCTCATTCGACAGGCCTGCCTCCCCCGCCGCGCTGACAAAAGCCTTGGCTGCCTCGATGACATCCTTTCTGAATGAAGCCATCACCCCGGAAAGGGACTTCTTCATTCCTGCGAGGTTCTCCTTTGAATATTCCTTCTCTTCGTCAATGCCATATTCCTCGACAGCAGCCCTGTGCTCGTCCGACTTGAGGGTCATCGCGACATCCTTGAGCTTTTTCTCCAGATTGTAGCGTCCACCTTTCTCCAGATCCTCCATCACGCTCTGTGTCAGCCATCCGAGAAGTTCCTTGTTGTCCTCCGAGAGGGAGTCCAGCACCCTGTCCACGCTTTCCGAGACCAGAGACTCCCTGTCCAGCTCGACCTGATAGGTGGCGAACTGCCCGATCTCCCGGGAGAAAGCCTTCAGGGTCTGCTGGAAGAAGCGGTCGATCGTGCTGACAGCGAATGCGCCGTAGTCGTGCAGGATGTCGCACAGCACGGTCTCCGATCTGCGGCGGAGGGCATCCTCGGACTCGAACGCCGGGACAAGATCCGCGTAATAAGGCGAATCCTTCGGCGAAGATGCAAGCAGATGCAGTTCCTTCAGGATCCGGCCCTTCATCTCGTCCGTGGCCTTGTTGGTGAATGTCACAGCGAGAATGTGCCTGTAGGAGTACCGCTCCTCGTCCGTCAGCAGGAGCCTTATGTAGGTTTTGGCCAGATTGAAGGTCTTACCCGATCCGGCGGAGGCTTTCATTATCCGTATCATCTTCCGCAAATCATTCTGAAGTCACAGTACGAGCAGGTCTTTTCATCCGCGGTGCGCCTGAACGGGATCTCCACCGAGGCAATCTCCGAGAGAAGGCCGTGGAGCCTTTCCCCGACAAGTTTCATGAACACTTCACTGACAGGAACTTCCTTGACCGGCTCAGTGAAAAGGTTCGCCGGCTGGTAGATGACGTTGACCATCCTCTGTCCCCTGTACTCCCCGCACTCCCGGCAGAACACATCATAGAGATAAAGCTGGAGGGCGATCTTCGGCCTTCCATCGTTGTCCGGCCCGAACAGAGCCTCGACAACCCCCTCCGCATTGCCATCGGTGATGTTGACATCCTTGTCCTCAACCTTGCCGGTCTTGTAGTCCACGATCCGGATCTCCCCGGGACGCAGACTGTCCATCCTGTCCACATAGCCTACGAAACGGAATCCGTCGATGTCATGGAGGAATTTCCTCTCAAGCCCCAGAATCTCAAACCCGTCGCAGCCGGACGACACTAAAAGCTCCCGGTCTCTTTTCAGAGTCTTGAGGACATATTCCACAATCACATCCTCCACAACCAAATCGCGTCCTGTAACCTCAAGGGAATGAAGCTGATCGAGGATCAGTCCGCGCACCATTCCCTTCACGGCGGAGCGTCTGCGCAGAAGTCCGGCAAGATATTCCCCTGTCACCTTCCTTCCTCCCGCCATCTCCTCCGAGTAGAGCCTCTGCATCGTGCCGTGATAGACATCACCGAGCATTCCCGCGTCCAGATCCTCCGAGACCTCGTTCTGTTTGCGGAGCTTCTTGACCGTGGCATAGTAGAATTTGGCCGGGCAGTCGAGGTAATTCTTCAGCGCCGAGGCCGAAAGGTTCATCCTCCTTATCGCCTTGACATCATCCTCCGTCTTCGCGATCTCCTTCGGCGAGAAATCCCCGGATGCGTTCGCCTTGACGAAACTCCGCTTGACTGGCACACCGAAATGGTACTCAAGCTGTTTGATGTAGCGGCTCTCCTCCCCGTTCTTCAAACCCTCCGTCCTTGAGTCATAGACCAGCGTCACTTTCTCCGCCCTCTGGATCAGACGGTAGAAATAGTACGCCCAGACCGCGTCCTGAAACTCGTAGGTCGGCAGGCCGAATCCCTTGCGCAGTTCCGGAGGGATGAACGACGAGCTGACGCTCCGTCTCGGGAACATTCCTTCATTGCACGACAGGATCATCACCTGATCGAAGTCCAAGGCTCTGGTCTCAAGCGGTCCCATGATCTGAAGGCCTTTCAGGGGTTCCCCGTTGAACGGGACCGACACCGGGCCGAGAAGCTGGCCCAGAAGTCTGACATAAGTCATCGGAAGAACCTCAAGGCCGGCGGTCTGCAGCTGGCCTATCGCGTCATGGATGGCTTTGGCGAACTCAAGCTCGACCGCCATCGAAGAGTCTTCCGCCAAGGCGGGTGCAAGCCCCTTGATCAGAGCCTTCTGGTAGTCCGCGAACGCTGAGATCTGCTCCTTTGAAGCCGCCTGAGGATCCGTCACCGCCGGCCTGAACAGAAGGTCAAGGGCCGGAATGCCGGA
Source organism: Bulleidia sp. (assembly GCA_963623745.1). GTDB lineage: Bacteria > Bacteroidota > Bacteroidia > Bacteroidales > UBA932 > Cryptobacteroides. Next base: position 30,143 of record CAVFMX010000083.1, read on the forward strand.
GAGATCCTCCTGCGGGATGTAGTACTTCATGCCGTCCTTGATCTCCCTGATCCGGGACCTCACGGCTTCGTCACCCTGAGTCACCTTCCTGAATATGCTTGAAGAGAACAGGGACCAGACCTGCCTGTGGTAGTAGTACCATTTCCCGTCTTTCAGCCTGAGGTGCATCTGCATTGCCGAGACCAAAGTCATGAAATCGAAGAACACGCTGTCCTTCATCGGGTAACCCATCGTGACGTTGATGTCCCTTATCTCTTCCGGAATGGAGTTCAGCACCGGAATCAGCAGGGACTCGTCCGGAAGCACTACCGCGCATCTTTCATCCTTGACCACCGACGGAATCAGTTTCGTCTGACCTACCGAGGACGGGACGCTTATCACTTCGATTTCAGGAACCTCCAGCCCTTCCGGATCCATCCCGAACGCCTGAGGGAAGTCCTTGACATTCCGGGACATGAAGAATGAGGATTTGTTCAGCGGATTCCGTACCATCTCGCCGGAATAGTCCCAACAGAACTCCGCAAGCCCGGCGTCCCGCATCCGCCTCATGACCTTCTTCTCGCACTCGTTCAAAGCGTTGAGACCGACGAAGACATATTCATTCACATCCCCGAAGGCCGCGTTCAGCACATCCACCGCCGACTCCGAGTCGAGCCGCGCCGCGAGAGAGCGGTAAACCATCCCCTCGTAGGCCTGCCCCTTGCCGGAAAGCCTTTCACGGAAACTGTTGTAAAGTGGTAAAAGAATGTTCCAGACCTGCAGGAAACGTTCCTTCACATTCGGATTGTCGGAGTCCGGATTCACCGTCAGACGACCTTCGCCGCTGAAATGGCTGATGAAACTCTCGATCGCCCTTCTCTGGTTTTCGGTGAGATAAGAATATGAATCCTGAATCTCCTTGAACTCGGCGACGTTGGTGAACAGCCTCTCCGGCTCCACAAGGTACTTGTCCACATCGTCGAAATCCCCCAGAATCACATCCCCCCAGAAGATGAACTCGTCCAGAGTCTCGTGTCTGGGGTTGAGAGTCTTGTAGCACTCGTACAGATCCAGCAGCAGGCTCACCCTGTCCGCCGCCCTGTTCCCTGAGATACGGAAGAAGAAATCGTTGATCGTCAGCATCTTCGGAGCCATGATAGGCGTTCCTCCCTTCTTCACCGCCTCGCCGAGGTACTTAGTGAAGAAGACCTGGCTCCGCCTGTTAGGAAAGATGAGACACAGGCCGGAGATCCCGCCCCGGGCCATGTAATGATCCGCCACTTGCTTAAGGAATGGTGTCATGCCGGTAGTTTTTTGAATATACAAATATATTCTTTTGGCGGCAAAGATAGAATTTGTTTGTGCCAAAACCTTTCATGAGGACAGGCTTTCCCGAATTTTTTTCTAATTTTTAATAATTCTATTTTGTAAATTCGGAATATGGTATTAACTTTGCGGAAGGGAACGATGTTTTATCGTTTCATTTTATTTGATTTAAAGAGATTCTGTCATGAAAAAGAAATTCAGATGTCTGGTTTGCGGTTTCGTCTATGAAGGCGAAAACCCTCCTGCGGAGTGTCCGCAGTGCCATGCTCCGGCAAGCAAGTTCGTTGAGATCAAGGATGACGGCGGCAAGCCTCAGTGGGCCTGCGAGCATCACATCGGTGACGGGCATGTTGAGGACAAGGAGGTTGTCCAGGGTCTCAGGGACCATTTCAACGGAGAGTGCACGGAAGTCGGGATGTACCTTGCGATGAGCCGTCAGGCCGAGCGTGAGGGCTACCCTGAGATCGCCGAGGCTTTCAAGAGGTACGCCTTTGAGGAGGCCGAGCACGCTTCCAAGTTCGCCGAACTTCTCGGAGATGTTGTCTGGGACACCAGGACCAACCTTGAGAAACGCTATCAGGCCGAGGCCGGAGCATGTGAGGGCAAGCTCGCCATCGCCACAAGGGCCAAGCAGCTCGGCTACGACGCCATCCACGACACAGTCCACGAGATGGCCAAGGACGAGGCCCGTCACGGTGCCGGATTCTACGGTCTCCTCACCCGCTACTTCGGCAAGTAGCGGACAACAGGGCCGAAAACTTTCAGACGGCGGCTACAGATCCTCGTCGGTGAGACCGAAGCGTTCGGCGATGTCGTCCGGGATCTCACCGATGGAGGAGTTGTAGTCAACTTCATCCCATGCATCCTCCATCGCGCGGCGGTCTTTCTTGGTAGGACGGCCGGCACCGGGATCACGGCGCAGGAAGAAAGTCTCTATGGGAGTCTTGAGTTTGTCCAGTTCAGATTGAGGGGTGAGGTTCTCGGCATAGTCGGGGACCAGTTTCGCGCCGAGACGATGATCGGTCAGCCGCTTGATCCTGTAGGAATATTGCACCGCTCCCTTGCGGATCTCAACCACCTCTCCTACCTTCAGCATTCTGGAAGGCTTTGCGTTCACTCCGCCGATCTTGACCTTGCCGCCTTTGCAGGCATCCGTGGCATCGGTCCGGGTCTTGAACACACGGATGGCCCAGAGGACCTTGTCTATTCTTTCAGTGTCTGCCATAATCAATCGTCGATCTCACTTATTCATTCCACTCCCGGATGTGAGGGTCAGGAGCCTCGGCTCCGGTGAAAGGACCGGGCTCGACCTCCTGATCCGTGTAGGAGTCCTTCACAAGACGCTTCTCCACAAGGGTTTCCAACAGTACGGTTCCACGTGCCGCAGGAATGAGGAAGAAGTCGTTCAGCTCGGACGGCACAAGAATGGAGTGACCCGCTTTCAATGAATATGACTCCACGCTCCCGGAGCCTTTGCCGTTCTCTGACGGAACCTGCACCGTGGCCTCTCCTGAGGCGCAGTAATAGACGGCGAAACTGCCCGGCAGTTCCGAGAATATGTGCAGGCCGTCCTTCAGATCGAGTCTCGTCACCACAAATTCCGGACAGACCGCCAGCTTGTTGTCCCCGGCCACAGGTTCAGGGACATATTCCTTGAAATCAATAAGATCGAACGCCTCTTCAAGCGACAGTTCCTCCGAGACGGGAAGTCCCACACCAAAATCGTGGAGGCTGAAGGCGAGTTCCGAGCTCTCGGCGATCTCGACGATCTTCAGCCCCGGACCGGCGGCGAAAACCGTCCCGGGCTTGATCAGGTACGCTTCACCCTTATGCGGCTTGACGATGTTCAGAACCTCCCTGACCGTCCCGTCCTGGCATCTGGTGTAGAATTCGGCCGGATCTACATCGCGGTTGAAGCCCAGCAGCAATTCCGAGCCGGGAGCGGCGTCCTGAACGTACCAAAGGGCGGTCTTGCCGAACGAATCGTACCTTTCGGCAGCCACGTCATCGGCTGCGTTCATCTGCAGGGGCTGCCAGCCGGTCACATCCATGACCTTCACCATCACGGGGAACTGAAGGCCGTAGAACTCGAACACATCATCCCCGACGACCCTCTCCAGATAGGTCCCCATCAGTTCGCTGAGAGTGTTGCCTCCGAACCAGCCGTTGTCAATCATCGAATCCTTGAACCCCAGGTCGGCGATCTGGTAGCTGACATGTCCCCAAGGGACATCAGCACACTCATCCACAAACCTCAACGGGTATAGTTTCCTGTTATTGTCATCCATATTCTTAGAAGCTGTTTTGAAATAATCCCTTTCTTTTCTTATACGGCCTTTCCGGTCATTTCCATCTTTGTCATCGGTCACGTAGCTACGGCTACGCTCCCTCTTCCAAAG
>CAVFMX010000084.1:0-13471 GCA_963623745.1 Bulleidia sp.
TGACCGATGACAAAGATGAAAATGGCCGGAAAGGCCGCATAAGAAAAAAGAGGATTTATTTTTAAACAGATTCTAAGTTTATGAATCTTACGGCAACAATGATTTTACTTTCGGCGGTGGCGGTGGCCGCCGTCGTGGCTCTGCTCGTTGTCATTCTGAGGAATGCGGCTGAGAGACAAAGACTTGTCATGGAACATAAGGACGCGGAGGACGGACTCCGGAAGCGGCTGATGGAACTGACCGGAGAGAAGGCGGCGTTGGAAAGCACCTTGAAGGCAAGGGATGAATATGAGAGCCGGCTCAGGGAGGAGCAGGAAAAGGCTTTGAATATGCAGAAAGAACAGCACGAAAAGGATCTCGAGAAGATGAAAGATGCGTTCAAGGCCCTGTCGGCGGACAACAGCAGCGAGTTCAAGAGGCAGAGCGCGGAGTCGATCTCGGAACTTCTGAAGCCGGTTCAGGAGAAGTTCGCCGAGTTCGGCAAGGCCGTGCAGGAGTCCAGAAAGGAGGCCGTGGAGCAGAGCGCGCGGCTGAAGGAGCATATTCACAATGTGATGGAGCGGTCGCAGGCAGTGGGAGACGAGGCCAGGAACCTTGCGAACGCTCTGACTGGATATTCAAAGGTTCAGGGAGATTTCGGGGAGATGCTGCTCACTGACGTTCTGAAGAATGCGGGACTGGTGGAAGGCGTGCACTTCTTCACCCAAAGCGTGATGACGGACGAGGCGGGGCATGAAATCAGGAGCGAAGGCGGCAGGACGATGATTCCGGACGTGATGGTTCTCTACCCTGACGACACGACCGTAATCATCGACTCCAAGGTCAGTCTGAAAGACTACAAGGAATATATCAACGCGGAGAAAGTCGAGGATCGGGTAAGGTTCGCCAAGGCGCATGTCGAGAGCGTGCGCAAGCATGTGGATGAGCTGAAGGCCAAGGACTATGCCTCGTACATTCCTGAAGGACGGAGGAAGGTGAACTATAACCTGATGTTCATTCCGGTCGAGGGTGCGTTCAGACTGATGCTGGAGGAAGACCCGATGCTCTGGCAGGTGGCGAAGGACAACAACGTGCTGATCGTTAGCCAGATGACTCTCGTAATTGTCCTGAACATGATCCAGATGGCCTGGAAGCAGGCGAACCAGGAGAAGAACATCGCCGAGGTCTATAAGACGGCCGAGGAGCTGATGAGCCAGCTGAACGGCTGGATGGAGAGTTATGTTGCGGTCGGGGCGATGCTCGGCAAGGCGCAGTCCGCCTACGAGACCTCGACCAAGAAACTGACCGAGTCCAACCAGAGTGTCGTCAAAAAGATCCAAAAGCTGGAGAGACTCGGACTCTCCCCCAAGAAATCCCAGGCCAAAATAAAGCCCGGCATCCGCAAAACTGGTCCCGAGTCCATCATCCCTCCCGAACTCTCCCCCACCCCCGCCGAAGAATAGTCCCGCACCCGCATCGCTTCGGTATCATCATCGCTTCGGTATCATCATCTGACTCGGAGCGAAGCGACCGAAGGGGTTTCGGGGAATCCTTTCCCCGTGCCCCTCAGGGGCTGTCACGAAGTGACTGGGGGTTGGATGGAATATTCTGTCGCTACAGAATATTCAGAGATTGCTCTCTTATCTTTTCGAGTTCATCCTTCATGCGGACAACGACCTTCTGGATGCCGGAGTGGTTGGCCTTGGAGCCGGTGGTGTTGATCTCGCGGCCCATCTCCTGAATGATGAAGCCGAGTTTGCGGCCGGGATATTCCTCACCGTCGATCGTGTCCATGAAGTACTTGCAGTGCTGGCGGAGACGGACCTTCTCCTCATTGATGTCCAGTTTCTCAAGGTAGAAGACCATCTCCTGCTCGAAACGGGACGGATCGACCTTCTGCTGGAGGGTATCCAGATTCTTCATCAGTTTCTCCCTCACTGCGGCAAGCCTCTCGCTTTCGAAGCCCTCGACCTGGTTCTCAAGTTCAAGGATGTTCGCGACCCTTGAGGTGACATCCCTGTAAAGAGCCTCCCCCTCCTTCGTCCGGTAGTCATTGACGGCTGCAAGCGCCTCGTCAATCGCCTTCTCCACCACAGGCCAGTTATCCTCCGTAATGACCTCCTGACGCGAATTGTCCAGGACATCAGGGAAACGCAGGATGGACGCAAGCATCGCATTCGGATTGAAAGCCAGGGAATCGAAGACAGGAAGAGAGGAACCGAAGTCCATCAGCTGGTTGTAATAGTCCCTGAGAAGTTCCTTGTTGATCTGTTTCGCCTGGCCGCCGGCCTTGGGTTCCCATGTGATGTAAAAGTCGATCGTGCCGCGCACAAGAGAATCCGTGATCTTCCTGCGCACAAGCAGTTCCTTGTCTTTCGGCAGAAGGGGCGACTTGATGTTGGCATCGGAGTTCTTGCCGTTCAGCGTCTTGATCTCGATGGTGAGTTTCCCTGTCTCCAGGACGGCCTCAGCCTTGCCGTAGCCGGTCATTGACTTGATCATATTCCTAAAAAATCATCACCCGGACCGGGATTCAACAAGCACGGATCCCGCTTCCGGCACAAAGATAAGCAATAATCAGGATTTACCGTCAAGGTCATCCTCCATGCAAAACGTTTGATGGCGAGATTTGCGAAAAAGTGCTTGGATTTCCGAAAATGATTTGCTTTCTTGCAATCGTATATAAACGCAAAACGAATGAGACAAATTTTCAAATGCATTGCGGCAGCTGCGGTTGCCGCCCTTTTCGCATCGTGCGAAAAATCCTACCAGGAACTCAATCCTCAGTTCCCTGCCATCAGCGATGGCAAAAGTGTAACCATCAGCTCGGGCGAGACCGTCAACATCGGTTTCACCCTGAACGATGTCCGAGGGAATGACATCACAGTCAAGATCGAAGAAAATGCGGCGGAAGACTACAAGATCAGCTACGCCCTCAATTCAGGAAATAACGACGGCACCGTCACAATCACCGCTCCGGCGATGATCCTTGACGGGACACCGTTCGATGTCAACGTCACTTTCAGCGACGAGGCCAACAACAGGACATCCTCGGCCACCATCAACGTGACTCCGACAATCCTTGAAGGATTCGTGAAGTTGACCGATGCCGCAAACTGCTTCATCGTAGCTCCTGGAGCCTACGTCCAGTTCCCTACATTCAAGGGCAACAGCGGAGAGAAGTCCGGAGCCAAGTCCCTCGCCCTCGCATGGCAGGACGCACAGGGACTGTTCGCCGAAGTAGCGCAGGTCAATGACTCAGATGCCATCGTCCATTTCTCCGCAGACAAGGAAGGCAACGCGGTCATCAACGGAATCGACGGTGACGGCAACGTTGTGTGGAGTTGGCTCTTCTGGGTCATTTCCGACGCTCCGAAGGATGTCACGGTCGGCGGATTCACATTCCAGGACCGCAACATCGGCGCGCTGAACCTCGACGAGAAGAGCGAACTCTCCGTCGGCGTCGTCTATCAGTACGGCCGCAAGGATCCGTTCCCGGGGATCAGGTTCGGGGAATATGCCACAAGACCTGTCTATGATGCCTCCGGAGCCGAGGTGGAGATCACCATCGTCAACAACACCGAGGCAAACAATCTGGAGAATGCGATAAAGAACCCGACGATCTACTACAACAATAAATATTTCAGCGGATGCAAGCACGGGTACAGCTGGATCACCACCGACGCAACCACCTTCGGAGCCGACAACTTCAAGGCTCTCTGGGAGAATGACGGCAAGAAGAGCAAGTACGACCCTTGTCCGGCCGGGTACAAAGTCGCAAGCACAGAAGCATGGACCGCCGTCAAGGCCGCCACGGATGTCAAGGAACTCTGGGATTCCTCCTACGAGACCTTCGACGAGTCCTCTATCGGCACAAACGACAGGTACATTCCTGGCAACAAGAAAAAAGTCCAGTTCAGGGGCTGCGTCTATGACGGCCTGAGGTTCACCATCACCGGGGAACTCAACTCCAACTCGACAGCATTCTCGTTCGCCAACTGCATCGGGAAGCCTCTTCCTACCGCCGTCGTGTGGTGCTCGGATGTTGATCCCGACTATGCCAGCAAACTTAACGCCTCATATTTCAGAGGTTGCGCGTTCAAGGTGAACACCACCGGCAACGGGAACTATGACGACATCTCCGCGCTCAAGGTCAATGCGCTGAATCTGGCCAGATACAACCTCAACTACGCATTCCCGACGCGCTGCGTCAAAGAGCAATAACATCCACCCCGACATCGTCTGAATCTGATGAAGAATATTCTTAAACTCGCCGCCCTGTCAGTGACAGGTGCGGTGACATTGATCGGCTGCACCTACAATGAGATGGTCAGCCCCTACGGCGAACTTGACATCATCTTCGACATAGAGGAGGTGACCCTCAATGCGGGCGAGACCTTCGAGATCCCATTCACCGTCACAGGATCGGAAGGCGCGGCTCTCGACTTCGAGCCTTCCTCCGACAACAGCAGGCTGACTTGCAAGTTGGGCATGGTGGACTACGACAACGCCCAGGGAGTCATCCGGCTGACCGCCTCCAAGTCCATTCCCGCTGATCAGGAAGCCCAGGTCTTCCTCAAGGTCTCCGACTCGCATCAAAGGAAACTCACAAGGTTTGTGGATGTGACATTGGTCGGGAACGGAGGTTCCGACGATTCAGGTGACGACGGAGGAGACGGAAAAGACGACGGCCAGTACGGTGAGCTCGGAATATTCTTTGACTCGGCTTCTCCGGCAATCTCTCCGGGACAGACCTTGGGCATTCCTTTCACAGTCACCGGTTCGGAAGGAGCCACCCTCAGCCTTGAGCCATCGGTGGACAAGAGCGGGTATGACTGCACGCTTGGGAAGGTGGACTACGTCAACTATCAGGGAACCATCAACCTGACCGCTCCCGAAGTGATCACGGAAGCCACCGAGGTCAAGGTTTCCCTGTCGGTAAGCGACACCCACAAGCGCAGCCTGACAAAGAGCGTCACCGTCAAGGTGAACGCCTCGGAACCGCTTTCAATCAGCCCTCTCGGCGAACCTGCATCAATGGCTGTCAAGGCCGGAGGATCCTTCACGCTGTCTTACAAGGTTCTCAATCTCTCTCCGGCAAAAATCACCGGCACTCCGGTCGTCGAGGTGTCATCGGGATGGAGCGCGGAAGTCTCCGTCAGCGAGGACATCATCAAGGTGAAATATAATGCGCCGTCCACGATAGGTCAGACACTCGAGGTCAGGATCAGCGCGACCGATGACCACGCCCGCACTATTGAATATTCAGGTTCACTCTCCCTCGTCGAGATCACGACAACGGCAGGAGCCGCCAACTGCCACATCGTAAAGCCGGGCGGCACCCTGACGATCAAGGCGGTGAAGGGCAACTCCACAACAGCTCTTGAGTTTGACAACGCGTCGCTTGTCTGGCAGGACGCCATCGGGCTTGTCAGCTCCGTTTCCGGAAACGGAAGCGAAGGCGTCGTTGTGGTCAAGCTTGCCGCCGGCAAGGAAGGCAACGCCGTTGTGGCCGCCCGCGACGGGGACAGGGTCGTGTGGAGCTGGCACGTCTGGGTGACGGACTATGACCCCGAGGCCGACATCTTCGAATGGACCAGTGCCAACGGCATCACCTACAAGTACATGGACCGCAACCTCGGAGCTTTCAGCGCGGAAAAGTACAGCAAGGAATCTCTGGGGCTGATGTACCAGTGGGGCCGTAAGGATCCGTTCCCTGGAGGGGATGACGTGGAGTCAAGCATCCAACGGCGCATCTACGACATTGACGGCAACCAGATCTACATGAAGACCGAGGAAAGACCGACCTACAACGACAACACCAGCACCAACCTACAGCTGGCGATCGAACATCCGGACGTGTACTACTGCGCTCCGTCAAGTTCGTGGCCTGCGGTGGACTGGCTCACAGACAAGGCCGCGCTTCAGGACAACGACCTGTGGGGAGGCAAGACCAACGCCAAGACAATCTACGATCCTTGCCCGGAGGGCTGGTGGATGCCGGCCGCGGGAGACGGATGGGGCTTCCGCAGCGAGTACAAGAAAGCCGGCAAGCTCAACGACGACGGGGCTTACGACGAGTCATACCCTTGGTATCAGGACTACGACAAGAGCATCGGTTTCCGCTACAGGACGAAGGAGGGCAAAGAGTACTGGTTCCCGCTTGTGGGCAACATCGACCCGAGCAAGGGCACACTCCAGAGCGTGGGAGGAAGCGCGCTGTACAACACCCGCACTGACAACTCCAACACAGTGTTCTACGAAAGTATGGCGTGGGGGAATCCTGCCAGCGAGGCCGGACTCAACCGTCCTTACGGAGCTGCCACAAGATGTATAAAGGAGTAATATGAGAATCAGACACGTTCTGCTCACGCTGCTGGCCCTGCTTGCGGCATCGCAGATTCTTTCGGCGCAGAGAGTATCGGTCGCCGGCCAGGTGACCGATGCTCTTGGAGGTGCGCCGCTTCCCGGGGTCGCCGTCCTTGAGAAAGACGGAACCGGCTACTCGATCACTGACATTGACGGGAGATATTCACTGTCGGTCCCTTCGGACGCGTCTCTCGTGTTCTCCTGCCTGGGGATGCGGGAGCAGACCATCGCCGTGAACGGGCGCTCCACAATCAACGTCGCCATGACCGCCGACATCAATGTTCTGGAGGATGTCCTTGTGGTGGCCTACGGCACCGCCTCAAAAGAGTCGTTCACCGGATCGGCCGAGACGATAAGAGGCGACAAGCTGCGGGACAGATCCGTCGCCGATGTCTCCAGAATGCTTGACGGACAGATGTCCGGCGTGATGACCACCTCGGGAAGCGGGCAGCCGGGCAGCGGTGCCGGGATCATGGTCAGAGGATTCGGATCCATCAACGCAAGCAGCTCACCTCTCATCGTGGTGGACGGCATCCCCTACGACGGAGACCTTAATTCACTCAACCCCAACGACATCGAAAGCCTGTCCGTACTCAAGGACGCGTCCGCCGGAGCTCTTTACGGCTCCAGAGGAGCCAACGGAGTGGTCATCGTGACCACCAAGAGCGGAAAGAACGCCGAGGAGAAGATCTCCATAGACTTCACCGCGCGCATAGGCTTCAACTCGATGGCGATAAGTCCGTACAAGACCGTAAGTGCCGCTCAGTACATGGAGCAGATGTACAGGGCCAGCTACAACGATCTTGTCTATACGGAAGGGTACCTCCCCGATGAAGCCGTCTCGCAGACACCCCCGCGCCTTGCGAAAAACATCCTCGGAATCGACAACAAGTACAACATCTTCGACAAGGATGTCGAGAATCTTTTCACAGCGGACGGGAAGGTCGTCGAAGATGCCAAGGCAAAGTACGGAACTGACTGGCTGGGAGCCGCCAAGGCAAAGCTCCCGACACGGCAGGAGTATCTCTTCTCGATGTCAGGAGCCTCGGACGCGAGCAAGTATCTGGCTTCGATCGGCTACCTTGACGAGAACGGAACGATCACGACGACATCGTTCCGGAGGATAACCGCCAGGGTCGGCGCGGAATTCACGCCTTACGACTGGTTCGAGTTCGGCCTCAACGCCAACTGTTCCAATTCGAGAAGCGACTATCTCGGAGCATCAGGCACCGAGGCCAACAACATCTGGTACACGGCCATGATGATGGCTCCGATCTACCCGGTGTACGAGACGGACTCCGAAGGAAACTACGTTTTTGAGAACGGCGGGCGTGTGTTCGACTACGGTTCCTCAAGACCGGCGGGAGCGCAGAACAACCGCAACTGCATCGCCACCCTTTTCGATGACGACTACTACATGACGAGCGACAACGTCAACATGCGCGGACATCTGGGCATCAGCTTCGGCGACCTGAAATTCAGCACATCGACAGGCGCCGACATCATCAACGACAACAACACCACGATGTACAACCGCAACAACGGCAACGCCGCCGGCACAGGACGTCTGACCAAGGAATATCAACGCACACGCAGCTACACATGGAACCAGCTGCTGTCCTACAAGCGCGGGTTCGGCGAGCATACCGCGGATGTGATGGCAGGCCATGAATTCTACAACAGCGAGACCCACTACCTGATGGGACAGAGGACAGGATTCCCGTTCGACAAGTTCGACGAGCTCGGGATGGGTTCCACCATAGCGGACGCCACCTCGGCCGGAGAGACCTACAGCATCAACTCCTGGCTGTGCCGCGCGAACTACAACTTCTCAGACAGGTACTACCTGTCAGGCAGTCTGCGCATGGACGCATCGTCACGGTTCATCAAAGAGAACAGATGGGGGACATTCTGGTCTCTGGGGGCCTCGTGGAGAATCTCGCAGGAACCTTTCATGAAAGAGATCGGCTGGATGGACAACCTCACGCTGAAAGTCAGTTACGGCGTGCAGGGCAACGACAACATCGGCTCCTACTACGCCTGGCAGGCACTCTATGACATGACCTATCCCAACGCGACATATTCGGGAGCCATCATCTCGTCCCTTGAGAACAAGGATGTCACATGGGAGAAGAACGGCAATGTCAATCTCGGTGTCGAGTTCAAGGTGCTCGGCAGGCTGAGCGGAACTTTCGAATGGTACAGGAGAACCACCACCGACATGCTGCTGGAATATCCCATAGCCATTTCCTTGGGATTTCCGGGCTACTATGCGAACGTCGGGGAAATGTACAACACCGGTCTGGACATGACATTGAGCTATGACATATTCAATGATCAGGATCTGTTCTGGAACGTGTCCGTCATGGGATCCACGGTGAACAACAAGGTAGTGTCCCTCACAGGCGACGGAGAGGACATCAACAATGGAGTATATCTGATCCGCGAGGGCGAGACCGTCAACACCTTCTACATGGCACGCAGCGCCGGCGTTGACCCGGCGACAGGGGAGCAGCTTTATCTGGCCTACGCCAAGGACGCGGACGGCAATCCGGTCAAGGGCAGCGAGTACGTGACCAACGACGCCACGACAGCATCCGGTTGCAAATGGCTCTGCGGCAGCAGGTTGCCTGACATCTACGGATCCTTGTCATCCAATCTTCACATCAAGAACGTGGACTTCTCCGCATTGTTCACCTATTCCATAGGCGGCAGGATCTACGACAGCATCTACAGTTCCCTGATGGAGCCGTCGTATGTGGGACAGACCTATCACGTCAACTCCCTGCGGGCATGGAAGGAGGCCGGACAGGTCACTGACGTTCCTAAGGTCACGACCACCGCCACGACCGTCATCAACGACCGCTTCCTCATCGACGCGTCCTATTTCAGCATAAAGAGCGTCTCGGCGGGCTACACATTCAGAGCAGCGTGGCTGGAGAAGTACCACATCCGTTCCTTAAGGCTTTACGCTTCCGGTGACAACCTTCTGATGCTGAGTGCGCTGAAAGGTCTCAATCCACAGAGCAGCTTCACGGGTTCCACCTCCTACACGTACACCCCCAACCGTACGGTCTCCCTCGGGGTGGACATCAAATTCTAATGTCAATGAAAAGGTTCACGATAATTACCATACTGGCGGCGGCGATTTGCGGATCCTGCTCCTCCCTGATGGAGACCTCCCCTACCACCGATGTGGACAAGGAAAAGATCCTTGCGGATGCGGAAGGCCTTAAGGTCGCGATGAACGGTGTCTATGCGACAATGTACAACCGCCTCGACTTCGTCACCGCGAACGCCCACCAATGTTTCGGGAACATGGCGGTGACGCTTGCAGCCGACCTCATGGGCGACGACATGGTCCAGACCGCGCAAGGCGCGGGATGGTTCTGGAGAGACTACTGCTACGACCAGCGCAGCCGCTACACCAGCAAGATCTGGCGCTGCTACTTCACATGGGAGTATTTCTACGAGATCATCAGCAATGTCAACTACATCATCTCGGCCGCAGAAACCGCGAGAGGGAATGAGAACGAGATCGCCTGCATCGCCGCACAGGCACATGCGGCGCGCGCGTTCAGCTACTTCATGCTGATCCAGTCCTTCCAGCAGACACTCGTAGGTCACGAGGATCTCCCCGGAGTCCCGATCTACACGGAACCTACCAACGCATCGAGCAAGGGCAAGGGACGCGGCACGGTCAGGGAGGTCTATGCGCAGATCGACAAAGACCTTGAGACAGCCGTCTCCATGTTCGAAAGCTGCGGGATCAAACGCAAGCACATCTCCAACCTCGACCTCTACTCCACAAGCCTGCTCCAGGCCCGGGTGGCTCTGGTGGAAAATGACTGGGACAAGGCGGTGAAGGCCGCGGAAAAAGCCATCAGCACTCCTGACGCAACCCTGCTCTCGATGTCGGAGGCGACAGTCACCAAAGGCACGTTCGATGACAGCACCACGGAATGGACCACGGGCAGGACACCGTTCAACAGCGTCAGCTCTTCATCGGTGATGTGGGGTGCGGAGATCATCTCCGACCAATCGACGGTGTTCGCCTCATTCTTCTCGAACATGGACGCATGTACCAATGTCTATTATGCCGCGGAAGCTCCGAAATGCATCAGCAACTGGCTGTACGCGCAGATTCCCGACTCGGACATACGCAAGGGCTGGTGGAACGGGAACATCGGAGTGAGCGCCGAAGAATGGAAATACGGAGCCAACATCGACTACAACCAGTTCAAGTTCCAATGGGCGGATCAGAAGTCCTACAAGGGGGACTACATCTTCATGCGTCTTGAGGAAGCCTACCTGATTCTTGCGGAGGCACTTTGCCGTCAGGGGAATGACTCCGGGGCAAAAGAGGCTCTCGGAGAGGTCATGAGCCGCCGCTATTCCGGCTGGCGCGGCATCGTGAATCCATTGAGCGGAAACGGGCAGACATTCGGGACCGCAGGGACGGTGAAAACCCTTCTGGACGAGATTCTGCTTCAGCGCCGCATTGAACTTTGGGGCGAGACAGGACGCATCTTCGACATCCTCCGGCTCGCGAAAGGATGGACACGCTACTGGAATGTGGACGGAGAGGAGTCCAACCACACCAACTATCTCAGCAAATATCCCGAGTATCTGAATTTCCCTGCGGACTACATCGAATGCATTCTGATGATTCCCCAGACGGAAATAGACAACAACCCGAACATCAACTCCGAAGACCAGAATCCTTATGTCCAGAACTAAACTATCGGCAGCCGCTGTCCTCTGTGTCGCGGCTTTGGCGGCGATGTCCTGCTCCAAAGGAAACGAAGGGCCGCTTTACGATGGAGAAAGCGGATTCGCCTTCGCCTCCACGGTACTCTATGCGGAGGTGTCGTCGGAAGACAAAGGCACCCTGGCAATCCCTATCTACAGGGGCGCCGGCGGCACGGCCGAACAGGCCATCGTGTCGTTCAAATACGACACGGCCTCACAGGACGCGTCGGAGCCCGTGTGGGAAGATGCCGATCCGAACGGAGTCTTCTCGCTGCTTTCGTCCAATGTGACCTTCGCACAGAATTCCTGCAAGGCGTTGGTGCGCCTGAGGTTCGGGGACACCGGCAAATTGAGGACATCCGAAAAATACCGGATGAGGCTCGACATCCTTGACGGGGTCTCCCCTTCCGGACGGAGCACGGTCACCATCACCGTGACCAAGAAGCTTGTGTTCAAGAAATACGGCGACTGCACGTACTACGATGAATGCATCTTCGAGAAAGCCTACAAGACCGAGATCTACAAGGCCGACGGGGAGGAGATCTACCGCGTGAGCGATCCGTACCGCGAAGGACTGATAGCGGAGGAATATGCCGCCAACGGCTGGATGGGCGGCACTCCTGACTATGTGGAATTCAACTGCGACGGTGATCACATCACCTTCAAGGAATTCTTCACCGGGATGCTCTTCAACGGCAAGCACCCGGCGTACGCTTACTACCCGAGCGACTACCGGTGGGGGCGTGATTTCTCCAAGTACGACGCCCGGAACATCAAACTGGACGACAAGCACTTCCAGCTGTACGCGGTCTATTGCCTTCCGACATTCCAGTACGGCTACATGAACGACGGAGCCTACAAGATCGACATCCGGGTGCTGGACTGAGGAAGCCGTCACCGAAAAGCCGCAGAAGGTTACAACACCTCGATCTCGGCTGTCTTGTCTCCGATCCTGACAGTGACCGGTACTGTAGAGCCTTCGATCGAGCGGATGATGACCTGAGCCTTGCCGGAGAAGGGCTTGATGGTCAACGAACTGCCGTTCCGTGGCCTTTCCGTCTCCTTGAAGCCAGGGTTGCCGTTGCCCCAGCCAAGAAACTCGGCGCCCGCGACCGACACGTCAAGACTTTCGGCAGGAGTGTCGATGTCAATCACCACGACATCCTGACCGTCGGCCTTCAGCCGACTCTTGGAAAGGGTGAGAGTTGTTTCGGAAGCGACGTAAGGATATTCATCAGAGGCAACCTTTTTGCCGTTGCGGTAGCCCACGGCGGAGAATCGGGCCGCATCCCCTGCCTTCCAGACAAGATGTCCGTCCGTCGGCATATTCCTTATGCCGAGACTCTTTCCGTCCGCCGACAGCCTGACCCGGTCACAGTTCGAATAGACCCAGACCTCGCCATTGTACGGGCCGCAGATGTGGACTGTCGGTTCGTCGAGCCATGCGGCCTTGACATAGAAAGCCTCGTCTTTCGGGAAGCAGCAATAGTCCAGAATCCCGAACTGAGAGCCGGTCGCCGGCCAGACCATCGGGTTCGGCTCGCCTCGGTAGTCCTGACCGGTCCAGTAGAACAGCCCTCCTGTCCACGGGCGGGCCTTGTAGAACTTCCATCCGTGTTCGATGACATTGATCCTGCCAAGGGTGTCAACCCTGTTAAGAGGAGTCATCCATCCTTCCTCCGGGACGGTGGCATACTTCCCTCTCGTGCCGGCTCCGGAGGTCTCTTCCGTACCCACGGCGCAATTGTCAGGAAACATCTCGTGGTACTCGTCCACCGGATTCTGGACGATGTAGTTGTAGCCGAACACGTCCACGCCTTTCACAAGCTCGCGGCCGCCGGAGCTGCCGTAGTTAGTCGGACGGGTCGCGTCGACGGAACGGACATATTCGCTCATCCTCCTGGCGATTCTCGTGCCGGCCTCGCTCCCCTCGACGCTCCATTCCTCGTTGCCGATGCTCCAGAGAATGACGCAAGGGTGGTTGCGGTCCCTCTCGATCATCCTTCTGACTTGAGTGAGCTGCTCCTCGTTGACCCCGAGCTGGCGGTTCTCGTCGATCACCAGGATTCCCATCTCGTCGCAAAGGTCGAGCATGGCCGGAGACGCGGGGTTGTGCGCACTGCGGATCGCGTTGAATCCGTACTTCTTGAGTTGTGTCAGGCGGTAACGCCACAATTCGTCAGGCACTCCCACGCCGACTCCGGCATGGTCAAGGTGCAGGTTGCAGCCTTTAAGCTTCACTTGCTTTCCGTTAAGAAGGAAGCCATCCGTCGGGCTGAACTCTATCGTGCGCACCCCGAAACGGCATCGCCGCTCGTCAGACAGGACTCCGTCATAGTAAAGACGGACCCGGACAGTGTAGAGGTAAGGG
>CAVFMX010000085.1:0-11478 GCA_963623745.1 Bulleidia sp.
TCCAAAGCTGGATGTTGGACATGCACTCGAACGTGCCGCAGAGTTTGAAGAATCCGGCGACGAACGAGATCACGCACAGGAGCGGCAGACTGTGGACCTTCAGGCAAAGGAAGTCGCACACGGCGATGACAGCGGCGGCGTTCAGCAGAAGCTGCCTGTTGGTGTACCTGAACTTGAACCGGAAAAGGAACGGGAACGGCATGCAGACTCCCACCACGCCGCAAAGCCCGACCATCATGATGTCCTCCCGCATGAATGACGTCGTTCCGACCATTTGAGCAAGGTTGCCCAGATATATTCCTCCGCTCAGCTGGAAGACCATCGCGAAGAAGACGTAGATCCACGGGCGGACGCGCCCGGGGACGAACTCCCGGTACATCGGCATCGAGAATTCCATCGGCGGTGTTTGCGCTGACATCAGTAGAGCACCTCCGTCTCCACGTTGAGTCCCGCAAGAAGCTTTTCGCGGTCAGACTCGTCCAGATCAAGCAATTCGACACGCACAGGAACGCGTTGTTCCACCTTGACGAAGTTGCCGGTGGCATTGTTGACAGGGGATGACAGCCAGGCTGAACCCGTGGCGGACGAAAGGGATTCCACCCTGCCGCGGAACTCTTTCCCCGGAATGGCGTCAGCCTTGATCCTCACCTCATTGCCCGCCGAGATGTGCTTCAGCTGCGTCTCCCGGTAATCGGCGATCACCCAGACTCCCGCATCATCAACGACGCGAGCCAGCAGCTGCCCCGGCTGCACGAGCTGTCCAAGATGAATGTCCCGGCGTCCGATCCTGCCGTCGCAGGGTGCCACGATGACCGTGTAGGACAGATCCAGTCTGGCCAGTTCGAGGGCGGAACGGGAGACATCCACCATCGCGGCACTCTGTCCCAGACGGCCTGTCTGCTCGTTCCTGCTCAAGGACGCGGAATTACGCTGCCGCAGCACCTGCTCGTAACGGGCCTTGGCAGTCCTGTACTTTGTCTCCACGTCGTCATATTGCTGACGCGTCACGGCATCCTTCGCAAGCAGGGCCTTGTAGCGTGAATAGTCGCTTTCGGCGTTGCGAAGATTCTCGGCCGCCTCCTCTATTCCCGAATCAAACACCGTGACGTTGCTCTCAATGGTCTTGAGTCCGGCGGCGTCTGTGGATTTCCCGGACAGGGTCCTTTCCAGATCCGCCTCGGCCTGGGCCACTCTCAACCTGTACTCAGAATCGTCAATGATGACCAATGTGTCCCCCTTGCGTACCCGGCCGTAGTCCTCGAAACGGATCTCCTTGATGAAGCCCTGCACCCTGGCGTTGACAGGGACGATGTGTCTGTCAACCCGCGCGTCATCGGTGTATTCCACTCTCCCGAAATGGACGAAACGGGAACAGACGTACCCCACGCCCGAGAGCAGGATCAGAATCACTGCGGTGTTGTATAGCCTCTTGATTGTTTTTTTGCTTGTCATTGTATGGTGATTTATGTGAGCGGCACGACGAGGCCGCATGAGTTATTATAATATTCCGGCGACATATTTCAATTTGTACAGACGGTACTGCCTTTCAGCCTCGGCGTCGGACACTCCGATCTCGGCATCGAGTTTCACGTTGAACGCATCCAGCATGTCCGTGACGAGAGACAGTTGTTCCATGTACCGGTCATGGACCCTCTGGTAGTTCTCCGTGGCGAGCTGAAGGCTTTTCCGGCTTGTCTCAAGTTCGACAGACGACTGAAGGTAGTCCGTGTAGGCCTGCTTGACATCATTCCTCAGAGACTCTCCGGCGACATCCACGGCCTGACGCGCCTGACGCGCAGCGAAACCGGCCTGGCGCAACTTGCTTTTGGACTTGTACAGGGAGCCGAAACTGTAGTTTACGCCAAGTCCCACGTACCAGATGTTCAGATTTTTGTCGATCGGCGGAACCTCGAAAGTGATCGGGCCGCTGAAGCCGTCATGGGCGACAAGAGCCAGACTTGGAAGCATCTCCGCCTTCACGATCCTGCGCTGCGTCTCGGCCGTACAGCTTTCGATTTCCGCCAGGCGGATGGACGGGGATGACCGCCTCGCGGTCTCCTGCCAGTCAGCGAGACTTGAACATTCAGGAGCCGGCTGCTCCGGCAGCGATGCCCCGATCACCGCACCCTCCTGAAGGCCGAGGGTTTCGCGAAGGTTATGGTTAAGCACTTCCTCCGTGTTCCTCAACCTGACAAGTTCCAGGGAAAGCGTTTCCAGCCTGAGTTCATAGCGTGTCACGTCATTGGCCAGCGCCAATCCCTGTTCCCGTTTTGCCTGGATGTCCTCTATCAATCTGCGCGTGAGGGAGATGTTCTCCTCATAGACCTTTATGTCGTTGCTGATTCTGTACAGGTCGAGGTATTGCCCGGCCGCCATCAGGCGCAGTCCTTGACGGGACTTGTCCAACTCCGCGGTCAAGCGGGCCAGCCCGTGTCCGGCCATCTCCATGCCCGCGTTGACGGCTCCTCCGGCGTAGATGACCTGACTGGCGTCCACCGTGAATCCGTTGCCGAAATGAGGCGAATCCGTCCTTGTGAATCCGGAGAAGTCCCTGTCAGTCAGGAACGCATCCCCGATGCAGCTCACGTTCACAGACACGTCCACATCGGGAAGCCTGGCATCTTTGGCCGCTTTCACACCTTCTTCCGCCGCGTCAACGGCCGTCCGCAGCATCCGGACAGTCCGGTTCCGGGAATCAATCATCCCGAACACATCCTCAATCCCAAGAGCAAGAGTGTCCGCGGATGTCTCCACTGACGCGGGACTCACCGTTTCCTTTTCCCGCAGGGCTTCCGGAGAGCCGCACACCATCGCGGAAACCGCCGCACAAATAATCCATCTTATCATTTCATTCCGATTTTCGGGATGCAAAGGTAGGACGGAAATGACGTTCAGCCATTGGACAAAACAGGTTAAAAATGGGATATTCCGGAACATTTATGGCGTTTCGTAATATAATTGCCGATATTTGTGGTACAAATTGGAATAAGACTTATGGACAAGGAAGTGATGTTCAACTCCGAGGCGCATCTCTACAGCTCATTGCCCGACACCGAAAGAATATGCCCGGACGGAATGATGAAAAACGGTGCGATACTCCTGTGCAGAAAGGGGACGGCTGAGATCCTCGTGAACTACAAGCCGTTCAGCATGCCGGAGGAGTCCGTGATGACGCTTTTCCCGGGAGACCTCGTGACCACATCGGACAAGTCATCCGATTTCTCGCTTGACGCTCTGGCATTCAGTCCGTCAATCCTCAGGGAAGCGAGCCTTGACCTTGAACAGACCGTCTATTCCTCACTGAGGGAGGACCGGTGCAGGGGCGGGTCTCCGATCGTCTCCAGAATAGTCTCCTGCATGTTCGGGCTTCTTGAAGCGTATTTCCGTCAGCCGGACTGCATGTGCCTGGGCCGTCTCGTGACATGTCAGCTGAAAGCTTTCTTCATCGGGTTCCACGACTATCTGATCAGGTTCCCGGGACAGGCTCCGCCGCCGGAGGGATCGAAACGCAAGAGAACTCTGTTCGATTTCTTCATGAGAACTCTGGAGCAGGATTACAGGAAGTCCAGGGATGTCGGTTACTATGCCGAAAGACTGAACATCACTCCGAAGTACCTGAACCTGATCTCACGTGGCGTCGCCGGCCACAACGCCAAGGCGATAATCGACCATTATGTCATACTGAAGCTGAAGATCGACCTGTCGGAAAGCGACAGATCCCTGAAACAGATCGTCTGGGACTACAACTTCAGCGATGCCTCGTTCTTCACCCGGTATTTCAAGCTGCACACCGGCATGACCCCTCTCGCCTACCGCAAGGCCAACTACCCGTAACGATTTCACATCCACAAAGAGACAAACTGCGGAATATTTTTATAACTTTGTAAGTTCAATACTTACAGAAAAGAAATGGAAGAAGCGAAAAAACCGGCGGCCGAGGAGCCGAAAAGACTCAACTTTCTTGAGGAGATAATCGAAGATGACCTGAAGTCCGGAAGAGTGAATAGCGTGATGACGCGTTTCCCTCCGGAGCCTAACGGGTACCTCCATCTCGGACACGCGAAGAGCATCTGCATAAACTTCGGCCTCGCCCAGAAGTACGGCGGCAAGACCAACCTCCGATTTGACGACACCAATCCGACCAAGGAGGACACTGAATATGTCGATTCGATCAAGGAGGACATCCAGTGGCTCGGATTTCAGTGGGAGAAGGAACTTTACGCTTCCGACTATTTCGACCAGCTTTACGCCTGGGCCGAGCAGATGATTGAGCGCGGCCAGGCCTACGTCGATGACCAGACACAGGAGGAGATCAGCAAGGGACGCGGCACCGTGGACAAGCCGGGTACCGAGAGCCCTTACAGGAACCGCACAGTGGAGGAGAACCTCCTGCTTTTCAGGGACATGAAGGCCGGCAAGTACGCCGACGGAGAGAAAGTCCTCCGCGCGAAGATCGACATGGCCTCCCCGAACATGATGTTCCGCGACCCTATTCTCTACAGGATCAAGCACGCGTCGCATCACCGCACGGGCGACAAGTGGTGCATCTACCCGATGTACGACTTCACCCACGGCCAGTGCGACTCCATAGAGCACATCACCCACTCCATCTGCACGCTTGAGTTCGATGTGCACAGACCTCTGTACGACTGGTTCATCAAGACCCTTGAGATCTGGCCGAGCCATCAGTACGAGTTCGCCAGACTGAACCTCACGTACACCCTGATGAGCAAGAGAAAACTCCTTGAACTCGTCCAGAAAGGCCTTGTCTCCGGCTGGGACGACCCTCGTATGCCTACGCTTTGCGGAGTGCGTCGTCGTGGCTACACGGCCGAAGCCCTCAAGATGTTCTGCGAGAAGATCGGGGTCTCCAAGCGCGACCAGATGATGGACATCCAGCTTCTGGAATGGTGTGTGCGTCAGGACCTCAACGCGAGGGCCAACAGGTACATGGTCGTTCAAAAGCCTCTGAAAGTCACTCTCACGAACTGGGAACCGGGCAAGGTGGAATGGTTCGACTGTCCTCTCAATCCGGCCGAGCCGGAGGGAGCCGCCCGCAAGGTTCCGTTCACGGGGGAATTCTACATCGAGCGTGACGACTTCATGGAGGATGCGCCGAAGAAGTTCTTCCGCCTCAAACCGGACGGAGAGGTCCGCCTGAAATACACCTACATCATCAAGTGCGAGGAAGTCGTCAAGGATGCGGATGGCAATGTTGTCGGGCTCAAGTGCACCTACGACCCGACCACCAAGCCGGGAGGAGGCGAATGGCGTTCTGTAAAAGGCACGATCCATTGGGTTTCAACCGAATATGCCAAGGAGATCGAGATCCGCAACTATGACCGTCTTTTCCTCAAGGAGGACATGAACTCCATCCCGGAGGACAAGGACTACAAGGACTTCCTCAACCCGGAGTCCCTGACCGTCGCCAAGGGCTACGCCGAGCCGGCACTTCTGGAGGACAACTCCGGCATCGCCGTCCAGTTTGAGCGCACGGGGTACTACTACAAGGATCCGGACAGCATCGGGGGCAAGGTCATATTCAACAAGACGACAGCCCTGAAGGACTCCTACAAGCCCGAATAGCGGAGGTGGGATGCATCTGCCTCTTTTCATAGCCGGGCGGTACCTGTTCGCGAAGAAGTCACACAATGTGATCAACATCATCTCCGCGATCAGTGCTGTCGGCATGGCCATAGGGACAGCCGCTCTTGTCATCATCCTTTCTATTTACAACGGCTTCGACGAGTTGGTGAAATCCACCTTGAGCAACGTCGAGCCTGACATTCTCCTCTCTCCGGCGAAAGGCAAGGTCTTCATCCCGGATGGCGCGGCGTTCGACCGGATCAAGGCTGATCCGATGGTTGAGGAGTATAACCTCGTCCTTCAGGAGAATGTGTTCGTGGACTACGACGGACATCAGGGGATAGCCAAGGCCAAGGGCGTGGACAGCGCTTTCGAGGCCGGCTCCCCTCTTGCGGGACACATCACGAACGGCGAGTTCTCCCTGCACAAAGGTCAGCTTCCGCAGATGGTCGTCGGAGCGGGACTCGCCTACAGGATGGGCATTAATCCGGCATTCCTCGCCTCGGCGGAGCTGTATTTCCCGATAAGGGACAGGAATTTCTCCCTCGCCAATCCGGCGGCGTCGATCGAATCCGTGCGGATGCGTCCCGCAGGAGTGTTCTCGGTCAACCAGCAGATCGACAACGATCTGATGATCGTACCTATCGAGGCGATGAGGCAGCTGCTCGGCTACGAGGATGAGGTTTCGGGAGTGGAGATCCGGCTGGCCGAAGGAGCGGCGGCGAAAGACATCCGGACTGCGGTCAAGCATATTCAGAAAGAGTTGGGGCCTGACTTCAAGGTCCTGGACCGCTTCCGCCAGAACCCGTCGCTCTACAAGATGATGCGCTACGAGAAAGCGGCCATCTTCCTCATCCTCACTTTCGTCATCATCATCATCGCCCTGAACATCTTCGGCAGCATCACTATGCTCATCATCGAGAAGAAGGATGACATCGAGACTTTCCGCAGCCTCGGAGCCACAGACCGGATGCTCCGCCGTACCTTCACCCTTGAAGGCTGGCTGATCTCGCTTCTCGGCCTCGCCGCCGGCCTTGTCGTCGGCATAGGCTTCTCCCTTGCCCAGCAGCATTTCGGCTTCATAAAGATGCCCGGCAGCTTCCTCGTGAACGCCTACCCCGTCATCCTCCAGTGGCAGGATGTCCTCGCCACCATCGCCGGCGTGACTCTCATCGGCTACATCATCGCCCTCCTCCCTGTCCGCCGCAACATCCGGTAAGAGAAGGCTTCGGCCTCATTTACCATAAATACGAACTCTACCGATCAGTACTCGTCAAGGTCAAGGTGAACATCTCGGCCCGCCGCTTCGACTGCGGACAGGCGGATGTGTCACACCGTAGCCGAAAAGGGAGAAGTCACCTTTGCAGGGATCTCCCGGGAATATTTCCGCGAAACACCCGGTGATCTCTTTCACCGTCACGATGTCCTTCTGCTTTCTGGCGGTCAGCCCGAGGACGGCCGCCTCGTCATAGACGTGGACATCCAAGGGGATGAGAAGGTCGGCGGGATCCGTGTGCTTCCATATTCCCAGATCCACCTTGCCGTCGTTTCGGACCATCCAGCGTCTCATCATGTTGATCTTCTTGTTCGGAGCCTTCAGGTCTGTCTTCTGTCCATAGATCTCAGTCCGGAATTCGTCTTGTGACAGGGATTCGAGGGAACCTCTTGACTCATAGGCCTTTTTCAGACGGGAGCATATTCCCGCCACCTCGCTCCATTTGACGGTGCGGTGGATGCTGGTGTCATCGTCCCGCCATCTGCCGCCCATCACATAGTCATAGGGCCGCCAGTCCATCTCGCCGAACAGTCTGCCGCAGTCGCGGATGATCATCGTCCTGCGCCCCCATGCGAAATGCGCCGCGAAGACCGCCGCGGTCTCCACATCCGCCAATGAACATTTTCCGGCCTTGAAACGCTGTGCGAACAAGGTCGGAAAAGCTATCGGATCTTCCTGGAAGTACTGAGGATCGTTGTAGGTCTCAGCCCACAGGATCAAGGTCTGTCTTGTTTCTTCTGTCAACAAGCGGTCTCTTACTTTGTCACTTTCTCAAGCCACTTGACCATTCCGAGCATCACGCCCATTGCAACGAGACACATGCAGAGGAACACGCTCCAGCAGGACCAAAGAGGCATTTTGTTGTACATCAGAGGTCCGATCCACAAGAAGAGGTTGCCCACGGCGGTGGCACCGAGCCAAAGTCCCTGACAGAGTCCGAGCAGGTGCTTCGGAGCCACCTTTGACACGAACGAAAGTCCGAGCGGTGAGATGAAGAGCTCGGCCACGGTGAGAAAGAAGTATGTCGCTATGAGAACCCAAGGGCCGGCTTTCATGGTGGCCTGCTGAGCCACGTCCATTCCCCTGAAATCAGTCGCTGAAGGATAGCCCATAGTGCCGGAGAAGATCGCGAGGAACAGATAGGCCGTGGCGGCGATTCCCATTCCGTAGGCGATCTTGCGAGGTGTCGAGATCTGCCGGCCTCTCTTTCCTAGGGCTCCGAAGATCCACATGATGACCGGAGTCAGCACAATCACGAAGAACGGATTGACGGCCTGCCAGATCTCAGGTGCTATCTTGTCGGTGTTGACGAAGTCACGGGCGAAAAGCGAGAGGGACTGCCCGTTCTGATGGAAAGCGAGCCAGAAGAAGATCACCACGCCGAGAACGGCGAACAGGGCGTACATCCTCTGCTTGATCTCCTTTGCCATTGTGGCCTTCTCCTCGGCGGTGTAGCCGGTGTTGGCGGAGGCGGTCTTCTTCTCCGGAGTAGGGAACTTCCTCTTGTTGACAAGGAAGATCACCAGAGAGATCATCATGGCGACCACCGATGCGATGAACGAGTAGTGGATCCCCGCATTGAACACATCCAGATAGTTCGTGCAGAAAGTGCCGACTGCCTCACCGCCCTCCGACAGGCTTTGAAGAACTGCCGGATCCGTGATGGACTTCGCCGCCTCGGCCATGAAGTTGTCCGACCGCGTGCCCGAATTGATGAATTCGTGGCAGAGCCTTGGAAGCTGCGAATTATAGACGAACCCGTTGACTTTCAGCCACCAGCTTCTCAACAGAGGAGCCACGAACGGAGCCACAAGACCTCCGATGTTGATGAAGACGTAGAAAATCTGGAATCCGGAGTCACGCTTCCCCTGCGCTTCCTTGAGAGCCTCGGGTCCCTGCTTTGCGGCCTCGGCCTCGAAATTGTCATACATCTGCCCGACAATCGCCTGAAGGTTGCCCTTGAAGAGACCGTTGCCGAACGCTATCAGGAAGAGAGCGAAGCAGGTCAAAGGCAGAAGCCAGGACTTGTTCTCAGGAGTCGCGAGAATCGGGACGGAAAGGACGACATAGCCAAGGGCCATGATGACGAGACCTTTCTGGATGGTCCCCTTGTAGTTTTGCGTGCGGTCGGCGATGATGCCTCCCACAAGGCTGAGAATGTAGATTCCCGCATAGAAGAATGAATAGATCAGTCCTCCCGTCTCATCGCTCAGCCCGAACTTCGAGCAAAGGAAGAGTGTGAGAACCGCATTCATGATGTAGTACCCGAAGCGCTCGCCCATGTTGCTCAGCGCCGCCGAAATCAGTCCTTTAGGATGCCCTTTCATACTATGTTTTTTACTTTTAAATTATTTGTGTCATTTCTCTATCGCATCTCATTCCGTTGCCAGCACGCATAACAAGTCACCAATATACGAAAAACTCCCAAACCCGCCAAATTTATGTGCCGGAGTCCGCTGTCGCCTGAAAATCTCCATACGTCACTTGACGACTGCCATCGGCATATTCATTCTGAAAAAATTTCATATTGAATGCTTCTTTTACTAAATTTGTCTGACTATGCGACTGATTGTTGACAGATGAGGCTATTGACTAAACTGGTGCAGGGATTTCTGCGTGTGGTCTCGGCACTTCCGCTGGGATTCCATTACGCATGGGCCGGGTTCTTCGCCTGGCTGCTCAGGGATGTGCTGCACTACAGGAGGGATGTGGTGATGATCAATCTCTCGCGGGCGTTCCCGGACAAGAAATACAAAGAGTTGAGGATGATCTCCAATGCTTTCTACAAACATTTCGGAGAGATTCTGGCGGAAGCGATCTGGTTCGGAGGATGCCGCAATCCGGAAAGGCTGCATAGGAAAAGACTGGTCGAATATGTCAACCTGGAGGCTGTGGAGGCCGCGCTTGCCGAGAGTCCGGGAGCCGTTGTGCTGAACAGCCACTTCGGCAACTGGGAGCTCACGGGCGGATGCCTGAACTACGACTACCGCCCGGAAGCCGAGCGCGGGAAAACAGATGTCAACGACATCATCGCGGTTTACAAACCGCTAAGCAGCAGGATGTGGGACGAGATCATGCGGGTGAACCGCTGCGCTCCGGTGCTGAGGGACGGCTACGCAGGTTATGTCAGTTCCGTGAATCTCCTGCGTTTCGCGTTATCCCACAGGGAAGACAGGAAAATCTACATCATCCCGGTAGACCAGTGCCCTTACAGGAACTCCACTGTGAACGATGTGGTCGATTTCATGCACCAGCCGACCAGAACGATGCTCGGCGGGGCATCCATAGCGCACAAGCTTCACTACAGCGTGTTCTACATGAGCCTGACCCCGGTTTCACGAGGCCATTACGAATGGATGTTCAAGGAGATCTGCCGCGACGCGGCGGCGATGACACCTCATTCGATAATGCAGGAATATTACAACATGCTTCAGGCCGATCTGGAAAGACATCCGGAGAATTACCTCTGGACGCACAAAAGATGGAAATGACAAAAATTCATGAATATGAGGAATTATAGTACGTTATCACTTCTCGCGCTGGCGGCCGCCTTGCTGCCTACAGGAACGATCTCCGCGCAGGATCCGATGGGGACCGTCTCCTACGCTCTCCCGCAGACGACCATCACGATAGAGGTCGAGGCCGTCCGGGAATATTTTTATGCCGGGCCGTATGCGAAATATGCCCGGAAATACCTCGGAGTCGATGCGAGACAGTCCGACCGGACAACCTGCACCCTCCGCGAGGTGAAGATGACCCCCTGCATAGAGGCTGACCAGAGCCGCCGCTATTATGTCACTCCGGGGAACGCCTCGGATTCCTTCCTGGCTCTCACCGCACAGGGTCTCATCGCCGTCAATGACGGAAATTTCGGAGATGGTTCGCAGTGGAGGTTCACCTCCCGGTCCGGGGCGGACTTCAATGACAGGGGCGTAAGCTCGAACCTGACCTCGGAATCAGCCACTCTTTATAAAGGTGTCAAGGAGGACGCTTCGTACAACCGCATCGCCGTGCAGCAGAACATGGTCGTCCAGAAATCTTTGGAGCAAAGGGCGAAGGAGGCTGCGGACATGATCTTCAATCTCCGCCGGAAGAGGATCCAGATCGTCACCGGCGACACTGACGCCACCTACAGCGGAGAGGCCATGGGGGCCGCCCTCAAGGAGATCGCCGCTTTGGAGAAAGAGTACATGTCGATGTTCATCGGCTACAGCGACAGCCAGACCCAGAGACTTAAATGCGACGTGGTTCCAGTCAAGGACAGGAAGTCCCAGACTTACATCGCGTTCAGGATCTCGGACACTGACGGGATCGTGCCGGCTGACAACATGACAGGCAAACCTTATCTGCTGGAACTGATCCCTCAGCAGTTAGAGGCGGCCTCCGGAAAGGCCGTACAGGCCAAGGGCAATTTCGCCGCCTACAGGATTCCGGCGATCTGCACCGTACGTCTGTCGGACGGAGTGACTTCTCTTCTTCAGGACAGGATCGCCGTTTACCAGCTCGGAACGGAAAGCTGGTTCCCTCTTGGGAAATAATGATTCACATATTAATAAAACAGCGCTATGACAATTAAAGATTTGCAGCCGAAGGCCGTTTGGGAGAACTTCTACGGT
>CAVFMX010000086.1:0-8122 GCA_963623745.1 Bulleidia sp.
CCAATGGATTGACGACAGGCAGAGGAACGTTCAGAAACCGGTGCTGTTCATCTCGCTTGGTGACCGGATCATCAACCATTCGAGCGGATTAGCAAAGTCGGTGGCGGCGCTTGCCGTCAATTATGATGTCCACATCGTCGCCGGAGTGCCGTACAACACTCCCGAACTTTGCGGAAAGGCCGTTGGCTGGTGTGAGACCAATCTCGGGGTCCCGGTCTGGAACCGTGTCACGCTCACGAACCACAAGAATCTTCTCCTTGCCGACTATCTGATCGATGCGGAACCGGAAGAGGGTGGCGGCAAGGACTTCATGGGCACACTGATCCATTTCGGCTCCGATGCCTTCAAGACCTGGGAGGATGTCCTGACTTTCTTCGCCCGCCTCGGCGGACAATGAGTTTGTCAAACAATGTGATTAGCAAGGGATAACCTTGCATGAAAGCACTCCAGTACGTTTTTTCTTGCAGATTTCTTGACCTGGCGTGATGCTTTTTTGAAAACTATTGCTATCTTTGCGGCTATGTAAAACGTATTAATAGCACACGGAGTGCATTAATACGATACGGTTTGCTAATCACATTGTTTAACTCAATTTTTAATCAATCAGATGAAGAAAGCCTTTTTCTTGCTCGTCTCATTGCTGTTCGCAGTCAATGCGTTTGCGCAGACGAAAGTCAAGGGAGTGGTTGTCGACTCCGCCAACCAGCCTCTCATCGGTGCAGGCATCGTCCAAGTCGGAAACACTACCAATGGCACGGTAAGTGACATTGACGGTTCGTTCTCCTTGAGCGTACCGGCGGCCGCATCTCTCCAAGTTTCCTGCATCGGCTACACGACGAAGGTCGTGAACATAGAAGGCAGGACTCAACTTACCATCGTCCTTGATGAAAACTCCGAGCTCCTCAACGATGTCGTGGTGGTCGCTTTCGGTCAGATGAAAAAGGAAGCCTTCACGGGTTCCGCCGGGACGATGAAATCCGAGGAGCTGTCGAAAGTTCAGGTGACCAACGCCGCCTCGGCTCTTGCCGGACGTGTGGCCGGTCTCCAGATCAACAACTCTTCATCCCAGCTCGGATCCTCACCAAGCATCACGATCCGTGGTGTCAGCTCGATTTCATCCGGCACGGAGCCTCTTATCGTCGTTGACGGAATGCCGTTCGACGGAGACCTGAGCCTTATCAACACCAATGACATCGAGACGATGACCGTCCTGAAGGACGCAGCCTCCAACGCCCTTTACGGAGCCCGAGGAGCCAACGGTGTGATCATGATCACGACCAAGCGCGCGACGTCATCCGACGCCAAGATCACTTTCGACGCCAAGTGGGGTGTCAACCGGAAAGGACTCAGGAACTACAAGACCACCAATGCGCAGGAGTTCTTCGAGACTTACTATAAGATGCTCTACAACACTTACATAAAGGAGGAAGGAGCTACAGCCGGGTCCGCTCACGAGAAGGCGAATGCGGGTCTCTATGACTCCGGCATCGGTCCGGGCTATGTGCCTTACACTGTGCCTACCGGACAGGACTTCATTCTTGCCGGCGGCACAATGAACCCTGAAGCCGTCAAGGGAGCGTTCCACAATTTCAACGGAAACACCTATTGGATCCAGGCGGACGACTGGGAGAAGGAAGGACTTCAGGCCGGCTTCCGTCAGGAGTACAACCTCAGCGCATCGGGCCGTTCGGACAAGATGAACGTCTATGGATCTCTCGGTCACCTTGATCAGGAAGGCATTCAGGAGGGTTCTTCGCAGACCCGTCTGACCGCCCGTCTGAAGGCTGACTATCAGGCCAAGAAGTGGTTGAAGCTCGGAGGAAACTTCAACTACACCAAGTATGAGTATTCCCAGACTTCGGAGGGTACTATCGGAACGGGAACCATCTGGAGCATCATCAAGACTCAGGCTCCGATCTATCCGGTTTACATCCGTGATGCCAACGGCAACATCATGACTGACACCTACGGACGTCAGGTCTATGACTTCGCCAACAGCCAGCTCGGCGACCTCAGCCGCGCTGGAGGCACCGGCGGCAACGCCATATTCGCCAACAAGTACCGTGTCTCAAAGACCACCGGCAACTCATTCATCGCGAGCGGTTACGCCGACATCAGACTCTTCCCGGACCTCACGCTCACCATCAACGGCAATGCCTACGATTATGACCGTCGTGGACTTTACACGGAAGATCCTTACGCTGACAAGTACACATCAGGTTCTGACAACGGCTACCTGTCAAAGTCATCCTCACGCACTTTCACCTACAACGTCCAGCAGCTCCTCAACTACCATAAGGTGATAAACAACATCCACGACATCAGCGTGATGCTTGGACACGAGTACTACAACTACCTTTATGAATATATGGGAGCGTCCGGCTACAACTTCGGCATCGACGGAGCGACCGAACTCTCGCAGGTGCTTAACAAGAACGGCGATCCGAATTCATATTCAAGTGCTTACGACAATGAAGGCTACTTCTTCCGCGGGATGTACAGCTACGACAACAGGTACTTCGGCTCGCTGTCTTTCCGCCGTGACGCGTCCTCGCGCTTCCACAAGGATTACCGTTGGGGTAACTTCTGGTCAGCCGGAGCGGCCTGGATTCTTTCCAAGGAAAGCTTCTTTGATGTGGACTGGGTCGATGAACTCAAACTCAAAGCCTCCGTCGGCAGCCAGGGTAATGACAACATCGGCAATTTCCTTTACGCCGACAACTACACGATAGTGAACAACAACAACTCGGTGGCCTACCAGTGGCTTCAGAAGGGAACCAAGGACATCACCTGGGAGACCAACACGAACATCAACACCGGCATCGAGTTCAGCGTCCTTGACAGCCGCATCAGCGGTAGTCTCGACTACTTCTACCGCAAGACCACTGACATGCTGTTCACTCTCAGCACCCCTCCTTCAGTAGGCTACACCAGCTACTGCCTGAATATGGGCGACATGCGCAACTCGGGTCTTGAACTTGTCCTCAGCGCCGACATAATCCGGACCAAGGACATCGACTGGGGCGTTGACTTCAACATCTCGCACATCAGGAACAAGGTTCTGTCCCTGCCGGACGAGATCAAGACCACAGAGATCGAAGGATACAACGGCTATGTGAACGAGGATCCTTCCTTTGTCTCAAAGTACAAGTATTTCGTGGCCGAGGGCCTTTCCCTCTACACATGGTATCTTCCTGAATATGCCGGAGTGGACTCGGAGACAGGAGAGTCCCTGTTCTACAAGGATGTCACCGACGAGGCCACCGGCAATGTCACCAGGGAAACGACCAAGAACGTAAGCGAAGCCACTGAATATCTTTGCGGCGACGCTCTACCAAAGTTCCAGGGCGGTCTCTCCACGTCGTTCAGGTACAAGAACTTCGACTTCTCCGTGCAGACCACATTCCAGCTTGGCGGAAAGGGTTATGACTATGTTTACCAAGTTCTTATGCATTCCGGCGGACAGACCGGAACAACCTGGCATAAGGACATGCTCAACGCCTGGACAGAGACGGCTCACACCGACGTACCGGCGCTCCGCTATTCCAACACTTATGGACAGTCTTCCCGTTCCGACAGATTCCTCACGAGCACGAGCTACCTCAGTCTCCAGAACGTGAACGTCGGCTACACGCTTCCTTCCAGGTTCACGCAGAAGTTCAACGTGTCTTCCGTAAGGGTTTACTTCTCGGGAGAGAACCTCGGCTTCATTTCGGCCAGAAGAGGATTCGACCCTCGCTATGCGATCGGTGGCTACACCAACTCCGAGCTTTATTCGCCAATCCGTACCCTGTCAGGCGGAATCACCTTAACTTTCTAATAACAAAGAATATGAAAATCAATATAGCGTTAGCTTCAGCCGCAGCCGCCTTGGTTTGCCTCTCTTCATGCATGCAGGAGGTGCTTCCGACAGAATCTGTGACTTCAGACCAGATCGGCAAGTCGGAGTCCGCCCTTGAAGGTATGGTCAATTCCATCTACACCAACATGGTGGGCTACAAGAACAGTGACGGTGGCATCGAGACCATCTCTTACGGTAGCATGCGTGTGCAGCTTGAGCACTCCACGACCATGATGGTCTGCCCGGGCTACAACGGCTTCAACACGATGGGTGCATGGACGCAGGGCAATGTCTCGGCGACCGGTTCCAACCGAGGAATCTACCCGACCTACCTTTATTACGGCTACATCAAGACCGTCAACGATGTCATCGGAATGATCGACACTGAGAACGCCACGGATGAAATGCTTGTAGATCTGGGAATATGCTATGCCTACAGAGCCTTGTACTACATGGATCTCGTCCAGATCATGGAGTACAAGAAGCCGCTCGACTCAAGGTACACCTACGTTGATCCGAAGAGTGACCTCAGCAACCTCGGCGTACCGATCGTGACTGAAAAGACCACCACCCAGGAGGCCTCCAACAATCCGCGGGCGACTGTGGACGAGGTCTATGACATGATTCTTTCCGACCTTGCCGAGGCGGAGAAATATCTTGCCGGCTACACCCGCAAGGACAAGGTCGAGCCGAACCTCGCCGTCGTTTACGGCCTTTTCGCCCGTGCCTACACTAATCTCGCCTCACGTACCGAGCGCGCAGCGAAGTACACCGCCAAGGCCGACTATTGGACGAAGGCCGGAGACTATGCGCAGAAAGCCATTTCGCAGTCAGGCTGCACACCTCTCACCGAGGCTCAGTGGACTGATCCGAAGACAGGTTTCAACAACCGTGATTCTCAGAACTCCTGGATGCTCGCGACCCACATCGATCCTAACAACACGACTGCTGCCTCTGACGGTTCTTTCGTCTATGCCATGATCATGGGGACGGAGACGACATTCTCCGTTTACGGATGGCGTGTGGGCCGCGCCCTTGACAGGGCCGCCTACGAGAGACTCTCCGACAACGACTGGCGCAAGAAGTCCTGGCTCGGCCCTGAGTTCTTCTATGAGTCAAAGAACCAGAAGCCTGACGCTGACTATCTTATCGAGAAGGATGCCAATGGCAACTTGATCAACAACAAGTGGGCTGCCGCCGGCAACAACAAGAGTACCGAGCAGGCTGACTGGAGCGATGATCCGGGAAAGTACCAGTTCAGCTACTCCGCCGCATGGGTTCGCTCCCGCATCAACACCAGTTATGGCTTCAAGGCATGGCCTTGGCTCTATGTCAACCTCAAGTTCCGTCCTAACGAAGGCAACTACAACACCTACGAGGTCGGCGGAGCCACGGACTTCCCGATAATGCGTGTGGAAGAGATGTACTTCATCAAGGCCGAGGCCGAGCTGAACACCACGGGCGTCACCGCCGCCAAGGCTACCCTTGAAGGTCTCATCAAGACCCGCAACAGTTCCTACACCTGCACGGCTACCGCGAAAAAGGATGTCTATGAGGAACTCATGTTCCAGAAAGGCATCGAGTTCTGGGGGGAGGGCATCAACTACTTCGACAACAAGCGTCTTGAGACAGGATGTCATCGCTGGTACCCTGGCGCGAGCCTTGAAAGGGCTGCCCATGCGATTGACATGAACAGGATTCATCCGGGCTGGACTCCTGGCTTCAACAACGCCGAACTCAACGGCAACAGGGCGGTTTACGATTTCAACAACCCTTACACCACCTACAGCACCTACACGACGGCTCTTCACACCAACGACGAGATCGCCAAGCACTATGGCGAGGCCATCGATGTTGAGGGGCACAAGTTCTTCGACACTGAAAAGTTTGAATAATGAAAAGGTTCCGTTCCCGGAATCCACAAATCAAGATTACAATGAGATCAGTAAAAACAATATCCGCATCCCTCGCGGCTCTCGCCGTCCTTTGCTCGGCCGTGTCCTGCGAGAAGGATGACAACACGTCCGGTTCAAGCACCGAGTGCTATTTCTTCCAGGAAACGTTCTCGTTCAACGTCACCTCCAATCCGGATATCGAGATTCCGGTCGTGCGTCTCGGCACTTCTGGAGATGTCAGCGTGAATGTCACAGCCACAGGATCGTCCGTCTTCAGCGTGCCGTCACAGGTGACCATCAAGGATGGAGAGAGAGTCGGAAACCTTGTGGTGACTTACGACAGGTCCCGGCTTGCCTACAATGAGGAGTATGCGCTGGAACTGTCAATTTCAGGCTACGCATCCCTTTTCGGCTACGGCAAGGCAGTCGCCACGATCGAGTACCCGACCTCTTACTATGAGTATGGCAAGGGGACAATCGAGGAAGGCTGGTGGGGCGAGCAGGAGGACAAGACCATGTACGCCCGTGACTATGCCGAGAATGTCCTTCAGTGCTATCTTCCTGACTGCTGGGGACACGACTCCGGAGCCGATTACGATGTCCAGAACTACTACTTCTACTGGAACACAGAGACCAACAAGGTCTATGTGCCTCTTCAGTACATGGGTACAACCGGCGGAGACAAGGTCAAGTGGAACATCGCCGACAGGGGAGTCCTCGCCTGCATGTTCGGCGGCCCCGCCTACAAGGAAGGAAGCTCGGCTTGGATGAGTTATGCCGATGACTGGTACAGGAGCGCCGGTCTCACGCAGCCGTACTATGACCCGGCAAAGAAGGCGTTCTACCTCTCTGACACCGCCGCTGTCAATCCGGAGACCGGCAAGGTGGTCTATGGCACCGCCGGAACGTTCGATGTGTTCAAGCTCTCGGAATAGATAATCTCTGAATAATTAAGGAGGAAGACCAAGAAGTCCGTTTCTGGTCTTCCTCCTTAATTGTTTGTTTTTTGTCATATTCCTGCTGATCAACGTTCTATGAACAGGAGGAATATGTCTTTCCCAAACGGCTTCGGCCGAGACGGAGACCCCGGCCTACAAGTCAGCCGGAAAGACCACGCCGGCCTGGCGGCGTATTTCGTCAAGGATTCCGGCGGTCGTCAAGGAAGTCTCCAGACTGTTGACGGAGGATTCGAGCCGTCCGGATTCCAGCACGTCGATGAACTCCCTGAACTCGCAGAGGTACTCATCCGGATCGACCGGAACGGAGATGTCCTCCGCCGTCGGTCCCGATGTGCGACCCGAAGTCGGCACCCCGCATCTTGTAATCTCCGCATTGCGGCAGATGTGGATCTGGTCCAGCGACAGAATCCCTCCGTCACATGAAATCTCCGTGCGGAGCCGCGAGTCGGCTATCTTTGAATATAGCACCGTGGCGGTCAGCCCTTCATATTCGAAAATCACGCTTCCTTGCAGGTCAATCCGTTTCCATCGGTTCGATGCTTCGACAGGCTCGGCATCCGCCCTCCGGTCGCATATCCCGTCCCGGTCGCGGAGCTTGTCGAAGCGGCCGGATGCCACCGGAACCTCACAGACAGTGACATCAGCCTTGATCCCTTTTGGCCGGCCGAAAAGCGAGACCATCGGGTAGATCGGGTAGATTCCTATGTCCATCAACGCCCCGCCGCAGCAGTCCGGATTCAGCGAACTCGGAACCGGCGAATTGTCCTCCCCGGCGATGATTCTCTTGACCAGATCGTATTTCGAGGAGTACTGGCAGAATGACGCGAAGTAGTGGCGAACGTCCCCAAGTTCCTTCAGATGAGTCCTTGCCGCCACGAAGTTGGGACAGAGCGTGGAAATCATCGCCTCCATAAGCATCGCTCCGTTAGCCTTCGCGGCATCGATCATCTCCCTGACCTCCCGAGCGTCGGATGCCATCGGCTTCTCGCACAACACGTGTTTCCCGTGGTTCAGGCACCGGATCGTCAGATCGTGGTGCGTGCTGTTCGGCGTGCCGATGTAGATCGCGTCGATGTCCGGGTCGGAAGCCATCGCGTCAATGTCCGTGTACACTTTACCGATGCCGTGCGATCCTGCGAAAGCATCCCCGCTGTCCTGAGACCGCGAGCAGACTGCGGCGGCCTCGAACCGCGGCTCCATCACGGCACCCTTGAGAACCCAGTCGCTGATGCGTCCTGTCCCCACTATTCCGAACCTTGTCTTTTTCATTCCGATGTTTTATCCTCTCAGAAGCTGTTTTGAAATGATTTCTCTCTATTTCTTATGCGGCCTTTCCGGCCATTTCCATCTTTGTCATCGGTCACGTAGCTCCCCCTCTTCCAAAGCCGAAACCGCCTCGAAAATTCCACATGATAAAATTCGGGAAT